>NZ_QJUG01000112.1 GCF_003426775.1 Allorhizocola rhizosphaerae | reverse complement strand
AAACGCGCCATCTCCAAATACCAAGCCCGCGGCCCGAACGTCAACCGCACCAGCTACAAGGCCACCCTCAACATCGACATCCTGCCCCCGCCCAGTCCTTGACAGGGCGAACGATGCCTTATCTACACGGCCTTGGGGCTAGCCCGCCACCGAGGGCGTTTCGCCGGTACGCACCCCTCGCCCACCGATTCGACACCCGCAATCGCCTTCGCCTCAAGCGATTGCAGCATCGCCTCGCAGTCGTATGGCACGGAAACCGGCGGGCGCGGCATCACACCACCATCTGTCGCGAGCCGATCGGCCCGCCGACGGCGTTGCCGCAACTGCTGCGGGTTGTCCCGAAACACCTCACGCATGGCGGCGCATACGCCGACCGGCTGGGCCGGTTCATCCCCACGGTGCTGCTGGCCGCGGCTCGCGCGCACCCGGGCCCGGCGGGCGCACATCGTCGGCGAGCCCATCTGGGCCGGGCGCAGCCCGACCGAGTACCCTGCGTGCGCCCAGCCCGAGGCCCTGGTCAACGACGCGTTCGCCGGCCGCGACGCGATCCTCCTGTGCCCATATGACGAGAGCGCGCTCGAACCGGCCGTGCTCGCCGACGCGCTCTACACCCATCCGACCCTGACCGACGCCGACCGCACGTGGACCAGCCCGGGCTACGAGGAGCAGGCGTGGCGCCGGTTCAACCCGCCCCTGGCGGATCCTCCCGCGCACGCCCGCCATCTCGACGTCCTGACGCACACCGATCTCGCCGCCGTACGCCGTGCCGCCTCCGCGTTTTCGCCGAGTGCGGCACACCGGACCACCTCGCGACCCGCATGGTGCAGTCCCTCGGCGAGGTCGCGACCAACAGCGTGCAGCAAGGCGGCGACGGTGGCCGGGTCAGCTTCTGGCGAGCCGAGCACGCCATCGTGGCGCAGGTGGTGAGCGTGGGTGGCCTGCCGGCGTTGGCGGGTCGCGTCCCGCCGGTCGACGGCGGTCGGGGCTACGGGCTGTTGCTGGCCAACGTGTTGTGCGACCTGATCCGCGTCCACATCGGACCACCGGCGACGACCATCCGGTTGTGGGTCGACGGGTGAGCCCTACACGGCGATCGCGACCTTGCCGCGGGCCTTGCCCGCCATGAAGTACCGGATCGCCTCGGCCGTCTCGGCCAACGGGAACGTGCGGTCGACGACCGGCCGGATGGTGCCGGACTCGAACAGTTTCTTCAGTGTGGCAAGGTTTTCGCCGCTAGGCGCGGCCATGACCGAGCCGATCCGCTGGCGGGTAAAGGGATTCATGAGCGCGCCGGCGGCGATGCGGCCAATGGGCCCGATCCAGCGACCGCCCTTGCCGGACGACAGCGCGAGCACGCCGCTCTGCGCGAGCGCCCGCCGCATCCGGCCCACGCCGTGGTTTCCGGCCAGGTCCAGGATCGCGTCGTAGCGCCGCTTGCCCGCCGTGAAATCTGAGCGCACGTAGTCGATGACATGGTCGGCCCCGATCGACCGCACGAGGTCCATTTTGGACGCGCTGCACACGCCGGTCACGTCGGCGCCCAGCCATTTGGCGATCTGCACGGCGAACGTGCCGACTCCGCCCGACGCCCCGTTGACGAGCACGCTTTGCCCCGGTCGGACGCGCGCCACGTCACGCAGTCCGATGAGCGCCGGGTTTGCCGACGACGGCACGGCCGCGGCCTCCTCGAACGTCAGGTTGGCCGGTTTGGGCGAAGCCAATCCCTCCGGCACGGTGGTGTATTCGGCGAAGCTGCCCGCGCGCACCTCCGCATAGACCTCGTCGCCGGGCCGGAACGCGGTCACGCCCTTGCCAACGGCCGCAACGACTCCGGCCGCGTCCATGCCGAGCACGTGCAGCTTCGGGGCGCGCAGCCCATAAATCAACCGCATCAGATAGGGCTCGCCGGTCATCAGGTGCACGACACCCGCGTCAACGGAGGCGGCATGCACCCGGATGAGCAGCTCGCCGTCGCCCGGCTCCGGTTGCTCGACCTCCTGCAGGCTCAGCGCATCGGCCCCGCCGTAGCGCGCCCGCACGATGGCTTTCATTCCACGGTCCGGAGGATTTGTTCAATCGATGCGGTACGGGTCCGAAGCTCGGCAACGTCGGCCGCCACCCGCTGCTGGGCATCCAATGTGGACTCGGCCAGCTGCTCGTAACGGCGCACCAGCTGCCTGAGGTCGTCGGCCGTCGCCGAGGCCACCTTCGTCGTGCGGAACTCGTGCGCCGATGCGAGGATCGCGACGAACACGAAGGTGGCCAGCGCCAGCACGCCGAGCAAAAAGATCACGGTCGGCCAGTTGCTCAGGTCCATCAGTCATTCTCCTTGGGGGTCAGGCTTCGCGCCGCCTCGGCGATCGCAGCCGGGGTGAGGCGCACGTCGAAGTCGGCAACCTCGTAGTACTTCATCGCCTTGCCGTCGTCGGACAGCTCAAGGCTCCCGACGATCAGGCCCGCCGCCTCCAGCCGCTGCAGGTGCATGTGCAGCAGGGGGCGGCTGACGCCGATCTCGCGGGCCAGCTGGCTGACATAGTTGCGGCCGGCCGAGAGCTGCGCGACGATGCGCAACCGCAGCGGGTTGGCCAGCGCCGCCAGCATCTCGGCCAGTTCGTCACCGGTCGGCCGGGCCCGCGTCATGGCGCTCCTTCATGTGTAAGTTTTCTCTGACACGTGCAAGGCTAGCACGACCCTACAAGGAGTCAACACTGATCACGACCTTGCCGGCCGTGTGCCCGCGCTCGATGTGCCGCACGGCCTCGGCCGCCTCGGCCAACGGATAGGTCCGGTCGACGACCGGGGTAAGCCGGCCCGCCGCCAAGAGCTCACGCAGCGACTCCAGATCGGCGGGGCGCGGCACGGAGATGATCCCGCCCAGCCGTTGCTTCACGAACAATGACACCAGCGGCACGCTCAGTAGGCGACCGGTGTGGCCGAACCAGTTGCCCCCGCCCTCCGCGCCGACGATGACGAGCGTGCCGTCCGGCTTGAGCACGCGCCGCAGCAGTGACAGCGGGCGGTTGCCCGCGGTGTCGAGGATGTGGTCGAAGCGCGGCGGCCCGGTGAGCTCCTCACGCGTGTAGTCGATGACGTGATCGGCGCCGAGCGAGCGCACCAGGTCCACTTTGGACGAGCTGCACAGCCCGGTCACCTCCGCGCCGAAGGCCTTGGCCAGCTGCACCGCGAACGTGCCGACGCCGCCACCCGCGCCGATGATCAAAACCTTTTTCCCATCCAGTACCGGTTGCCGGTCACGCAATCCCTGCAGTGCGGCGAATCCGGACGTCGGCACCGCCGCCGCCTGCTCGAAGCCAACGTCGGCGGGCTTGGGCGCGAGCCGGTCCGCCCGCGCGACGGCGAATTCCGCGAACGAGCCTTCACCGGTACCAAAAACTTCATCGCCGGGCCGGAACCCGGTCACGCCGCGCCCGACCGCCTCCACCACACCGGCCACATCCCCGCCCGGGACACGGCTCTTCGGCCGGCGCAGCCCGAACCCCATGACACGGATCAGATAGGGCCGCCCGGTCATCAGATGCCACACCCCGGGATCGACTCCGGCCGCGCGCACCCGCACGAGCACCTCACCAACACCCGGCTGCGGCGGCTCGATGTCGGTCAGCCGGAACACTTCCGCCGACCCATATCGATCCTGCACTATCGCCTTCACGACCCATCCCCCTCTTCGGGATATTGAAAGACATCGTCGAGCCGGACGCCGAACACGCGCGCGATCCGGAAGGCCATCTCCAGCGATGGCGAGTAGCGCCCCTGCTCGATGGCGATGACCGTCTGGCGGGTCACGCCGATCCGGTCGGCCAGGTCGGCCTGCGTCATCTCGCCGTGCGCGAACCGCAGGGCCCGGATCGAGTTGGTGACCTTCGTGGGCTTCACCACGACGGCAGGCCCCGCCGATAGGCGACAATCTTGACGATCGAGCCGAGCACGGCCGACAGCACGAACGCCAGGTAGATAACGTTGGCGATCCAGAAGTGCGCCAGCTCGGCCATTGCCATGACCAGCGCGGCGATCGCCCCGGCGATGACCAACGACTGGCCGGTATATTCGCCGAACCGGTAGATCTCCTTGTCGCGCTGATCCTTCTTGTCCACGTCGCGTGGCGACACGATGCCGATCAGGATCGCCAGCACGATCGACGCGATGATCGACCCGCCGATCGCCCACAGCATCGTGGACACGTAGGGCACCTCGGCCAGCGGCATGCCGTCCGCGCGCCGCACGATGACGGTCACATAGATGGCGTAGGTGACGACTGCCAGCAGCCCCAGCACCCACGCCCGCTTCTCCTCGAAGGTCATGCCTACAAGGTAAAGAATAGCCGACATCGAGTCAAATTTTTTTTACATCGCTCGGAGGTACGTAGCCTCCCCCTCGATGATCACGAAGACGTCCCCGTTGGCCGACTTCGCACAGGACTCGACGGGCGCACCAAGGCGCGGCACCTCGATATCGGGCTCCAACAATGCGCCTTTCGGCAGCCTGGCAGGGCGCGACGGGTCGAGCAGGAGCCCGCCGGTGGAGAAGTCGGTCAGGTGCACGACTTGCCCGCTAGCCGATAGCAAGACTGCGCCCGAACCCATTTCGGCCACCGACACGATCCCAATCGCACCGTCGTGTGCGGCGAAATGATAAGTGGCCCAGGCGTTCCGCTCGACATCCCACGCGCCCACCTCGCCGGTGTGCGTGCCGACGAGCAGCATGGTGCGACCGCGCACTTTCGCGAAGCCCAGCGCGCTCGCCATCGCCGCGAACGGCGTGCCCACCGGATCGCCGTTGGCCGTGTCGTGCACCACGATAGCGCCGCGGGCCGTGGCGGTCGCCGCATATCGGCCGTCCGGGTCGCATGCCACCGCCGTGATTCTCTCCCGGCTATCGCCAATGGACGGCGGACGTGGCCACTCCCACGCGAGTACCTCGGGCCCGCCCGTCAAAACCACGAGCCGTGAGCCCCATTTGAAGCATGCGATCCGGTCGTGCTGGGGTGCCCCTCCCAGCACGACCGGATCGCCGGGCACGTGACGGCGCAACAGCCATGAGTGGACGACCACCTTCTCGCCCCACAATGCCACCACCGTCAGCGTGCCGGCGTCGGCCACACAGTCCAATGCGGCCACCGTGCCGCCCGTCTGGATCAACCCGAGAGGCGTCCGCGTGTAGCCCTTGTACAACCGGATGCCGCTGGTCTCGTCGGCGACGACGAGGATCTCACCCTGTTCTGTCTTGACCCACTTGACCCGATGGGCGGCCAGCATCGACACTTCGGTGCCCGGTTCTGCCACGGAGGGGGCGCCGGGTGTGCCCAGGCCCAGGTGAATGCTGCGGCTGTTCACGAAGACAAATCCGGACACCACCTCGACCCGTGTCACGGGCTCGGTCAACGCGACTGTCCACATGCGGCCGCCACCGCCCGGCCCAAACTCCCACGTGCTGAAGTAGCTGCCGGACACCCACGTAAAAACGTACGTGGTGGCGCCGCTTACGCGGGCGAACCCTACCTCGATCGAGCCTTCGCCCAGATGCAACGCTCCACTGGCCCGCTTAGGCGCTACGGTCCACAGTGGACGCCATGGAAGCGCCTCGGTGAGCTGCGCGGCGACGTCGTGCTCACCAGCCCGCAGGGCAAGGCGCGCAAGGCCATAGCGGCGCTCCACAATCTGGGTACCGATCCGCTGATGGGTTTCGCTGTCCAACCACGACACTGGCGGGTCGGTCTCCAGCAATGCGGTGACCGCCACCGGATCGGCGTAGACCAGGAACTCCAGGTCACCGGCGAAGACGCTCGTGTCCGAGCAGTGCTGCACGGCGTGCCGCCGCAGGTAGGGCTCGGCCAGATCCCAGCGCCGCGCCCGCGAACCGGCGACCCCGATCGGCGCGAGCATCGCGGCCAGCATGCCGCTCGCGTCGGCACCTTCGCACAGATAGTCGGACAATCCTTGGTGGAAAAGGCGATACAGCGTCGTGCCGTCGACATCGGCGCTACGCCTCAGATAGAAGCGCGCCACACGCATCGCCTCGGCGATCTCGGCCGGCTCTGCCACGCCCATCCCCGACGGCGCAAACGATTGCGCCGCACGGGAAGCCGTCTCGACCGGCATGCCTTCGCCGCGCGCGTGGGCGAGGGCCACGAGAAGCGGGCGCAGCCACGGCACATTGCCACGGGCCTTGAGTTCCAGCTCCAGCAGGGCGGGCAGGGTCAGCGGCACCCGGCTGCCCAGCTCGGAAGCGCGGGCCGGGTCGCTGATCGGTTCGTGAGCGGACAGCAGGTGATAGGTGTACAGGCCCGCCACGAGAAACGCGCCCCAGCGCTGCTCCTCCTCGCGCGGCCGGGTCAACTCGTGCGCCACCGCCGACGCGAACGTCTCGCGCGCCCCGACGTAGGCCAGCTCTCCATACGGGGCCTGATAGCGCAACAGTTCTCGGATGTAATCCTCGATGTCGCGCCGAAGCACGTCCTCCGCCACGGTGTCGAGGTCGATCAGCCCGCCACCCGCCTCAGCCAGCCCGCGCAGCTCGCCCAGCTCCGCCCACGGCCGCATCGCGATCAGAAGCCGGCACGCGGGCGTCCCGCTGGCCAACGGCAACAGGAGCCGATCCAGGACCTCCGCATAGCGCTCCGCCTCGTCCAATGCATCGATCACGATGACCGGCGGCTCATCGAGCGCACCCAGCTGCTCCAGCACATCCCCTTGCGGGTCAAGCGAAAGCTGCCGCTGGATCGAGGCCACGATCTCGCTCAGATCACGTTGGCGCGCATGCACGGCGACGAGCCGCGAGTTGCGGTGCGGTGTGCGGTCCAGACGCGCCCATAGACCATGCGTCGGCTCACGCAGTTTCGGGTGAGCCGCACACACGGCCACCCCGACCAACGCCGACTTGCCCACGCCAGGACTCCCCGTGACCACGATGAGCCGCCGGTCGTCGTACCCGTCGAACCACTCTGACAGCAGCCGCAGCTCGTGCCTGCGCCCGCTGAAACAGCCCACGCCCTGCTGCGCGGGCAGTTCGCCGTGCCCCGCGGCCCGCTCGATGAAATGCGCGGCGTCGAGCGCTTCGTCCACCTCGTCAAGGAACGGCGCGACCGCGGGGTCGACCTGCGGGCGCGCAAGCACGCGCGGATCGGTCGCCGGATGCTGATTGGGGAAGAAGGGCAGGTCCGGCACGTCGGCCGTGATGTCCAGGAGACTTCCCGTGACTTCTTGCCGGTACCCGTTGCGGGCCTCGCTGAGCCGCTTCACCTCACGCCGCACGGCCCGCGCGAACGTCTCAAGGGGAATGTGCCGCCGGGACGGGTCAAACTCGACATCGCTGCGCGCGAACCGGTCGAGCACGTTGGCCACAGCCTCGGTGAACCGCCCGTTGAACGCGGGCTCATCGGGCGCGCACGCCGCGATCACCCAGCCCCGCTTATCGTCGTCGATGTGCCAGCGCGGCCGGGCCGCCTTGCCCGCGTGGCAGATGTCGAGGAGAAACAACATGTGCGGCAGACCCGGCGAGTCGGCAACCTTTCTCATCCACCTGCCGACATCATCGCCGGGCTCGAACTCGCCATCGGCGCCCACCACATACAGCTCGTCCGTCTTCTCGCTGATGACACCGTGGCTCAAAATGTGCACGAGCAGCACATCATCGGGCGTAAGCCCGGCCGCCGCCCGCCAGATCGCCTCCGCCACGCTCGCCGCGGACGGTGCCTGCGCGCCGTCCAATGTTGCGCACGAATACCCAAAGTTAGCCAGCGCTTTGGTGACCGCCTCCACCCGTTGCGCCACAAACGGAAACGCCTTCCACTGCCCCGCGAAGCTTCCCAGCCCCACACTTAACGCCCGCCGCGACCTCACCCGCCCACCGCCCGGCGCAGCTTGTCAAGATAGACGACCACTTGTCGGCGGTCGTAGCCTGAACCTACTTGCGGGAACGCGGGCGGTTCGTGCCAAACCCGGTGAGACCTGATCCGCTCGATAAACTTGTCCACTGCGGTCGGTTGGAACCCGGTAGGCTCCACCGAGAACTCGGGTGGCGCGGGAAGCTCCAAGCGCGACGCGGCCGCATCACGGATCGCCTCGGCCTCGATTCGCGCCAATACGATCATGTCGGCGGCCTCGCGGCGGGCACGCTCGATGATTCGCTCCGCCTCCTGTTCGGCCTCGCGGCGACGCTCCGCGACCTCGGCACGCCCCTGCTCCGCCTCCCCGAGCAGGGCCTTGAGCGCGGCTATCTCGACCCGAGCGGCGGCAAGCTCCTGAGCGAGGTCGTCCTTCTCATGTGTCAGCCGCGCCACCTGCTCCTGTAGCCGATCGGCCCGCGCCTGCACCGCCACGAGCCGCCTGGCCCGCCGTTCCGGCCTCTCCACGGGCCACACCACCGCTGTAGTTTCCGCCTCAGGCTCCGCAGCCGGAGCTAACGGGCGCTCGACTGTCCGTGTCTGCGCTCCACGCTCAGCGGTCGGAACTGACACCCGCACCCTGCCCTTAGCCGTGGACACCGCAGCAGAGATCGAAGCCCGCGTCGCGGCCGCCTGGACCGGACGCGGGTGAAGCTGTCTAACAACGGCAGCCAACTGGCGCCACGCGCCCGTCTTCCCGCCCACATCGCGCGCCACGCGGACGAGCGTTCGCCTCTTCTCCGGGGTCGAATATGCCTCTTCCAGTGTGCGGATCCCCTCCGCCCTCAGCCTGGTCGCCATAGCGAAACGACGCTCTTCCGGACTGAAATTCCGGACGGCGGCCGCGAGGAGCTGCTCGTCCTCGCGCGACAACCTGGCGGGCTGGCTCACGGGCACGACGGTATCGAGCTGACCGGTGGTTGTCGGTCGTCTATTTGTCTGAAGCCCGAACCCTCGCGATCGGACATAGGATCTCTTATACTCCGCTAATCCCCGCTGGGTGCGGCCAGAAATCACAGGAGTATGCCCTTGACCCGCCTGCCGTCTATTGTGCTCAGTGTCGTGCTGTTCGCGGGTGCAGCGAACGTTGCGGCCTGCGCCTCCAGCGCGGGCGGCCGCGACGCGGGGGACGCTCCGGCGCGGGTGACGCTGGGGTTCACGGCATGGCCGGGCTGGCTGCCCTGGCAGGTGGCCAAGGAGCAGGGTCTGTTCGCCAAGCACGGCGTCAACGTGGAGCTGAAGTTTTTCACCAACTACACCGACAGTTTGCTCGCGCTCGAAACCGCCGCGCTGGACGCCAACAGCCAGACGCTCAACGATACTCTCATCTCGATCAGCTCCGGGGCGAAGCAGACCATAGTGCTCGTCAACGATAATTCCACCGGCAACGACAAAATCATTGCCCGCCAAGGGATTACGAGCGTGGCCGAGCTGAAGGGCCGCCGGATCGCGGTCGAGCAGGGCACCGCCCACCACTATCTCCTGCTGCTCGCCCTGCAGCAGGCGGGTCTGAGCCAGCGCGATGTCATCCTGCAACCGCAGCCGGCGGAGGCCGCGGCGGCGGCGTTCGCGGCGGGCCAGGTCGACGCCGTGAGCGTGTCGGCGCCCTACACCAACCGCGCGCTCTATCGCGAGGGGAGCCGGGCGATCGCCACGTCGGCCGAGTTCCCCGGCGCCATCCCGAACCACCTTGTGGTGCGGCCGGCCCTGATCGAGGAGCACCCGGATGCGGTGCAGGGCTTGGTCAACGCCTGGTTCGACACACTCGAATGGATCAAAGAGAACCGCGCGGCCGCAACCGCCATCATGGCCCGGGTGTGTGGGGTGAGCGTGGCCGACTATCAGACCTTCGCCGCCGGTACCTCCATCTTCACCCGGCAGCAGGCTATAGACGCGTTTAAGCCTGGCACCACTCCGAAGCACCTGAACTTTCAGGCCACACAGATCGCCGACTTCGTCTTCGGCACCGGCATGGTCCAGAGCCGCCCGGCCGTCGCTGGCCTGCTGGACGAAAGGTTCGTGAAGGCGGTTCCGGACTAACCCCGACGAGGAACTTCGATGAGTCTCGCACCCTCCGATTCTGACAATGCCAACCTGGTACCGGCCGCGGCCCACGCGGCGCGGCCTCCGCAGCGCAACGCGCCCCTAAGCCGCGCGCTGCAGATCGCTGCCCTGGTGCTCGCGCTCAGTCCGATGGTTTTTCTCATCGGGCAGCTGTGGAGCGCGAACTCGGGCATGTCCGATGTCGTGGCCGTCGAGCGTGCGGCAGCGGCCTACGCCCGCCCACTCAACGGCCTGCTCGCCGGGCTGGTCGACGCGCAGTACACGGCCGCGCGCACCATCCGCATCGACGACTCCGGCATTCGCGCGAGCATCGGCGAGGTCAACGGCGTCGATCCCGCACACGCCGCCCGCCTGCGCATCGACCAGCGATGGGCGCGTATCAACAGCGAGATCGAGGAGGTGCTGCGGCGCAACCCGGCCGGTGCGGAGGCGGTACGGGCGTTCGCCGTTCCGGTCGCGATGACCCGCGAGGTGCTGGCCTGGCTCGCCGACTCGTCGCAGGTGACCCGTGACCCGGGCAGCTCCTCGCACCTGATCGACGTGGGGATGAAGCGGGTCCCGGAAGTCCTTGCCATCGCTGGAGATCTGGCGTCGCTCTCGCACACCGCGCCCACCGACCCACTGGTCCCGATTCTGCGCGACCGCATTTCGCGCGCCGCGCAGGAGGTGAGCGCGGGCCTGGGCGCCGCGTCGCTGTCCCCCGACCTCCCCTTGCTCGCGCCGCTCGACGAGTTCACGACGTCGGCCGCCACCCTGAGCCAGGCGACCGCCAAGATCGACTCGGCCGACACCCTGAGCCGGGCCACCGCCCGGATCGACGTCGAGCTGGCCACCACCCGGGTGCGCGAGGCGGGGCTGGGGCTCGCCTCGGCCGCGCTCAACGCGTTCACGGAACTGCTCGACGCCACCGCCGCGGATCTGGCCGTGCAACAGCGGGTGCTGCTGCTTTCCGTAGGCGTGTCCGGGCTGGCCGCCGCCGCCCTGGCGTGGCTGTTGCTTTCCCGCAGGCGCGTTGCGGCACCGCCCGCGCCGCCGGCCGAGGAGCAGGACGGCGCGTCCACCGGTCGGCGCACACCCAATTTCATCGACCCACGTGAACTCCTGGCGCGGCGATGATTATCGATCGTCTCCGCGTCCGGGGCAAGCTGAACTTCCTCGTCGCACTGCCGCTGGCGGCCGTGGCACTGCTCGGCGGACCGGCCATTGTGGACGCGCGGGCCGAGGCACGGGCGGCGCTGGTGACCACCACCGCCGCGTCCCAGGCCCGCATGCTGGGCACGCTCGTGTGGGAGTTGCAGCGCGAGCGGCTCGTGACCGCCGCCTATCTGGCCGACCCGGAAGCCCTGAACGCCTTGGCCGTGACGATGGTGTTGCAGCAGCAGACGGTCGCCGACATGGCCGAGGAGATGCTGCGCACGCTGGGGCCCAACGCCTCCGACGAACTGGCCAACGCGCTGGTGCGCATCGGCTCGCTCAGCGAGCTGCGCCAGAGTGCGCGCAGTCGCGGTGCCCCGCTGGACAGTGTCGCCCGCGCTTACCACGCCGTCATCGAGTCGCTCATCGACGCGCTTCGCCTGTTGCAGCAACGCACCAGCGACGCCGATGGCGTCCGCCAGCTGGCGGCGCTCGACGCACTGCTGCGCGCCAACGAGCAGAACGCACTGCGCGGCACGGCCCTGCTGATGTTGGCGGTCAACCAGCATCTCGGGCGGGAACTGCTGACCACCTCGACCGCACAGGCACAGATGTTCACCGAGCGGTTCGTGCTCCAGGCCGACACCGAGCAGGCCGCCCTGCTCGTGCTCGTCGACCAGGGCGAGGCCGCCCGGCGCGTGTCGACCCTCGCCCAGCAGCCGAATGGCTCGCCGGCGTTCGTGCGCGACGCGCTCAGCGCGGCCGAGGTGCAGGCCGACCTGCGCCGGATGGTGCAGACCCGGGTGACCAGCGAGATCGCCGACGCCGCAGCGGCCCGCCGCCTCACCGGCCGCATCATCGGGTGGGTCGTCGGCCTCGGCACCGGTGTGATGTTCGGGCTCGTGATCTGGCTCGCGCTCATCGTCAGCCGAGCCATCCGCCGACCGCTGCTACGGCTGATCCGGGCCGCCTCGAACGTCGCCGAAGTGACCAACGCCGAGCTGGTACGGGTGAGCGACGTCGAAAACCCCGACGAGCGCCCGCGCCGGCTCCCGGCCATCGACGTGTCGTCCGGCGACGAGATCGGCGAGCTGGCCGTGGCCTTCAACCAGGTGCAGACGACCGCCTCGCGGCTGGTCGAACGGCAGATGGTCTCGCGGCGCAACACCAGCCTCATGTTCGCCAACGTGGCCCAGCGCACGCAAAATCTGGTGCGCCGCCAGCTGGCCCTGGTCGATGAGCTCGAACGCGACGAGCAGAACGTGCGCCTGCTCGCCAAGCTGTACCGGCTGGACCACCTGTCCACCCGCCTGCGCCGCAGCGCGGACAACCTGCTCGTCATCGCGGGCTCGCGCAGCGAGCCCCGGATCGCGACGCCGATGCCGATGGCGACCGTGCTGCGGTCGGCGCTCGCGGAGATCGAGGACTATCGCCGGGTCCGGCTGGGCGAGCTGCACCCGGCGACGGTTTCCGCAGGGCTCGTGTCGGACCTGGTGCTGGTCTTCGCCGAACTGCTGGAGAACGCGACCGCCTTCTCCCCACCGCAGTCCACTGTGGACGTCAGCGCGCGGCTGCACGACGACGGCTGGTGCCGGGTGAGCATCGTCGACCACGGCATCGGCATGACCACGCGCCAGCTGCAGCAGGAGAACCGCCGGCTGGTCGAGCGGGAGCGGCTCGACATCGCGCCGACCAGCCTGCTCGGGCTGTTCGTCGTCGGGCGGCTGGCCCGGCGGCACGGCTTGGCAGTGGAGCTTTCCCCTACGCCGGGCGAGGGCGTCACGGCGACCGTCTCCATCCCGCCCGCACTGTTCAGTGTGGGGGCTGAGCCGGTACCGACTGAATTGCCAAGGCGCGCACCGAAGCCGGCCGTCCCGGTGCCCGAGATTCCCGTCGTCCCAGGCGATTTCGCGTGGTTCGAACGGGAACCCGAGCCGCCGCAGCCGGCACCCCAACCGCAGCCGGCACCCCAACCGGAACGAAAACCCCAGCCGGAACCAAAGCCCCAACCTCAGCGGGAGCCGGAGCCGCAACCGCAGCAGCGTGGCACGCTGAGCCGGCGCGTGCCCGGGGCCAACCTGCCCACTGCCGCGCGCAAGGCGCCCGAGCCGCCCCCCGTGCACGACCCGGTGGCCACGCACGCCGCGATGGATGCGTTCCAGAGTGCGTTCAGCCGCGCCACGCTGAGCCGCCGCGTCCCCGGCGCGAACCTCTTCCCGGCCCCGAAAGAGCGGGCGTTGCCCGTGGCACAGCAACGCGATCCCGACGCCGAACGCTCCACATTTGACAGTTACATGCAAGCCTGGGAAAAGGCAGACAAGGAGACCCCGATATGACCACGCCCGCCTCGGACGTCAGCAGTGCGGCAAAGAACTTCAACTGGTTGGTGGGCCGGTTCGCGCAGGAGACCGCGGGCGTCGTCGCGGCCATCGCGGTATCGTCGGACGGCCTGCTCATCGCAATGTCGTCGGACCTGCCCCGGGCCGACGCCGACCGGCTGGCCGCGATCTGCTCGGCGACGCTCAGCCTCGCGCACGGCGTCTCCGAGTGTGCCCCGCTCGGCGAGCCGGACAAGGTCGTCATCGAGCTGACCCAGGGATACATGCTGGTGTGCACGATCAGCATCGGCTGCGCGCTCGGCGTCCTCGCCTCCAAACAGGCCAGCCTCGGCACCGTGGCCTACGAGATGGCGTTGTTCGCCAATCGGGCCAGCTCGGCGCTGTCCCCCGGCCTCATCGAGGAACTGAAGCTGACCGTAGGAAGCTGATGCGCCCTTATCTCGACGCCGATTTCCCGGACGAGGAGTCCCATGTGGACGTCTCGCCGCTGCGACCGTATGTCCTCACCGACGGGCGCACCGAACCGGTCGACCGGACGCTGGAAATCGAGGCGCAGGTGATGACGACCGGGCCCGGCACGGACGCGTTGCCGGGCCTGGCGTTCGAGCATCGCGACATCGTGGGACTGTGCGCGGTCCCCATGTCGGTGGCGGAGGTGGCCGCGCGGCTCAAGCTCCACATTGGAGTCGCGCGGGTGCTGGTCGCCGATCTGGCGGAGAAGGGCTACGTCCGCGTGCGCCGGCCCAGCCTCCCACTCGCGCACGACATAGACCTGATCGAGAGGGTTATCCGTGGACTCGAATCCATCCGCTAAGGCTTTACCGGTACCGTTAAAGATTGTCATAGCCGGCGGTTTCGGGGTCGGCAAGACGACGGCGGTCGGCTCCATCTCGGAGATCAAGCCGCTGACCACCGAGGCGGCCATCACCACCGCGGCCGAAGGCATCGATGGCATGGAGGAGATCCCCGCCAAGACGGCGACGACGGTCGCACTTGACTTCGGCTGCATAACCATTGATGAGACTTTGAAGCTGTACCTGTTCGGCACGCCCGGTCAGGACAGGTTCGGCTTCATGTGGCGGGACCTGTCGCACGGCGCGCTGGGCGCGATGGTGATCGTCGACGCGCGCCGCATCGACGACTGCTACCCGGCCGTGGACTACTTCGAGAAGCTGGACCTGCCGTTCGTGGTGGCGGTCAACATGTTCGACGGCAGGCTCGCGCATACGATCGACGACTTGAGATGGGCGCTGGCCATCAGCGACCAGACCCCGCTCATCATGTTTGACGCGCGTGAGCGGGTGTCCGTGCGCGACGCGCTGATTTCCTTGCTACAGCACGCTTTGAAGCGGGCGGCCAGCCTCCCCACTCCTTAGGGAAGCCGGACATCTTCTGACAGCCGCACGTGGCGAAGAATTGCGGCGGCATGCCGGGGGGGTCAGTCCGCCTGGCTGAAATACTTCGAGTGTGGTTTCGCCGCGGCGCCGGGCGGTGCGCTCACAGGCGGGGAGATCGAGGGTCGCCGCACGCTCACACCAAGAGCGTCAGCGTGATCGCCAGATATTTGGTCACTCCAGGGGTTTACTCCTATTGATACGTCGGGTCAATGGCCCGTAGGGTTGGCCGGATCGCCGAACTCCACCGAGTGATGGAGCGGGCCATGTTGGACACCATGGTGGTTCTGCTTGCGTTGTTCGCCGGTGCCCTGATGGTGTTTCTGGCGCTGTTCCATGCGCGGCAGTGGAGATTGGCGACCGGTCCCGGCCCGGCCCGCGCTCTGGCCGTTGCCACGCTGGTGTTCTGCCTGTCCGTCGTGTCGGTCTTGATGGCGGAGGCCCGCCAGGGCGGCCCGTGGACGTGGCGGCATGCCGTGCTCATGATCGCCGTGGCGGTCGCGCTGACCGCGGTGGCCTATCAGTGGCCGGCCGGGTGGTTCCGTGGCCTGGCGGTGGTGTTCGTACTTCTAGGCGCGATGGTGGTCACGGGGGTCGGCCGGCACGAGCGGGCCGTCGAGGCGGCACTGGAGCAACGCGCCGCGATCGCGTTACTCGACGAGCAGCTCCTCAAGTTCAAGGACGTCAGGTCGGCCGACGATGCTCAGGCGGCCATCGTCCGTGCCTGCCAAGCCGCAGGCGGCGAGTTCCAGCCGCCCGCCACTGCGGGGCGGGCTGACCCGTGCGGGCGCTTGGACAACGCGACACCGGCTGATCCGGCGGCAATCCGGCTCAGCATCGCCGAGGCCGAGCTGAAGATCGCGGGTTTGCGCCGTGCCAAGACAAGCGATGACGCCCTCGCGGCACGAGAGGCATACGCAAAGGCGCAGAAGGAGGCGGACGCGCCGGGGGCCGCCGTCGATCGGCAAGCCGCCGCGGAATTGGCCAGGGTTGCCAGGGCGGATGCCGACCGGGCGGACGCGGCGGCCAAAGCCGCTACGGATGCCGACCGCGCGGCAGAGCTGGCACTGGCAAGGGCACGCAACGAACAACAGGATGCGGCGGGCTCGGCGGTGGAGCTGTCGCGACAACTCACCTCCGGCGGGCAAACGGCGATCCGCACGGCGTTCGCATGGTCGCCCGAGCCGTGGCTGTGGGCGCTGCTGGCCGCCGCGGCGGTGTTCGGGTACCGGCGGCTGGAGGTGCTCAACGGTGGCCTGGATCCCGGCCCGGTCGCCTTCGACGAAAAGGCGCCCAAGAACGAGAATCACCGGGCCGCGCTGCGGCATCACCTGCTGACCAATCTTGTCGAGCCCGGCGGGCAGCCCGGCACCAAGGCGGCCGCGTCCATCACCGACCTGGTGGCGATCGATCCGGTCCGCGGTCCCATCGCGAAGGCGCTGCTGTCGTTCGCCAACGCGGTCGCCATCCCGCAGCGCGGCTACGAGATCACGGCCAGCGTCGTCGGTCCCGACGACCAGAGCCAAGTCCTGGTCGTGATCCGATCACGACGGACGCAGCGCACCCTGAAGACCTTCAGCGTGGAGGCGAAGAAGGCCGAGGACGCGCTGGCCGAGGCGGCTTACGAGGCGGCCGGGTGGATCATCGGAAACGCTCGGGCGGTCCCGCCGTGGATGCAATGGGTGCCCAACGCCGGTGCGGCCTATTACCAGTGGCAGAGACTCAAGTGCGAGACGCGCGAAGACCGCCGCAAGCGCATCGGGAAGATGAAAAGCGTCGTGCGCGCGACGCCAGGAAGCGCCGAGATGCTCGTGCGCTACGGCTACGAGCTCGATCTGGGCGGTCTGCAGAAGGAGGCCCTGCGGCAGTACGAGCGGGCAGCGCACATCTGGAAAGACTACGGCCTGGCCCAGTATCGCCTCGCCATCGCCTATTCGTCGGAGGGGAAGCACGAGGCATCCTGCGGCGCGTTCCAGAGGGTCCAGCGGGGACTGTGGCCGCCGATCCTCGTGATGCGACGGTTGTCCATCCGTGAGCGCAACGATGTCGCCCGGTTTCGGAACCGCCGCAAGGTCCGCGACGCGATCGACGCGGCAGAGCTCGTCAACATGGCGCGCCGAGGCTGCTGCGTCGATCCCGTACCCGATCGGTTGATGGGATCGCGATGGGCCGAGGTGCGCTACAACGTCGCCTGTTGTCTGGCGGTACGCGAGGCCGGCGATCCGGAACAGGCGGAGACATACCTCAAAGACGCGGTCAAACACCTCAACGATGCGATGTGCTGCAGCGACGCCTACCGGCTGTCCGGCTCGTGGCTGGCCATGGACCCCGACCTCGAGCGGGTGCGCACCAGCGAGGTGACGAAGCGGGACGTCCAGGCGATCATCGACATGCTCCCCGGCGAGGAGACAACTTCATGAACACCATCGGCGCGCTGCCGCCCGACCGTGCGGCCGCCTCGCTGACCCGCGTTTGGAAACGGCTTTCGGAGTGCTTCGAAGCGGAGCTGAAACTCGCCGGTCCGCACGGCGCCACGCCGCTGCGGACGGTGATTGAGGAGGATTTTCCGCTCAAGAAGGAACTTGACTTCGCCGATACCGTCTCCGTGTGCGATGACGACGAGGTGGTCCGACCCGTGGCGTTGTCCACATTGGACGCGGTCGACCCGGATTCGGCGCGGGCCGGCGATACACTGAGCGGCATCGCCCTCGACTTGATCAAACAATTGCGCGACAACATGATCGGCCGTTTGACCGGTGCCTTGTTGAGCCGCGCGCGGCCCGACTGCGTGGGGCTGCCCTGGCCGCAAACCCGGGACGCATGGCATTCGCAGATCGTCACGGCGACCGGGGGCGAGAACGCCGTGGTGTGGGTTGACGAGAGCATCTTCGAGACCGCCAACGGGGTGGAGCGAAAAGATCCCCACGTTGAGGGTCAGATGCATCGGACCCGCCGTTGCCGTGCGCCGCCCGGTGCGCGCCCTGCTCTTCCCGCTGGCCTCACGCCTCATCGCCCGCGCCGAGACGTTGCCGCTCACCCTGGGCCACGCCTGTTCGCCGGCCAAAGGCAAGGCCGGTCTGCGCTGCTGGTACCACTACCGCCTCTACATCGCCGAACGCGCCGAGCCCATGCTGCGCTCGTGGATGTAGCGCGCGGGTAAGGTTGGCCGGTGAAACTGATCGACATCGAGCCGGGTGATCCTCGGCTGGCCGGCGATGTGTTGTCGGTGCTGCGGGAGTTGCGGCCGGAGCTGACCGCACAGTCCCTTCACGACATCTACACCGAGGGATACCCGCAGGGCTACCGCTTCACCGCCGCGTTCGACCCCGACGGGCGGTGTGTGGGCGTTGCCGGGTGGCGCATCATCGCTACGACCGTCGCAGGGCGCAAGCTTTACATCGACGATCTGGTGACCACCGAATCGGCGCGAGGGCTCGGCGTGGGCAAGGCGCTGCTGGCCGAGCTAACGCAGCGGGCGAGGGCGGCCGGTTGCACGATCCTCGACCTCGACTCGGGCACGTTCCGCAAGGACGCGCACCGGTTCTACATGCGCGAGCGCCTGACCATCAGCGCCTTCCACTTCCAGCTGCCACTCTAGCCACAGCCGGTTATCGCAGCATCGACCGCGCGGTCGGGCAAAGCCGCAGTGCCTGACCGCCCGGTTGCGGCGACCGTCCAAACCAGACGGTCACGTTGACATCGGTCCGGACCGGCAGCGCGGGAAACGTGTTCTCCGCCGGTTCGGTTTCATAAAGCCCAATCCCTTCATCTGGTACCGCGAACGCCCCCGGCCAGATGGCAACATGCACAACAATGGGAGCCGTTTCGGTGGCCCCGACCGGCGGGCGCGGCCCGACCGGCCGTAGTCGCGATTCGGGCCGCACCGGCCGCAGCAGCAGCACATCATCGGAGTCGATCATCGTTGCGTTGGCGGCGTCACGGTGAGCGCGCCACACCGGTCCGGTGTAAAACGCCTCCAGCGCACGCTTGCGCCCATCCATGTCGTCGAACTCGCGCAGCCACACGAACCGATCGGGGTTGTCCAGGTCGCGGAACTGCCCGAGGACGCGCATCCCGCACGCCTCCTGGCTGTCCACGAACTCCCGGTCGAACAGCTCGATCAGCACGTCCCGCCGTCCAGGGTGCAGC
The DNA here is from genome assembly GCF_003426775.1 of Allorhizocola rhizosphaerae. Taxonomy (GTDB): domain Bacteria; phylum Actinomycetota; class Actinomycetes; order Mycobacteriales; family Micromonosporaceae; genus Allorhizocola; species Allorhizocola rhizosphaerae. The sequence goes on along the minus strand of NZ_QJUG01000112.1, from coordinate 8,109 downwards.
TTGTACTGCCGCAACTCAAGCACGGTCATCGCGGTGTGCTCTCGTCGGGCACGAACGCCGGCCCGTGCCCCGGCACGACGACATCGGCCGCGGCGAGCACCCTAATCCGGCTGGCGTGCAACGCTTCCAGGTCGGTCGCGTGCCGGTCGCCCACCGACGTGGCCTCGTTCCACGCGTGCGTGAACGCGACCACGCCCTCGGCCGTGCCCGCCAGCGTCGTGATGTCCTCGGCGGTGTGGCCTGGCGTGCGGATCAGCCGGATCGAATCGGTCAGGTCGTATCCCTCGGCGTCCCGCCAATGCCATTGGTCCCCCTCATAGATGGCCCAATGGTCGTGGAACCGCGCGTTGGGAAACAGCGCCGCGTTGAGCGTGTGGTCGGGGTGGTGATGGCTGAACACCACATCGGTCACGTCCTCCGGCTCGAACCCCGTGCGCCGCAACGGCTCCAGGATGACACGCCGATGGCTGACCATCCCCGGGTCGGTGACCACGATCGTGTCCCCGTCCTTGATGAATCCCACCGTGCTGGCCACACCGGGGCTCCCATAACCCGTGTAGAGCACCGCATAGGTCGCCGTGTTGGCCTTTGGTCTGTCGCTCACACGCCAAAGGATGCGCCTCGCCGGATTCGTCGGCCAGTGGCAGGACAGCTGACTATCGCGGGTTTCCTGCCACCCAGGTCCACCATCGCACGCGCCTGCCGGGCGGGACCGTCCGTGCCGAGCGCCTGCGCCGACGCAGACACCCTCCATCACCAACGCCAGCCGCTCGGCCAGATCGCGCGGCCCGCCGAACCTCCCAGATCCCGCGTTCGCGGGATCTCTGCCAAACTAGGTGCCATGGCGGGCTTTCGCTCGATAACGGCCTACGTGCCACAGGAGTCCAACTCGCTCGGGCTCGGGCTGGCCGCGGAGATCTTCGCCGATCGAAGTCACCGCGGCCTGCCCGCGTTCGAGCTGACCTGGTGCACCGACCGGCCCGGCACCGTGCGCACCGACACGGGCCTGCGGCTGCACATCGAGCACGGGCTCGACCGGCTCGCGCGCGGCGACCTGGTGCTGCTGCTGCCCGGCGACTCGTTCCACGCCGAGCCCGGCCCCGAGGTCCTGGCCGCCGTGAGACACGCCTATGACCGGGGTGCGATCGTCGCCAGCCAGTGTGTCGGGTCTTATCTCCTCGCGGCGACCGGGTTGCTCGACGGCAGGCGCGCGACCACCCACTGGCGGTTCGCCGAAGACTTCGCCCGGCGCTTCCCCCGGGTCAATGTCATGCCCGAGTCGCTGTATGCCGACGAGGGCCGCATCATCACGGGCGCGGGCGCCGTCGCGGGCATCGACCTTTACCTGCACATCGTGCGGCGCGAGCACGGCTCGGCCGTGGCCAACGCGATCGCCCGCGAAATCGTGGTCGCACCGCACCGCGACGGCGGTCAGGCCCAGTTCATCGTCACCCCCGTCCCCGACACCGGCGACTTCCTCGCACCCGTCATGACGTGGGCACTGTCCAACCTGGACCGTCCGATCACGGTCGGCGACCTGGCGGCCCGCACCCACATGAGCCCGCGCACGTTCGCCCGCCGGTTCAAGGACGCCACGGGCTCCACGCCGCACTCCTGGCTCCTGCACCAGCGGCTCGCTCAGGTCGAGGAGCTGCTGGAGTCCACCGACCTGTCCATCGAGGAGATCGCGCGCCGGGTTGGATACGCCAGTGCCACGGTCCTGCGCGAGCAGTTCCAAAAGCGCCGTGGTGTCGCCCCGCGCGCCTATCGCCGCGCCTTCAGCGCGCGCACCGGCTGAACCGCTCTCAGGTGTCGTACTCGTCGGGCAGGCGCATGGCGGGACCGCCGACCTGCAGGCCGAGCGGGACCGCGCGCCCCTTCGGCTCCTCCCACTCCTCCTGGCGACCCAGCACGGTGAGATCGAGGTATTGGTACCCGTTGTGGAACTCCTGGATGCCGCGCCCGTAGGTCGAGTAGGTGTGGAAGACCTCCTCGCCGACCCGCAGGAAAGCGCTGATGCCCGGCAGTTCCGAGCCGCGCATGTCTTTGGTCCACGGTCCACCCGTCCACGGCGTTCCGACCTGGGCGAGCTCGACCTCCGTGCGGAAGTGGAGCAGCACGGGAGCCACGCGGTCGTCGAGCGTGGCGTGGAAGTCGTAGTTGAAGTCGCTGCCATACGACGAATACCAGGGGAACGTCCACCCCATGCGCTCACGAAACGCGGCAAGCTTCTCGTACGGCGCGCGTGATACGGCGACGAGCGTCGTGTTGCGCACATGCAACTGCCGCAGGTTGCCGATCCCGTCGGCGGCCGAGGAGCAGCTCGAACAGGCGGTGTCCCAATCCGGGTCGAACATGAAGTGGTGCATGACCAGCTGCTGCCGGCCCTCGAACAGATCAAGCAGGCTCACGGTCCCGTCCGGACCGTCGAAGGTGTATGGCTTCTCGATGCGCACCATCGGCAACCGGCGGCGGTCGGCGTTGAGCCGGTCCTGGGCGCGGGTGAGCTCCTTCTCCTTGGCCAGCAGCTCCTTGCGGGCGGCGAGCCACTGCTCGCGCGACACCACCTCGGGCAGATTTCCTATTGTCGTCATATTGACCGCTTCCCCACCGATCGCGTTTCGTAAATAGCAACCACCCAGTTGCCATTCACGCTATTGCAATCATCCGGTTGCGTCAAGGCGCCCAGCTTCGCGTGATATGTTGGTCATGTATTAGCCGAAGATACAATACCCACAGGAGCCGCAATGGCCGTGACTCAGATCGATCTCGATGACGACGCGCTCGCCGAGGCGATGCGGCTGTCTGGAGCGAAAAGCAAGAAGGAGACCGTGAACCTCGCGCTGCGCGAATACGCGGCTCGTCATCGTCGCATCGCGGCACTTGAACACCACGCAACGGTCGCCCAGGGTTGGGACTACGAGGGCTGGCAAGAAATGCGGACGGCGAGCAAGGCGCCAAAGGCGTGATGCGTTACCTGGCCGACTCGTCGGCCCTCTGGCGTCTTCTGCGCGAGCCTGACCTACGCCGATCTTGGGCAGACGCGATCTCCGACCACGCGATCGGTTCATGCCAGCCGCAACGCACCGAGTTCCGGCGCTCGGCTCGCAACCTCGACGAATACGAGCAGATGACCGCGATGTTTATTGATCTATACCCCGATGTCGCGGTGCCCAAAACGGCGTGGCAATGGGTGGAGTCGGCTCAGTATCGACTGCTTCGGGCTGGGGCCCATCGAGCGCTGTCCTGTGTGGATCTGCTGGTGTGCGCCTGTGCGGCTATCCGCGGGCTAGTGATCCTGCATGATGACAACGACCTCGTCGCAGCTGCACGACACCTGCCGGATCTTGCCGAACGAAGGATACACACGCTTCCCGAGACCGCATGATGGCGGCGATTGTCCGCTCCTGGCCGCTGCGAAGGATAGAGCAAAAGCCTCCCGGCGCCGCGCACCGACGCCGGGAGGTGTCTACAGACTACGCCCTAAACGCGTTCCACGCATTCAACATGCGTGTCGCCTGTCCCGGCGTGAAGTGATCCATGCACGCGTCGTCGGTGTAGTCCATGAAGTTGTTGATCGGGTCGGCCCCCGTGCCGGTGCACGTGTCGCGGCCGGCCGGGCAGCCGAAGGCCGGCGAGGCCTCGGCCGGGGTGTCGGACACCTGGTCGCCCTGACCCTTACAACCACCCTGGAAGGTGTGGTAGAGGTTCAGCCAGTGGCCGACCTCGTGCGTCGCCGTGTCGCCCAGGTTGTACGGCGCCGCGCTGCCGCCCGGCACCGACTCGGCGAGGATGACCACGCCATCGGTGGAGTTGATTTTGGACTTCGGGAAAGTGGCCCAGCCGAGCAGATCGTCGCTGAGGTCACCGCTGTAGACGTTGAGCGTCCCGGCGCCGCCGACCCGCAGTGCGGCCTTCATCTGCTTCTCCGTGCTTGAGCCGTAGACGATCGGGTACCAGGCCGGGTTGGTCACGCGGTTGACCGTCTGCAGGTTGAACCCGAAGCCGGCCGTGGCGAATGCCTGGTTGAGCACAGTGATCTGCGAGTTGATCATCGTGTCGGAGATGTTGCCGTTGGCGCGCGTCCCGTCCTCGGAGATCACGTGCCACACGACGGGAATCGTGATGGCCGCGGCCGCCGCCGTCGTGCCCGGGTCGAACCGCTCCCGCAACCGCAGCGCGTCGGCCAGTTCCTTCTCGCGCATCGCGGCCTCGGCCGGGGTGAGCTCGTTGGGGTCGTGTTTGCCCGATCCGCCCGGCTTCACCTTGGCATCGGCCGCGGCATCCGGCTCGACGCAGATCTCCGCGCTGTTCGCGGGCGCCGAAACGCTTGCCATGACTGGGTTGACGGCGAACACGGCCGCCGCGGCGAGCACGGCCATGCCGGCCGCACTGAGGGTGCGCCTCAGCCTCATTGAATCACCTCTCTTGAAGGGGGTTCCATGCACGCTAGAGGCACATCAGTGCGGTCGCAATCCCGGCTGTGACATTCCTGGGCCCGTGGGCGCTCTATGGCTGGGACCAGCCTGGCGCACCCTCGCTGGTCCCACCCTTGTGCTTTTCAAGCTCGTCGTGGTCGGCTCAGCGGGCTTTGCATGACCACCGGGCCTGACTGCTCTTCACTCTTCACCATGTGGGCACGGGCACCGATGCCGGATGGATGACGTAGGCGATGCCCCCGCTGGTGTCGAGCCATGCCTGCTCGAACTCGGCGCGCCCGACCACCTTGCGCACGCCCGCGTTGCTCGACGCCGCCGGATCGTTGAGCACCGGCCGGCCGCTGCTGTCGAACCCGGCCACGACCAACAGGTGACCGTTCGTGCCGTAGGTCAGACCGGGGATCTGGTTCTTCTTGAACGACAGCGAGCAGACCAGCGGGATGCCGGCCGCGATGAAACGCTCGGCCTCGTTGAGCGAACGCAACCGCGTCACGAACGCCTCCAGCCCGAACCGGCCGGCATATGCCGTGTTGAAGGGCCAGTTTCCGGTACCGGCATAGTTGGCGTCGTAGGTGAATCGCGCGGCATAGTCCACCCAGGGGTCCTGATAGGACGGATCGACCCAGGCGTAGTCCTCGGGCGTCGGGCCCGTGCCCCAGTAGGCAAGCACCATGGACGTCGACGTCGGGCTGCACCACGCCTCCCCGCCACCGTTCCACTGTGGGTATTCTCCAATGTGGATATTTTGGGAGTACGGCGGAACGCCCAACACCGTTCCCTGTGCGAACATTGGCGTGCTCGGGACGACCGAGCCCGGCGCGGGCAGGCGCGAGGCCATGGCGCCGACCGAGCGCACCCGCGGCACGTCACCCGAGCCGGCCGGGCGCAGCAGCGTGACCCGCAGCTGCCAACTGTTCAACCCATGCCCAAGAGCCGCGACCCACGTGTCGATCGAGACCCGTCCATCCACATCGGACTGTGACGGCACGGACGTGCGCGCGATGAACGCGTCGTCGTAGGCCCATCGCCCCAGGTTGTACCAGGCCGTGGTCGTGCCGAGCTCCGTGACACCGCGCAGCTCGATCTCCACCCACGACCCGCCCGGGGTGTCGGCGGTCCACGACGGCACGGCCTGCGTGGCGGTGAACGCCAGTGGCACCTGTGGCGAGGTCCACGTCGCGTAGTCGTAAACCGTGCCCAGATAGGTGCGCTGCCCCACCGGCCCAGCGAAAACGATGGCGCCGCCGGCGATTTCGGCACCCGCCGACGTGCCCGACGCGAAGTCGGCGTCGCTGTTGAAGCCGCGATAAGACACGTGCCGCGGCTGTGGCTGCGGCGTGGGCGGCTTCTTCGTGCTCGCCGCGCCCATCGTCGCGGCGGCGGCGACGGCGAGGCGCAGTGCGGTCCTACGATCCATGCGGGACTCCTTCGACGAGGGCGGCGGCCGATCCGGTCCGCGTCTGGCGGTGCCAGCGCAGCCGGTTGCCGATCAGGGCGGTGACGAACGACTGCACGACCACCAGGTACATCAGCTGACGGTAAACGACTTGCTGGAACGGTATCGTCCACAGTGGACGAAGCGATTCGCGGTCGAGCCGCAGCGCGACCGCCGCCGTGAAGGCCTGCAACGCGAGCAGGCCCACCCACGCGGCGGCCATCTGGTACCAAGGCAAAAACACCAGTCCATACAACGCGAACACATCGACCGCGGGGGCCGCGATCGGCAACGCGACCTGGAAGATCCACAGATACAGCAGGCCCCGACGCAGCCGGTGGCGGCGCTCGAACATCGCCCGCCGGTGCTTCCACATCGCCTGCATCGTGCCGTAGCACCACCGATATCGTTGCTGCCACAGCGATTTGAGCGTCGAAGGGGCCTCCGTCCAGGCGATCGCGTGCTCCTCGTAGACCACGTGCCACCCGGCCCGCAGCACGGCCATCGTCAGATCCGTGTCCTCGGCGAGCGTGTCTCCGGGCACGCCGCGCACCTGGTGCAGCACCTCGGCCCGGAAGGCTCCGACCGCACCCGGGATCGTCGGCATGCACCGTGCCATGTCGAAGAAGCGACGGTCCAAATTGAACCCGATGACGTACTCCAGGTGCTGCCACCGCCCCAGGAGACCCTTGCGGTTGGCCACCTTCGTGTTGCCGGCGACCGCGCCGACGCGCCGGTCGGCGAATGCCTGCACGAGGTTGTAGACCGTGTCCTCCTGGAACACGGTGTCGCCGTCGACCAGCACGACGATCGGCGCACGGGCCACCCGGATGCCGGTGTTGAGCGCGCCGGGCTTGCCGCTGTTGGGCTGGCGGATCACCCGCACGTTGGGCAGGCCGAGTCGGTGCACGATATCGGCGGTCCCGTCGGTCGAGCCGTCATCGACGACGATCACCTCCACCCACGGGTAGTCGCTGGCCACCAGCGAGCGCACGGTCGCCGCGATGTTGGCCGACTCGTTGTACGCCGGCACGATCACCGACACCGGTTCGAGGATCTCGCGGCCGCTCGACCATCGCCGGCGCATCGTGCGCACGTGCGCCCTGACGGCGATGAGCTGCACCACCAGCCGCAGCACGGCGAGCACGAGCGCGAGCGCGAGCAGCCACGCCACCGCGGAGGTTGCCACGGCCGCCAGCGTCTGCGCCCAGCGCAGTGCGTCGCCGCGCAGCTGCACGTCCATGGGCGCGGGCACGTGCGCCGGACCGATTCCCGCCGCCTCCGTGACCGTCCCGAACGTGTAGCCGTGGGCCTTGAGCGCGGGGATCAGCTGGTCGAGCGCCGCAAGGGTCTGACTGCGGTCACCCCCGCCGTCGTGCATGAGCACGATCGCGCCCCGGTTGCCCTCGGGAGTCGCCGCCTTCACGATCCGCGGCACGCCCGGCCGCTCCCAGTCTCGGGTGTCCAGATCGGACAGCACTCCGATGTAGCCGCGCATCGCCTCGTAATCGGCCGCGGTGAGGACCGATGGCAGCGACGAGAAGGGCGGTCTGAAAAGCGTTGTGTGGTACCCGGTGGCGCCCGCGATCGCATTGGCCGTCAACGCCATTTCGAGCCCGCGCCGCCACCCGGGCGTCGCGGCGAGCTCGGCGTGGGTGAACGTGTGCGCGCCGATCTCGTGCCCCTCGGCGATGGCCTGCCGCACCAGCTCCGGGTGCTCGTTGACCCGCGCGCCGATGACGAAGAACGTGGCCTTCACCTGATGGCGTGCGAGCATGTCGAGCACCTGCGGTGTCCACTGTGGATCGGGACCGTCGTCGAACGTCAGCGCGATGGTCTTGTCCGGCAGCGAGCGGGTCTGCGGCGTGGGTCCATCCGTGCGGATGAGCGGCCCCTGTCCGACCTGCGCCAAGTGCCGGTCGCGGCCCGATCCACCGAGCACGCCGTTGGCGTACCCGTTGAGCGTCAAAAGCCCGAGCAGCATCACCAGCCCGAGCAGTAACAGGAACCAATGCGCCCGCGGCTGCCTGACCCCCACCCGCCGTCCAACCCGATGCCTCGCCCCCCGCTCCCTTGCGTTAATCATGAATTTACGTCCATGTTCGGCGGCGTGTCGGCGCAACAACCTCATGATCAGCTGACGAGGACATCGGCTACGGCTTTCCCGGCGTCTTGCTCGGCCGGCCGCCGTGCCCGTTGCCGTTGCCATTGCCGTTGGTCCGGGTGGGCTCGGCG
>NZ_QJUG01000111.1 GCF_003426775.1 Allorhizocola rhizosphaerae | reverse complement strand
CGCCGCCCGCCGCGACCCGGCCGCGCCGCCCGCCGCGACCCGCCGGTGCCACCGCCCGGCCAGTTCACCATCCACGACAACCTGCCCGGCCCCAAGGAACTGTTGATCCTGCCGACCGGCCACCTCGGCGCGACCCACCACGACCTGGCCTATGCCCAAGCCGTGAAGCGCCTTTTCGCCACCGAACGGCCGGTCACCGCTACTGTCCGTCGCTGATCCAGGTGGTCCATTCCTCGTAGCTGCCGATGCCGTGCGCTGCCAGCCGCCGCACGCCCTCGTGCTCCAAGTCGGCGTCATCACTCTCGTCAGGCGACCAGACGGCTTCGGCTGCCCAGTCCAACCACTGCGTCGGCGGCTGGTGCTTACGGAAATAGTCAAGCCTGCGCGGCTCGTCCCAGCCTGCGGAATCCCACCAGCGCCACCACACCATCATGTGCCATTCGCCGCTGCCCATCCGCCAGCCGATGCTGAACCTTTCGATCTCCGGGTACGCCTTCCACGGCGGCACGACCTCACCGTCCCGGGCGACGTGCTCCGCCACGGCCTCGTCCAGCATGCTGCTCCTCTCCATCCATCCACCCACCTCCCGCCCCGCCGATTCTGAACTCACGTCCATGTCGACGGCGTGTCATGACGATAACGTCATGGTCAACCGGTTGGGCGGCTTGGCGGGCAGACGATGGTCGTCCGCCCGCACACGTGAGCCGGCCTAGATCGGCACTTGGATGGTGGTCGCGATCGTGCCGTGGCGGATGAGCAGGGCGCGGCCGGCAGGCCAGCCGCCGTTGGTGGAGCGGGACAGCTGCATGTCGAACAGGTCGCCGTCGGCCCGCGTGGCCGGGTTGAGCAGCAGGCCGGACCGGTTGCGCCGGACCAGGTTGAGCCAGCCGCGGTAGCGGTGCACCTGCAGGTCGTCGAGATTGCCCGCCGCCACGATGACGCTTGCCGTGTCACGGGCGTGCCGGGCGAACTCCTCCCACGGGGCATCGGCCAGCAGTTCCGCGTCGTCGACGAACAGGGCAATCGGGCGGTCTGTGGGTGGGGTGGCTGAGCCTTCCAATACGGTGACGCCGTTGAGATCCGCCAGTGGTGAGTGGCGGGGGCAGGACACGAACACCGGGAGGTCGCCGGTGAGGGATTGCGCGATGGCCATGAGCGCGGTGCTGCGCCCGGATGCCGTACGCCCGGCGATGAGAAAGGTGTGGCCGAGGTCGGCGAGGTTGACGTCGACGGGTGACAGGTGGTCGCCGCCCGCGCCGACGGCGCACCAAAGTGGACGGTCGTCGCGCGCTTGCGTGCGCAGCGATTCCAGCTCTTCGGTCGTGATGGATGTAGGTAGCGGGTCGATGCGGTGGGGGAGGGTCTCGCTCGGGCGTGGGATGGGGTTGCCGATCGCGGCTTGTACCTCGACCATCCCGGGCACGGCGACGAAGCGGCCCGCGGGCATGTGTCGTGGCGCCTCTCGCGGATTGACGCCGTAGTTCGAGTATTCGTCGGGGCTGGCGTGCCGCATTATCAGACGGGTACCAATCGCGCCCGCCAGTTTGTAGCCGAACCCCGACCGGTCCGTGGCGAGCACGGTGAACACCCCGGCCGCCGGCCCACGCCGCAGGAGCCCCTCCAGTGTGTCCACGAGCGCGCCATTGTCCACTTCGGAGTACCGCTTGACGAACGCTTCGTGCTGGTCCAGCAGCAGTACCAGATATGGCTGAGCGGGACCAGCCCGGCGCGTCACTTCGGACTCCAGATAGGACAGCACGCGCTGTGTGCGGTCGACGTCGTCGGCCTCCACGTAGGCACCGCAATTCGGCAGCTCAGCGAGTGGGGCGAGCGCCCGGTTGCCCTGATCCAACACGTACAGGTGCGCATCGCCGGGGAGCGTGGCCGCGATCGTCCGCAGCAGCGTGGAACGTCCGCTGCGCGCCATCCCGACGACGGCCACCGCGCCCGCCCGCTCCAGGTCGAGCGCGAACGCCGGTTGTGCCTGCTGTGCCGGGAGGTCGGACAGTCCGATGTGGAGAGCGAGCCCGTCAGTTGGCGGCAGGTCGGTGAGCGTGACCAGTTCCGGAAGCGGCGGAAGCCACGGACTCCGCGGAGACCCGTGCCCCGCCATCGCAGCCGCTTCACGGATGGCTCGCACGGTCACCGTCAGGTCGGTCTCCCCGGCATGGCCCGCGGGCATTGACGACTCCGTGACGGGTGCCCGGCCCAGGTCGCTCACCCGCCATGGGAGAACTGTCACCGCAGCCGGATCGGCCTGCGCCCCGCGCGGCCAGCCGATGCGCGCGGTCTGGAAGGCCGTCAGGTCACCGTGTCCGGCCCGCACGTAGGCTCGGCCCGGCCGGTGTCGCGAAAGCCGCGCCGCGTCCGGGACCTCGATGACGTCCACGCTCTCCTCGGAACTGTTGACGCGCAGGCAGATGCGCAGGTTGAGGTTGGCCCGGAGGTCCGCGCCCACCTTGCCGCCGGGGCGCTGCGTGGCAAGGACGATGTGCACGCCGAGACTGCGGCCCCGGTTGCCGATCCCGACGATTCCGGTGACGAATTCGGGTACCTCCTCAAGCAGCGAAGCGAATTCGTCGATGACGATGGCCAGGCGTGCCATGCGGCCGCCCTTGGCCAGGTAGTCGTCGATGTCCTTGGCCTCCGCCTCGGCCAGAATCGTCTCGCGGCGGCGCAGTTCGGCCGACAGTGAGGCCAGCGCGCGGTTGACCAGGTGACCGTCCAAATCGGTCACCATGCCCACGACGTGGGGCAGCTCGCGGCACTCGGCGAATGCGCTGCCGCCCTTGTAGTCCACGAGCACGAAGTTGAGCGCGTCGGGCGGGTTGGCCAGCGCGAGCGAAACGACCAGCGTCTGCAACAGTTCCGACTTGCCTGCGCCCGTCGTGCCGGCGACGAGGGCGTGCGGCCCGTCGCGGCGCAGGTCCACTTTGACCGGTTGGTCGGCGCTCGCGCCGAGAAGCGCCGCTGTCTCTTCGGTTTTCCAGCCCTCGAGGATGTCGCTCGGCTGCGGCTGCGTGCCGATCGCTGTCCATTCCAGATATCTGACGGTACCGGGCAAGTCCGCGCCGCCACCGCCGAAGCGCCCGCCGAGCACGCGCAGCGGGGCGAGGGCGCGCGCGATCGTCAGAGCGTCCACTTGCGACAGCTGGTCGGCGAGCACGTCCGTCTCGCGCGCCCCGTTGGGCCGGCTGACCGTGGCCCGCACGCCATCGACGACGACCGTGGCGCGGCACTCGTCGGGCAGGTTCTGCTCGGTGGAGTCCACGCACAGCGCGTAAATGCCTGCGTCGGGGCCCTGCGCGAGCACTTCGGCAAGGCCGGGCAGCGCCCGCAGTTGCCGCGACCCGTCGACGACCACCAGCAGGCGCCGCCCGATCGGCCCGGACTGGCGCAGCGCCGAACGTTGGTCGGCAAGCCGATCCTCGATGGTCCGGCGAAGTTCGGCGATGCGGCTGGCTGCCTGATGCGCGTCGGTGGCGAGCAGGCGGCGGCACGCGAAGTCGGGGCTGTGCGGGAGAGTGTGCGGCTGCCAGGCGGCCCACTCCCACTCGGCCGCCCGGTCCTGGCCGGTGATGACCACGATGCCGAGGTCGTGTGGTGCGTGCAAAGTGGACAGCTGGGTGAGGCAGGCGCGGGCGAGCGCGATGACGGGCTCCCGACGGCCGGCGATCCCGATGACGCCCGCCTCGGCGATGTCCAATGCGGTTGGTGCGTGCAGAATATTTGGTACGACGACATCGGCCGCGCCGGGCCCGCCAACGCGCGCGGAAACGGGCCGGTGGCCCAGCCCGATGCGCAGGCGGAGGAAGTCGGGGTCGCCGGGGCGCCGTTCGAACAGCCGCCGGGTGGGCCCGGTCGCGATGCGGCGCACCAGAACCGGGTCGGGTTCGGCGCGGCGATCGTGCCTGCCCTGCGCCACCGCAAGGCTTTCCAGCTCGCGAGCGATCTCGGCGTGCCGGGTTTCATAGTCGCGCAGGGCGTCTCGATATTCGCGTCGGCCGCTGCGCCGGTCGCTGACGAAGTGCGCGATGAGCAGGAGTGGTGACAGGGCGAAGAAAATGAGGAAGTAGCTCGCCGCCGGGAAGATGACCCAGATGACCGCTCCTAATAGGAGCGGCAACAACGCGGCCAGGAGCGGGATTCTGACGCCCTTGGGCTTTTCCGGTTTGGCGGGGGCGGTGAACTCGGGCGTGCGGTCCTGAGCCGGGATGCGCGGCGGCCGGTTGTAGCGCAGGACGCCATCCCCCGACGGGGGTTCGATCGGGGCGTCGGCCGGATCCAGCTCGCGCACACCGATGACGGTCTCACCGAGCTCGAAAGCATCGCCGGTCTCGAGCTCGGCGGGAGCGCTCAACCGGTACCCACTGAAAATCACCCCGTTGCTGGAGCCGGCGTCGGCCAGGACCCCCTCGGAGGTGAGGGTCGCGTGGATCCGGCTCACCTCCGGGTCTGACAGGCGCAGGTCGCAGCCCGCCGACCGGCCGATGGTGACCGTGCGGGACAGCATCGCGCTGACGCCCGCGCCACGGCCGCCGATTGCGGCAAGCTCGCGCCCGCCCTCGCGTTCAGGCACACGGACCCAACGCCGGAAGCCTCCGCCGTGTACAAAATCGAGATTGGACAGCAGAGTCACGGGTAGGTATCCGTCCAGGTGATACGCATAGCCGGCCTCGTCCAGCGCCCGCCGCAGATCGGCGACGGTCGCGGCCGAGCCCGCGCGCACGATGACCGCCAGCGACCGGCCATCCCGGTCAGTGGCGGTCAGCTCCCATTCCGTCATGGTCATGGGTCAGGATTGGCGACGGCCGTTCAGCCGCCGGCGATCTCGAACCGGTCGGCCTGGTTGCGCACATGCGCCGCAGCTTCCTGCAGTGCGGCCGAAAGCTTCGTGAGCGCGGGCTCGTACAGCGTGGCCCAGTCGGCCCGGAAGCGCTCCGACGCGCCACCCTTCCAGTAGGTCGAGTCGATCTGCGAACGCATTTCGCGCAGCAGCCCGTCCACGGTCCCGGCGTGCCGGTTGAAACTGGTCTGCAGGCTGTGCAGTTGGGTAATCTCACCACCGATAACACTCATGTTCCCACGCTAGGAACGCCGGGGCCGGTCACGGAATCGGAAACCCTCCCCAACGCGGGCCCTATCGCAGAAGGGCCAGGTCTTCCTTGGTGATGAGCCGCCGGCTGATCGCATACTCGGCGAGGTTGGTCAGCGCTGTCCAGCCCGTCATGTTGGGCACACCGGCGCCATCGAGCCGGCTGCGCAGGTATTCGATCCGCTTGACCAGCGTGGAACGAGGCCATCCGAGCCGGGCCGCCGCGGCGGCATAGCTTTTGGGGTGTGGATCGTAGCGTGGCGGATCTTCCAGGTACCCAGCAAAGAGCGCGATCATCGCCAGCCGGTCCGCTTCGCTGATGAACACACCCTGGCCGATCGCGGTGGAGTCCCCTGAGTCGTGCTCCGCCGGTTTGGGATCGCGTTCGGCCGCCACATCCAGTGGCTCGATCAGCAGGCTGTGCGGGCGGTTCTGCGAACAGTCGACCAGCACGCGCACGGGCGTCTCCACCGCGGCCCGCCTGCCGGGCGCGAGCACACTGCGGAATCCCAGGTCGTCTACAATGGACAGTGGGCGGGCGTCGGAGCAGTTGCGGACCCACCATGTGCCGTGCTCAAACTCGACCGAGCCGGCGCGGCGGGATATCCCGGTATCCTCCGGATCGAGGCAGATGTCGCACTCCCGCGAGCGTCCGAAGGCTATCGGTGTCCCGTCGCTCACCCACTCCCGGCCGGCCACCACCACCCGCACCTGCCCAGCCATCGCCCGCACCGCCCTCCCGTCCACGCAAGGTGCGCACACCAATCCATCCCCCTACATGTCTACCAGGTCGCAGCGGCGACCGGCGGCGAGCGCTGCGTCGCGCAACTGCGAGCAACCGTCTTGCTTGGCCGCTGCGCACTCGCGCAAACTTCAGCTACCACATCGCGGGATGCTCAGAAAGGAGACCATGATGACACTGCGTTTCCTCGCTAAAGATCCAGGCTCCGACCACGGCAATTCACCGACGGTATGGGAGGACGGAGACTCCTACGTCGTGCAGGCGCTGCTGGCCCCGCTCGTGGCGAGCGGTGGAGACCTCCGGCGTTTGCGGACCGTCTCGGAGCCAATCACCGAGTACGTGAGATATGAGTACGACGTGACGCCGTTCGCGAACCTCGCCGGTGGCGAAGTTGTGCGTTGGCTGCCTCGCGACAGAGCATCGGACCTCAGGTTTCCCGGCAACGACTTCTGGCTGATCGACGATTGGCTGTTGTTCAGCATCTCCAGCGGGGACGGTGAATGGCTGGGCGTTCAGCCCAACGACGATCCGAGGGTGATCGGATTCTGTGCCGAGTCGTTCGAGGCTGCATGGCGGCGGGCGATCGATTATAGCGACTATCGCCCTATCTGAGCGGTCGTCGTGCACGATCCGACACCGGCCATAGGCGAGGCACGTGCCGCGCTTGCCGGACGGCTACGCGAGATCAGGGTCATGGCTGGATTTCAGCGCTCGATCTCGCCAGGCGCACCGGCTGGCACAAGTCGAAGGTCAGCAAGATTGAGCACGCGCGGCAAGCGCCTTCCGCGGCGGACATCACGGCCTGGTGTGAGCAGGCGGACGAGGTCGATCAGGTGAGTGATCTTGTTGCATCCCTGCATGCGAAGAGCCCGTGTTGGATCGGCTTGTCATCTGAGCACCCCTGGCCGTCGGAAGCGCTTATGTGCGCGGGGGAAGCGGCTCGCATTCGTCGGTCCAGACGTCGGCGCCGGGGGTGAACTTGCCGGAGTTGGACCCGTTGCCGGGCAAACGGTTTCCGTCGGGGTCGAGCAGGGGCCACGGTCGCCCGGAGCGGGGGCCGTCGTAGTTGACGAGGTGGTCTTCGCCGCGCACGATGTGGTCGCGTGGGGTGCGCTCGCCCGGCGCGGGTCCGTGCAGTTCGTCCCATGGGCCGGGGATGCGGTCGTCGTGGCCGCGATAGGGAGAGTTGGCACCGCTGCCGTCCCCAGGGTGCGACACGATGTGGCCGCCTCTCCTCGGCGCGTCGGCGAAGGGCAGCGAACACCCGTGCTCGTGCTGGCTGTAGCCGACCTGCACGGGCCGCCCGTTGACCAGGCGGACGGCTATGGCCTCACTGTCATCGGCGTGTTTGAAGGCCGGATCGATATCCCTGAACTGATTGTATCGCCGGTAAAACCAGTACTCGATTACTCTCTCGTCGCCGAAATCCCGTACTCGATAGAAGATTGGAGCTCCGGCGCCTTCACCTCGAAGGTACCGCTGGAACTCTTCCCAGGAATCCACATTTCTCAGGTCGACGGCGTTGCGGCGGGGATCGGTGGGCAGCCAGCTCTCGCCCGGCCCGAACATCCACATTGGAGCGAACAGGCGGACGTCAGCGGGCACGCGTGGGTCACCCAGGGCCGCCCGGCCGCCCGCCGGTGCGGCATCGGCGGCCGCGAGCACGGCGTGGGCGGTGCGCTGATCCTGCTGCCGGACGCGGTCGCACAGGGCACGCGCCTTGGGAGCGTAACGCGCACGCAGCTCGGCCAAGTGAGCCGCTGCCTTGTCGTAGGCCGCCTGAGCCACGTCGAGCGGTGACGGGCCCGGAAACGGTGCCAGCGAATCCCCCAGCAGGCTGTGCCTGGCACGCGCCGTGTGCAGCTCCGACTCTACGGACTCGACTTTGGCTTGCGCCGCTTCGATTTCGTCCGCCCAGTCGCGGATGCGCCGCTGCGCCTCCTGCACGGTCTCGGCCAGGTCGGTGAGCGCACGCGACACCCTGGCCAACGCACCCGCGGCCGGGCCGAGGTCGCGTGTCATCGCCCGTGCCGCGACGGCGAACAGCGCGTAGCGCGGGCCTTCCCACCCCGGCACGCGCGTCGCACGCTCCACACTGGACGATGCGCTCGCCACCTGCGCCGCCAAGCGGCTTGCCCGCCCGGCAGCGGAGGTCAGCCCGCCCGGGTTGCCCTCCGGATAGTCAAGTCCCGCAAGCGTTCCCATGTCATCATCACCACCATATGCAGCCGAGCAGTTCGGAGCCGACGGCCCCGCCGGGTGCGTTCGCGTTGTCGGTGTGGACGAGCCTGTACGAGCGCCGGCTGGCGTCTCCGTGCCACGTGCGCCAAACCCACCGCTGCCCTGCCGCGCTGGTGCACGCCGCGAAGACGGTGAAGGCCTTCTGCTCGGTGAAGTCCGGGTCCACGTATCCCGTCCCGGGCGGGACGATGCGGGAATAGAACACGCTATGGCCGTATCCGCGGCACGCTCCGGGCTGGCCCGTCGGGCAGCGGTACTGGTACACCGTCAGCCCGCCTGAGTTGAACGTCGCGTTGGCCGGGTAGCCGAAGCCGATCCGGTGCTCGCCGGAGCCGGCCTGCATCCGCCAGCCGCCGCCGTAGGGCACGATCCACCAGTCCGTGAGCGGCCAAGGGTTGTAGTAAACGGCAATTGCGGTGCCGAATGGATAGCGCCCGGCCGGTCTGCTCTGGGCCTCAACGACATTTTGCGTCCGGTATGGCTGAGTGGCCTGCTGGCATTGGAAGCCGCGCGCGTTCATGTCCGCACACGCGGCCGCCGGGTTGGTGCCGACGTAGTTGGGCAGATCCTGATTGCCGCTGTAGTACGTCAGCGTGATCGCGGTGCCCACGGCCAACTCCGTGCCGGGGGCGTGGGACTGCTCATACACCTCGCCGACGGCGTGGCCGGTGCCCCAGGCCGTGACCCCCTCCTGCCGTCGGCAGACGAATCCCAGGCGCTGCACCTCGGCGCACGCGGCGTCGATGTGCTGACCGATCACCGATGGCACCGTGCTGGTGCCGCGATAGTAGCGAATGCTGATCGTCGTCCCGATCTTCGCGACCGAGCCGGCGGCCGGGCTCTGCTCATACACCTGGCCTGGCTGCTTGCCGCGAGCCGGTGGGTCACCCTGGATCGCGGTGCATCGCATGCGGTAGACCCGGGTGATCTGTTCGCAGGCTGCGCCGCTCGCCTGGTCCGCCAGGTTGGGCAGGGCGATCGAGTCGGGATAGGTGTAGCTGACGGCCTTGCCCGTGGCGATCTGGTCCTGCGGGTCGGGCGACTGGTCGGACACCATGCCCAGCAGGCTCGGCGACAGAGCCGGGCTCGGGTCGATCGTCGGCGCGCAGGTCAGCTTGGCGGCCTTGATCTGGCGGCATGCCTCCTCGTGCCAGAGCCCGCGCACCGAAGGGGTCTTGAGCGGGCCGGCGTAGCGCACGATCACCCGGCTGCCCTCCGGCACCTGTGTGCCAGCCGGTGGGTCGGTGCCCAACACATCGCCGGTGCGCAGCCCGGCCTGGTCACCACCCGCGACGGCGCGGCAGATCAGCTTGAGCTTCTTGATTTCTTCACATGCCTGGCGGTACGGCGTCCGCGCCGCAAATCCCGGGACGATGACCATGGGACCGGTCGTCGTGCCGGGCGGCCCCTCGGGCGGGGCGTCGCCCGACTGGCCGGGCTGCCCCGTGCCCACTCCCGCACCGGGCGGCCCTGTCTGGCCCGTGACGTCGCCGAGCTCCGGCCGCGGGCCCTTGTCGGCGGTGTGGTGCTGCCCGTTGGCGTCGATCACGAGCACACGCCGATCGTATTGGCTGTGCGCCCACACGTGTCCACTCTCGACAGTCACCGTGATCGGGCCGGGCACGCCCGGCACCTCCAAAGGCTTTTCATCAACAGCGCCCTTCGGCACGTTGATCCGCCACAGGCTGGGCCCGGAACGGTCCGGCACATAGACCCGCTCGCCCAGCATCACCGGGGCGTCGAGCTGCGTCCGCCCGGCGGTGAACTTCAGCTGCACGGTGGTGTGGTGCCCGGTGCGCGGGTCGAGCACACCGACCCGACCCGTGCCGCGATCGACCGCGACCACATAGCGCCCGGCGCCCCGCCACGACGCGAGCACCAGCGACTGCCCGCTCAGCCCCACATTGCCCAGCAGTTTGGGCTTTGCCCCGTCGACCGCATAGGTTGCGCCGTCTTCGGCCACGACGACCGGATGCCCGTCGGCGACCGTGATCCCGGCGGGCGTCACGCCGAGCCGGATCGTGCGCACCACCTTGCCGTCGGCCACCTCGACCACCTCGGCCTTGGGCGTCATCACCCACAGCGAGTCGCCGCCGGGCACCACGGCCTTGATCCCGTCGGGGATCGTGACCGGGGCGGGAGCCGGCTGCGCGGGCGGCGCGATCTGCTCCACCACCTTGCGTGCGGAGTCGACCAGGTAGCCGTCTGTCTTGGTGGGCACCGGTTCGAGCTTGCCCGCCGACTCCGGCTGGCTCGCGGGTGGGCTGGTCGGCGTGAGCGTCGCACTGTCGAAGTACGACAGCGTGCCCGTGGTCTGGTTGACGACCGCGAGCCGCCCGTCGGGCAGGCGCACCGTCTGCAGCTCCTCCTTGCCGGTGGCCAGCTGCTGGGCGATCTCGGCGTCGGACCGGCCGGTCTCGCCGCACACATGCGCGACGGTGTGACCCTTGCCGAGGAACGCGCATCCGTCACCCAAAAGTGGTCGCGATGCCGTGTATCCGACACCGGCGGCGATCGCGAACGCGCCCATGAGCGCCGCGCAGGTCAGCATCGCGGTGCCGGCCCGCGACGCGGGACGGGCGAACACACGCGCCAGACGCAGCCGTAGAGACCTCACGATGGCTCAGGCTACAAAGCATGTGCCGGTTTCGAAATAGGGAACGGTCCCTAATGCCCGCAACCCTTGATCCATCTACTGTTTGCTCGTGCCGTCCGCACCCCATGCCGCTGTCACCCCGGTGCGGTACCGTGTCGGCGAGTCCGACGCCCCGACCGTGACGAGGTGTTCTCCGGTTATGTCGTTGCCTGGAGTGGATGGCTTACGCCTGCTGGGATCGCCTGCGGGCCGGCCGATCGCGACCGTGCCGGCCGTGCGCGAGGCCGACGGCGCGCAGCTGCGGGTCGTGCTGGTGATGGCCGAGCTGGATGCCGCGACCATGCGCCGGGTGCGGGCCGAGTGCGCGGAGCTGGAGGCCATCCTGACCCGGGTCGCCCCTTCTGTCGTGCTGCCACTGCTCGATCACGGCGTCGACGACCTGAGCCGGCCCTATCTGCTCGTCGCCCGGCCGGGCCCCGACCTGGGTGAGGTGCTCGCGGTCGAGGGGCCGCAGCCCGTGGCCATGGTGGTGGCCGCGGCCAAGGCGGCCGCGGACGGGCTGGAAGCCTTGGCGGCCAACGGCATCGTGGGGTCGCCGCCCCCGCTTTTCGCCAACGGGACAAGGCTCATCACGATGGGCGCGCCGCTGCCGCCCGTGCTGGCCGAGCTGGAGGCTGCTCGCGGCGACGGCACCGGGCACGAGCCACCGGAGGTCCTCGGCGGCGCCGATTGGACGCCCGCCGGGCAGGTCTACGCGTGCGCCTCGCTGCTGTGGACCCTCCTATCCGGACGAGAGCCCTACAGCACGGCGCTGGCGCGGCTCGTGTCGCGAGACCCACCCGTGATGTCCCGGGCCGATGTGCCGCAGGAGGCCGTGGCGGTCCTGCAAAAAGCCCTCTCCGCGGTACCGTCGTCGCGCCACGACAGCCCGGCCGAGTTCGCGATGGCGTTGCGCGACGCGGTTGCCCGCCCGCTGGGCAGTCTCTACCTGCTCGACCACGAGATCGGCAGCGGCGCCTGCGGGCAGGTGTGGGCGGGGCGCAGGCGCTCCGGCGGCGAGCCGATCGCGGTGAAGCTGCTGCGCGCCGACCTGGTGGAGGACGGCACGCAGCTCGGCCGGTTCGTGCGCGAATACCATGTGCTGCACCGGTTGCGCCACCCGCACCTGGTGCGGGTGGACGAGTTCTTCACCGAGGGCGGCGTCTACGCCATCGTGATGGATCTCGTGCGCGGCGGAAACCTGCGACAGTTCGCCGGTCAGGGCCGGATGTCGGTGGCCGAGGCGGCGTCGCTGCTCGCGCAGACCGCGGACGGTTTGGCCGCCGTGCACGAGGCGGGGCTGGTGCACCGCGATGTCAAGCCCGAAAACGTGCTGGTCGCGCAGCGCGGCGGGCGCCCGGTGGCGCTGCTGTCCGACTTCGGGATCGCCCGCCCGGTCAACGGTTCGGAGCACACACAGGTGCTCGGCACACCGTCCTATTTGGCGCCCGAGCTCGCCGCCAGCCGTGCGCCGAGCCACGCGTCCGACGTCTACGCGTTGGGTGTCATGGCCTATGAGCTGCTCGCCGGGCACAAACCCTTTTACGGCAACGACACCGACGCGCTGCTGTTGGCCCACATCGATCAGCTTCCGGCGCGCCCCGGCGGGCTGCCCGATGACGTGTGGCACCTGATCGCCGCCTGCCTGGACAAGGAGCCGCTGCACCGGCCCGCCGCCGCACAGGTGGCCGCCAGATGGGCCAGCCTGGCCGTGTTCGATGGCCGCGTCTCGTCTCGCCTCGGCCCCCCGCTCTCCGCGGTTCCAAGCGGGTCCGCGTGGCCTCCTCTAGCGAGCCGCCTGGCCGAGTCGGATCCGCTGCGCTACATCGCTTCCCGGGTTTTCACGCAGCCGCCCGCCGAGAGCACGACCCCCCGGCTCGAAGGCGAGTCTGTCACCATTCTCTCGGCCCGCCCGGCGGTGCCACGGCCCGAGCCGCCCGTGCCCCCGCGCCGGTGGCGCCGCCTCATCGTGGCCGCGATCGCCGTCGTGCTCGCCGGCACGGCCACCGGGGTCTACCTGGCGCTTCGGGCCAGGCCGCCCGCTTCGGTTACGGTGCAACACTTCCAATACCCCGTCGCGTCCACAGTGACCGTCGAGGGCACGGTCGCCACCGTGAGCTGGCGCGACGAGGCCGGCAAGCTGCCCGGCTTCCAGGGCTATCTGGTCTACGACATCATCGGCAGCGGCACCCGCCAGCTGACCATGACGATGCTCGGCGCCGACGTCACCTCGTTTCAGGTGGACGGGCTGCGCGCCGGGCGGGGGGCGTGCTTCTACGTGATCGCGGTCGGTGTCACGGTGCCGCCGCCGGAAAAGGCGCCGCCGATCCCCTGTGTCACCCCACCGACCGCGAAACCGACCAATACGTAAGGAATAACGACACATGACGACCCTCAACATCGACGGCATCGCGCAAGCGCAGTCGGTCGCCGACGCGGTGACGGCCAACGTCGAGCTGACCCTGCGGGGCAAGACCGAGGCGATCCGGCTCGCGCTCGCCTGCCTGCTGGCGCGGGGCCATCTGCTCATCGAGGACGTTCCGGGTACCGGAAAGACTTCTTTGGCCAAGGCACTGGCCGCAAGCATCGGTGGCAGCTCGCACCGGATCCAGTTCACACCGGATCTGTTGCCGACCGACATCACGGGCGTGTCGGTGTGGGATCCCAATATGCGCGGTTTCGAGTTCCGTCCGGGGCCGGTGTTCGCCAACATCGTGGTCGCCGACGAGATCAACCGGGCGTCGCCGAAGACCCAGTCCGCGCTGCTGGAGGTGATGGAGGAGGACCAGGTCACCATCGACGGCACGCCGCATCCGGTGCCCACGCCGTTCCTGGTGATCGCCACACAGAACCCGATCGACCTGGAGGGCACCTACCGCCTGCCCGAGGCGCAGCTCGACCGGTTCCTCATGCGGATCACCGTGGGGCATCCGGGACGAGCGGTCGAGGAGGAGATCCTGCTCGGCCGATCCCGTTCCGCGGTGCCGGTTTTGAGCCCGGTGACGTCGCCGGAGCAGATCGCCTACCTGCAACGCCTGGTCGCCACGATCCACACCGCGCCGGAAATCGCTTCATACATCGCCGCCATCGCCGAGGCCACCCGCGAGCATGAGGCGCTGCGGCTCGGAGCCAGCACACGTGGCTGCCTGGCCCTGCTGCGGGCCGCGCAAGCCCTTGCGGCATGTTCTGGAAGACACTACGTGACGCCCGATGACGTCAAGCAGACGGCGGGGGCGGTGCTCACTCATCGGCTGGTGCTTGCGGCCCGGGCGGAGGTGCGTGGCGTGACAGCGGCCGCGGTGCTTGCCGAGGTGCTCGACGGCATCAGAATCCCCGTGCTGGCAACGCAGTGATGCGCGGCCGCTTCTCCATCACGAGCTCCGGAGCCGCGCTCGCCTCCGGTGGTGTCGTCTGCTACGCCGGCGGCGTGCTGCTGGGCTATCCGACGCTGGTGCACCTCGCGGTCGGAGCCCTGGCGATCCTCGTGGCCGGTGCGCTCACGATGGCCGTCCGCCCGATGGTCACGCTCTCTCGGCGGGTCACCCCGGATCGCGTGACAGTGGGCGAGCAGGCGCTTGGCCAGCTGTTGGTGCGCAACGTCTCCCGGTGGCCCGCGCCCGGGTTCGCCGCGGTCGACGTGGTCGGTGGGGAGCCCGTCACGCTGCAGATCGGCGTGCTGGTGGGCTTCGGCCAGCGCGCCGTGCGCTATCCGATCCCGGCCCAGCGGCGCGGGCGGCTGCTCCTCGGGCCGCTGACCGTCGAGCGATCCGACCCGCTGCGGCTGTTCGTGTGGCGGCAGCGCCAGACCGCCGACGGCGTGCTGTGGGTGCATCCGCGGGTGCATCCGTTGCGGCCCTTGCCCGTCGGTGTGGTGCTCGACTACGAGGGGCGCACGACGCAGCACGCCAGGCCCGGCACGGTGACGTTCTCGTCGCTGCGGGAATATGTCCCCGGCGACGATCCGCGCCAGATCCATTGGCGTTCAACGGCTCGCACGGGCACGCTGATCGTGCGGGAGCACGTGGACACCACCGAGCCGACGACCACCGTGGTGCTCGACACGCGGACCCGCGCGCTCGACGCGGAATCGTTTGAGCATGCCGTCGAGTTCGCCGCGTCGTTGGTGCGGGCGGTGGAGGAGACGGGACGTCCGGTCGCCCTGCACGTCGTGGGGGAGCACGCGGGCGACGCGCTGGCGGCGGGCGCGACGGGTTCGCTGGACCGGCTCGCCATGGCCGAGCGGTTGTCGGGAATGGACTCCGTGCTGCTGATCGAGACCGTTGACCGGATCCCGCCGGGCGGGGCGCTGGCGGTGGTCACCGGTTCGATCCCGCCCGGGGAGCTGGCCAAGCTTGCGGCGCAACGCAATCGATACAGCCCGGTGGTGGTGGCGATGGTCGATCCGCAATCCGATGCGGGGGTGCAGCGCCGGCCCGGCATGGCGCTGCTGACCGCGAGCACGGCCGCCGAGGCCGCCACGGCGTGGCACCGCATGGTAAACGGAGACGCGGGATGAGCGCGGCGCGGGTGACGCTTGCCGCGATCGCGGGCGGGTTTGCCGGGCTGGGGTTCGGGCCGGTGTTCGGTGGGTTTCCCGGCCCGTTTCTGCTGGGGCTTGCGGTGGTGACCACCGTGGCGGGGGGTGTGGCGCTGATCCCGCGCCTGTCCCCGATCGTGGCGGGGGTGGGTGGCATGCTGGCGGTGGTGTTGGCTGCCATGGCGACGACGGGGTCGCTTGGCGACCTGCACCATGGGCCCAGGCAGTTGCTCACGGGCAGCCTGCCGACTGAGGCGGCCGGTGCCGTGCTGGGCACGGTTGTGGTGCTGGTCGGGTGGTCGGTGCTGGCCGCGGGACTGCTCGCGAGCTATGCCTCGCATCCGTCGGCGCCGTTGGCGCCGGTGCTGGTGTGCCTGCTGGTCGCGCTCGGCTTCGGCGCCACGAGCCGGCCACTGCCCGCCTGGTTCGCGTTGGTGCTGCTGGCCTTGGTGGTGGGTTTGCTGTTGGCCGGTCGGCCCACCGCGCCGTCGCCCGCCATCGCTGGAGTGGCCACACTGATCGCCGTGGTCGCGGTTGCCGCGGCCGCGTTCGCTGGGCCGATAGCCCCTGGAGTCGGCGCCCGGCCCGCGGCCGACATCCGCAACCTTGTCGCCGCGCCCGTGACCCCGCGCAGCGGGGTGAGCCCGCTGCAGCAGTTTCTGGCTCTTCGCAACGGGATCCGCCCGATCAAGCTGACGGGCACGGTGTCGCGGCCCGGAAGCCTGTTGCGCATGGTCACCCTGACCCGGTTCGACGGTCTTTTTTGGACGGTCGACGCGGACTATCGCCGGGCGAGCACGATCCTTGCCCAGCCGCAGGTCACGGCGACTGCGGTGACGGTCACCCAGCAGGTCACCGTCGAGGCGGGCGAGCTCGACTGGATTCCCACGGCCGGGCGGGCCACAGCCATATCGGTGCCGGGGCTGGGCGTCGACGAGGCCACCGGAGATCTGGCCGTCCCCGTCGACAGCATGCCACCATCGGCCTACACGGCGACGTCGGCGGTCAACGAGGCCGAGTTCAACGAGGTGATCGCGGCGGATCCGGTCGCCGCGCCGAAGCCCGCCCTGGCCCTGCCGCCCCAGCTGGCAAGCTTCCTCGACACCACGGTGAGCGGCCAACCGTCCGGATCGGACGAGCTGCTCGCGCTGTATCGCCGGTTCACGGGCAGCGAGTTCAAACACGACCAGTCGGCCGAGGCTCCCGGCGGCCACGGTTACTTCCACATCCAACGGCTGCTGTCGACCGGGCGGGGGACCAGTGAGCAATACGCGAGCGCCTATGCGGTCTTCGCCCGGCATCTGGGTTACCAAGCCCGGGTGGTGATGGGGTTCCGGCCGCGCTACGACGGCGAATCGTTCGTGGCCGGTGCTCCCGATGTCGATGCGTGGGCCGAGGTGAACTTCGCCGGCATCGGGTGGATCGGGATCGATCCGAGCCCGCGGAGCAATCCCGAGGGCAGGCGGCCGGATGCGCCGCCCCCGCCCGCGCAGTCGTCCATAGTGGACGATCCGCTCAGGGCCGGGGCGCAGACACCGCCGCCCGGGTTGCCCGAGCCGCCCCGCGACGACGGTTCGCAGACCGACTCGGCGCGGGGCGGCGCGTGGTCCGGTGTGATTGCGGGAGCGGTGGGTGCGGTCGTGCTCGTGGTGGTGTTGGCTGCCGCGACTCCCGTCGCCAAGGCCGTGCAACGCGTGCGGCGGCGACGGCGGGCCTCCGACCGGCTCGCGATCCTCGGCGCCTGGCACGATGTGCTAGACCGATTGCGGGAAGCCGGGATCCGGATCGATGGCACGCACACCACGGGAGACGTGCTCCGTCTGGCGGGCCGGGCAAGCGCTGGGATCGTCCAACCGGCACTGCTCCCGGCGTTGGCCGTGGCGGCCGATCGCGCCGCCTATGCCCCCGACGGGCCCGCTCCTGCGCTGCGCGCCCAAGCCTGGATCATCGCCGCCGATGTGCGTGGACAATTGCGCACCGGCATGACACCCGCACGCCGAGTCCGAGCCCTGCTCGACCCGCGCCCGCTGCTCGGCCGGGCACGGTAGGGCTTCTCCGAGATCTCGTGCGGTTGTGCACGCTATGGCATGCACAACCGCACAGAGATCTGTGCGGGCACGGTAGGGCTTCCCATTGCCCGGCCGGGCGTCGCGTTCATACGTTTGGCGCATGGGAGTGCGTGCCGGATTGGCTTATCCAGAGGGCAATCCCGCGGCGCTGACCCAGGCGGCCCAACGCCTGTCGGGTTTGGCCGCCAGGGTGGCGGGTGCGGCGACAAGCATCGGCCGCAGCGCGGCGGTGTCCGGTTGGGAGGGTCCGCGATACGAGGTCTTCGTGTCCGCCGGCCGTGACGTGGCGGCAAGCCTCGACCCGGGCGCGGCCGCGCTCAACCGGGCATCGAGCAACCTGGCCCAGCTCGGGACGCGGGTCGAAGACGCGCAGCGGCGCATCCGCGCCTGGGCCGAAGAGATCGAAGCGGCGGAGAGAAGCCTGCAGACGGCACAATCTGAGCTGATCGCCGCGCGGCTCGCGGCCGGGCTCACCGGCAGGCCCACGCATCTGGAGGGCGCGTTTGAGCGAGCCTCCCACGAACTCGACGAGCTGCGTGCCCGTTACATCCCGAAAGCGCGGCAGCTGTGCGGCGAACTGCGGCAAGACGATGAGCGGGCGGCGAACGCGCTGCGGGCCGCCGCCGCGATGGCACCCAAGGCGGCCTCCCGCGCGCCCGGCCCACTGTCCTTTCTCGACTTGAAGACCGCCGCGTCCGCCGGGTTCGACGATCGCGACGGCGCGATCGGGGCCCACGCCTCGGCCTCCATCGAGGCCATCCTCGCGCGGCTGCACGAGCGGTTCGGTGACGGGACAACCACATACGGGCTCGACGCGTCCGTGGGCGCGAGCGCGTCGGCGTCGGCGAACGCCGAGCTAGGCCCCAACGGTCTGCACCTGGGAGGCGGAGCGGACGTCCAGGCCGGGGCCAAGGGCAGCGTGAGCGCGACCGTCGGCGACGAGGACACGTTCGCGATCACGCCCTCGCTCGACGGCCGGGCCGGTCCGGGGGCCGGGGCCCACGCGAACGTCGACGTGGACGAGGACGGCCTGCACGCCGACATCGGGGCCGGCTTGAGCCCGCTGATCGGCGGCGGCGTTCATCTTGAGGTGCACGTGAACCCGGCCGGGATCCTCGACACCATCCAGGACGCGCCCCGCACCATCGAAACCATCAAAGACCTCATCGATTAGGAGTACACGTGCTTATCGCCAACGATCCCGCCCAGACCCGCTCGGCCGGATCCGCGTTGACCACGGCAGGCAGCGAGCTGCTGTGCGCGGCCGGCGCCGCCCAGCTCGGCTCGGGCGCCGGCGGAGACGCCACACCGCGCACCGACGCGGCGCTCGGCATGCTCAGCTCCGATTGGGGGTCGGGCCTGCGCACGCTGAGCGCACAGATCGAGAGCCTCGGCCGGTACGCGGACCTGGTCGCCACCGCCTTCGAACGGGCCGGCGACTGAAGACCCGCCTCTCCCATGCGGTACCGCATGGGAGACGGCGGTCCTCTCGCGCAATACGGCCGCTTCGGTATTCCATCAGCGTCACATTGGCGCGGCGGCGGCGGGTGCCGGCGAGCGAGACCTGATGGGATGGAACTCGTAAGCCGGCTGGAGCTCGGCTGCTGCGGGACAACGACGGCCGGATTGACCATGAAGTCATCGTCATGCCGTCGAACATGGACTTGAGTTCATGATCAATGGGGGTGAGTGGGCGGGGGCTGCGCTGGTTCAGGTAGACTCGGGAGCGCGGCCCGCACTGTTCTGCCTCGGGCCGGTTTCATGTCGACTACCACGCGCCGCGATCACCTCATCGCGCCGGGCAGGACGGCCCTTCCACGTTCGGAGTTTTCCTATGGCGGTACGCCGCCCTCGTACGACCACATCCACACCCATAACCACAGCGATAGCCACAGCCATTGCTCCCGGTGTCACCTTCACCGACTTCGATCTGCCGAAGGCCCTGATCACGGCGCTTTCCAAGATCGGTATCACCGATCCCTTCCCGATTCAGGCGGCAACGCTGCCCGACGCGCTTGCCGGGCGCGACGTGCTCGGCCGGGGCAGCACGGGCTCCGGCAAGACCTACGCCTTCGCACTGCCGCTGCTGGCCCGGCTTGCCGCCGGCGCATCCCCGCGCCTGCCCGGCCGCCCGAGAGCGTTGATTCTGGTACCGACCCGCGAGCTCGCCATGCAGATCGAGTCCGGGATGGCCCCGCTGGCCAAGGCCCTCTCGCTGCGCACGCTGACCATCTTCGGCGGGGTGAGCGCCGGCCCGCAGATAGCGGGCCTCCGCGCAGGCGTCGACGTCCTCATCGCGTGCCCCGGACGCTTGGAGGACCACATCGCGACCGGCCGGGCTCGCCTCGACGGCGTGGAGATCACCGTCCTCGATGAGGCGGATCACATGGCCGACCTGGGCTTCCTGCCCGCCGTGCGGCGGTTGCTGGAGCTGACCCCGCGATCCGGGCAGCGCATGCTGTTCTCCGCGACCCTCGACGCGGCCGTCGATGTGCTGGTGCGCCGCTTCCTCAAGAACCCGGTCACGCACAGCGTCGACTCATCCCTGTCCCCGGTGACCTCGATGGTGCACCACATGCTTCACGTCAGCCAGACCGACCGGCTGCCCGTGCTCGTCGACCTCGCCACCGGCTCCAGCCGGACACTGGTCTTCACGCGGACCAAACATGGGGCGAAATCGTTGACCCGGCGTCTGGTCGCGGCGGGCGTGCCCGCGGTAGAACTGCACGGCAACCTCGCGCAAAACGCGCGTACCCGCAATCTGGACGCCTTCACCAGCGGCACGGCCACCGCCCTGGTGGCGACGGACATCGCGGCCCGCGGCATCCACGTCGACGGGATCTCGCTGGTCATCCACGCCGATCCACCCGTGGAACACAAGGCATATCTGCACCGTTCGGGCCGGACCGCGCGGGCCGGCGCCCACGGGACGGTCGTGACCCTCGTGCCCGACGATCGGATCGCGGAGATCAGCGAGCTGGCCCGGCGGGCCGGCATCAAGCCGATCACCACTCGCCTGCGAGCCGGTGACCCGCTGCTGGCCGAAATCGCCCCGGGGAGCGCCAGGCCGGTGGGCACCGTTCAGCGTTTGCCTGGAACAGGCTCCACCGCGGGGAACGAGCCGCGCTCAGCCGACACCCCGACCGGCGCGGCGGCGTTTTCCGCTCGATCGCGCGCCGGAAGGCGGCGCGGCCGACGATGATCGATACTCAGCAAAGCACCGAGGGTAGGGCTGGCACCACCACGCTCCGGGTGGTCAGCGGGATTCCTTCAGCGGGCCGATTTCGCGACCCTCGATCGATGATGGAAACGATCGCCGCCGAGGGTCCTCCCGTGGGGCGGGGCAGTGACTTCGCCCGATTGTCCGAACGGGTCAGGGCCGCGGGGCTGCTCGGTGGGCGGGCGCGTTATTACGCCTGTCGCATCGGGTTGGTCGCCGCGGCCTACGTGGGAGCCTGGGCTGTCTTCGTGTTGCTGGGCGATTCCTGGTACCAGATGATTGTCGCCTTTGCTCTTGCGGTGGTCTTTGCCCAGGTGGCGTTGGTTGCCCACGACCTTGCCCACCGGCAGGTGTTCAAGAGCCGCCGCCGGGCCGAGATCGCGGGTCTGATCGCGGGCAACCTCGGCATCGGCATGAGCTACGGCTGGTGGATGGACAAGCACACGCGCCACCATGCCAACCCGAATCATCCGGACGACGACCCGGACGTTGCGCCGGACATCCTGGTGTGGTCCACCGAGCAGGCGCGGGCAAGCCGGGGGATTCCGCGGTTCATGGGGCGGATCCAGGCATATCTGTTCTTCCCGCTGCTCCTATTGGAGGGCATCAATCTACACGTGGCCAGCGTGCGTGCGCTTCGCCGCCGGCGCATAAGGCATCGCGGGACCGAGCTGGTCCTTCTCGCCACCCATTTGCTGGCCTATTCGGCGCTCGTATTCGGCACCCTGCCGATTGGCAAGGCACTGCTATTCGTGGCGATTCATCAAGGGGTTTTCGGACTCTATCTGGGATGCACCTTCGCGCCGAACCACAAGGGCATGCCGATGCCCGGCGAAAACCTCGATTTCCTGCGCAAGCAGGTGTTGACCTCTCGCGACGTGACCGGTGGCCGGATCGTGGATGTCGTGCTCGGCGGCCTCAACCATCAAATCGAGCATCATTTGTTCCCCAGCATGGCCGCACCCAATCTGCGCCGGGCCAAGCCGATCGTGCGCGACTTCTGCGCCGAAATCGGCGTGCCCTATCGGGAGGCCGGGCTCGTCTCCTCGTACAAGATGGCGTTGAAGCACCTGCATCGGGTCGGAGCACCATTACGCAAGGGCTGAGGGGCAAAGGCGCGAAAAGTATTCGCACTCGGGACGGTGCGCTCGGTCGGTATTCCGGTTACACTCGGTGGTGAATCCGGTTTCTCCCTAACGATCGATCTCGTCCAACGTGTCCCATGCGCTGGCTCGCCTGCACCGGGGCCGACCCGACCGGAGATGAATATTTATCATGGCGACAAGCCCTGCGACGCAACGTTTCACCTACGCACACCACGCCGATGGTTCCGTGCTCATCAGCTGCGACGGCAACGCCGCGACACTCCTGCGCGGTGACTCGGCCGCCTCGTTCCTCGCCGAGGTCGCGGAGCAGGACCAGCAGGAGGTCGCCGCGCGTTGGTCGAGCAAATATCGCCCCGGGGTCATCTTTGTCGCCAGGGCCTATCCGCGTAAGCCGGTCCGCAAGCCGCCATCGGCGTAAGCACAGCGGCCTGTCCGCGTAAGCCGGTCCGCAAGCCGCCATCGGCGTAAGCACAGCGGCCTGTCCGCGCACGCTGGTCCGCAAACCGCCATCGGCGTGAGCCCAGTGCACCGTCCTTTTTGCACAGAGGCACGGGAAGTGTGGTCGTCAGGTCCCTGTCACCGGCGGCTCGTGAGATCGTACGCTCTTCACGATCGCCAAGGCTTCAGCTCGCCACAGTCGCTGCGCCGCGCGCGTCCGCACGGCCGCGCGATGACCGGTAAGACCCGCCTGACGACTCACTCCCAGACACTACACCCTCGCCGAGACCCGCGCCGGTACACTTTGGACAATGGTCTTGCGCGACCACGTCGCCGCGCTCACTGCCGGATGGCGTGCTCTAGCAGGCGGTCGGCGAGAAGGGTCAGCCCGTGCAGGATCTCGTCCCTGCTCAATCCGCGGGCGCTCCGCTGATATCGATAGAGTTCCGGACTCAGCGGCGCGAGCAGGATGTCGGTCAGCGCCTCCCGGTCAACGGACAGGCCCGCCTCGGTGAGCAATGCGGCGACGTGCACGCGCCAAAACCCATATGCGCCAGTGGCAAAGCGTCGTTTGCCGGTCTCGGCGGCGAGGGCCAGATGGCCGTGCCGGTCCAGCAGATCGAGCATGCCCGCGTAGAAGGCGGTGAGGCGCTGCGCCGGCGGCGCACCCGGGCCGGCGGGCGGAGGACCGGACATCAGCCTCTCCTGTAACTCCCGCTCGTGCTTGTCGAGCAGGGCGAGCGCGATCGCCTCTCGGCTGGGATAGCGGCGATACAGCGTGCCCTTGCCCACGCCCGCGGCAAGGGCGACGTCTTCCATGGTCACCGACTCCGCGTCGCGCCGGGCGAACAGATCCTCCGCCGCGGCAAGCACGCGCGCCCGGTTACGCGCGCTGGATCGACTGAGCCACGCGGCGCCGTGGCTGCCCAGGAGACCGCTCGCACCGGCACGGCTGCTGGGCGTCGGGGTGCTGCTCGCGGGGACCTTCTTGGTACAGCTGAATTGATAGGAAAAGAGCCGAGGCGCTGGGCGCCCCGGCTCGGGTCTCGTAAGGGGGATATGGGATATGGGGGTTGGTCAGCTGTTGAGCGCCCGAACCACCGCGGTGGCGTTGGCCTCGTGCTTGGCGTAGTGGTCGGGGTAGGCCGACACCTGCACCCGCTGCGCGGCCACGGTCACCGGCAGGTCCTGCCAGTTCGGGACCTCGGTCAGTGCCTGCAGGAACTGGTGCGCGGCGTACTCGGGCTTCATGAGCTCGGTCACCGGGCCCCAGCCGGTGCTGGAACGCTGCTGGAAGAGGCCGACCGAGTCGTGGTCGGATCCTTCACCCTCATGGGGGACCTGGTAGGACTCCGGCAGCTTCGTGCTGGCCAGGTTGTAGAGGTTGCTCTCCTGCATGGCGGTCGCGATGGCGATGATCTGGGCTCGTTCACCCAGCCCCATCGATTTGGCTGTATCGATGATCTTCTTGGCGTTGTTCATTTGTGTCTGGTTGAGGCCGGCCACCGGTGCGGTCTCGCTTGTCGCGGCGACGACCGACTGTGTGGTCGACGGGTTGGCTGCAGCCGGGGAGGCGCCAACGCCGATCACGGCGGTAAGTCCAGCGGCTGCGGTCGCTAGGGTTCCAATAATGCTTTTGGTAAGGGCTCCATTGCCAAACATTTGATCAATGGTAGGAGCCCGTTGACCGTTCAACTACTTCTATCATGGTGGTCCGCCTCACCCCTTTTATACCTTTTGTGGTACCAGCCACTCGCCCGCCGGTGCGGCGCCTCGGTATGGCTGGCCCTACCGCGATACGGCGGCTGGGCGTAGTGACGCGCGTCTAACCCGATGGTTGTGTGGGTTCATGGGACTCAAGTCGAAGGGTGTGCTCACCTTTCTGCTCATATCGTTCGGTCTGGCCTGGGTGGCCATCTTCGTCGCTTATTTCGTGCTCGGCATGTCGATGGCCGACCCGAGGACACAACTGACCGTGGCGCTGCCGATGGCGTTCTCTCCGGCTATCGCCGCCGTGGTCGTGCGCCGGTGGGTGACCAAGGAGGGCTTCGGCGACGCGGGATTCGCGCCGCGCGTGCGCACCGCAGGCTTCTACTACCTATTGGCGTGGACGGGTCCGATGCTCGTGTTCGGCGCGATCGTCGGACTGTCCACGCTCGCGCGACCGTATGACCCGGATCTCTCGTCGTTGTGGCAGCCGATCGTGTTGCTGCTCTTGGTGAGCCCCATCGTCTTGTTGCCTATGTATTGGGGCGAGGAGTTCGGCTGGCGTGGTCATCTCCAGCAGCGGGTGAGCCGCCATCCGGTCCGGGCGGCGCTCATCACC
Source organism: Allorhizocola rhizosphaerae (assembly GCF_003426775.1). Classification (GTDB taxonomy): domain Bacteria; phylum Actinomycetota; class Actinomycetes; order Mycobacteriales; family Micromonosporaceae; genus Allorhizocola; species Allorhizocola rhizosphaerae. Next base: position 2,745 of record NZ_QJUG01000111.1, on the reverse strand, counting down.
GGCATCATCTGGGCCGCATGGCACTATCCGCTCGCCTTCACCGATTATGTCCACTATGACAACCTATTGCTCGGGCTCCTCACGTGGACGCTGACGATCGTGCTCCAGGCAATCATCCTGGCCTGGCTGTTTTACCGCTCGCGAACCGTCTGGGTGCCCTGCCTCGCCCACGCCGGCAACAACATGATCATCGGGACGCTCTCCTCCACCGTGCTGATCGAGGCCGGTGGCCTCGACTCGGCCACCGTGGAGGCGCTGGGCCTGATCCCGCTCGCCGCGATCTGCGCCTGGATCCTGCTGACCAGACGGCTGTCGGCGCGCGAGCCCGTCATGGACAAGCCCATGGCCGGGTGACGGATTTCTGCTTGCCTTGGTGGCCGCGCGGGATCACAATCTCTGGCATTCCGGCACACCCTAGGGAAAACATGAATGATTGGCCGCTGCGCGCCCGCGAGAGTCTGCTCGATCGCGCCCTCGGGGTGACCGAGGGCGGGCGCAGCGTCGTCTTCCGTGGGGACGCGGGGGTCGGCAAGACCCGGCTTGCCCGGCACACCTCCCATCGGCTGAGCGCGGCCGGGTGCCGGGTGGTGTGGGCGAGCGCGACGCGTGCCGTCCGGGCCGTGCCCTTCGGCATCTTCGCCTCGCATCTGGACGGTCTCTCCGAGCAGGACCCGCATCCGTTGCGGCTGTTTCTGCGGATCGCGGATCGCTTGGCGGCCAAGGTTTCCGGGCAACCGCCGGTGGTCATCGCAGTGGACGACGCCCATCTGCTCGACGAGAGCTCGGCGGCGCTGTTGCATCAGCTCGCCTCGACGAACCGGTGCCAGCTGCTGTTGACCGTTCGCCGGGACGAGCCGGTGAGCGACGCGGTCAGCCGCCTGTGGCGGGACGGCTACGCCGACAGTGTCCAGGTTGGACCGTTCGATTTGGACGGTGTGCGCGAAGTGCTTGAGGGCGCGTTGGACGGGCAGGTCGACGCGCTCACCGCGGAGCGGCTGCGCTGGTGGACCGGCGGCAACGCGCTCTATCTGCGCGAGCTGGTGAGCGCCGGGATCGACGCCGGACGGCTGCGCCGGGTCGGTGCGGTGTGGCGGTGGATCGGTGGCCCGGTCGCCGCGCACGGCCTGCACGAGCTGGTGCGGGACAGGTTCGCGGGGTTGACGGCCGACGAGCTGGCCGCGGTGCGGCTGGTAGCGCTTGGCGAGCCGGTCGAGGCCGAGGTGATTTGCGAGTGTACCGAGTGGGCCGTCGTTGACGGGCTGTGCCGCCGCGGGCTGCTGGTCGAGCGCGAGGCCATGTTGCGCCTGCCGCACCCGCTGCACGCCGAGGTGCTGGTCGCGGAGATCTCGTCCGGCGCGGCGGCGGTGTTGCGGCGTCGGCTCCTGGCCGCGCTGCCGCACGATGGATCGCCCGCGGCACTGCTGCGCCGAGTGGTGTTGCGGTTGGACGCGGGCGATCAGCCCGACGACGATGAACTGCTCACCGCAGCCGACTACGCGTTGAACATGCTCGACGCCCCGCTCGCCGAGCGGCTGGCGTCGGCCGCGCGGGTGGGGTCGGTGCGGCGGTTGGTCACGCTCGCCCGCGCGCACACCCGGCAGGGCAGGCCCGAGCGGGCCGAGGAGCTGTTGGCCCGGTTCGACTCCGGCTCGGCGGCCGAGGACGAGCTCGTGACGCTCATCGGCGCCCGCGTGGACAACCTGGTGATGGAGCTCGGCCGGCCGGAAGAGGCGCTGCACCTGCTTGAGGGCGATGCGGCGCGCGCCATGAGTGCCGAGTTGAGCACGCGGAGGGTGCTCACGCTGGCATATCTGGGTCGTTATGGCGAGGCCCACCAGGAGCTGACGAAAATCGTCTCCGGCGCGGGCAGCCACGCCGACCTGCCGCCCGTCGCGGTGGCCGCCGGCGGCGTGATGCTGATCCACATTGGACGGCACGCGGACGCGCTGCGGCTGGCGCGGGCGATGTCGGCCCGCGTGCCGCACGACGATCCCGTCGACCGGCTGGCACTGCAGATCGTTGAGATCGGGGCGCATCTGTATTCGGGCGACCTCGATCGGGCGGAGCAGGTGGCAGAGTCGTTGCGGCAGTGGGGTTTGCGGCAGCGTTGGCCCGCGGCGACGGCATATGGCACGACGTTTCTCGGGCAGGTCTACGCCGCGCGGGGCCGCTATCGGCAGGCGGCCGCGCTGCTGCGCGACAGCGTCGGCGTGGCCAGCGAGCATGACCCGTTCGGGGGCACGCCGATGCACCTGTCGGTGCTGGGCATGTGTGAGGCGGCGTGCGGTGACCTCGCCACCGCGCGCGCCGCCATCGACGACGCGATCGCGGCGCGCGGGCAAAACCGGCTCAGCATCGAATTGGACCTGTTGTGCCAGGCGTTCGTGCTGGCGTGCGAGGGCCGGATGGTGCAGGCGCGCCAACACCTTCGCGCGATGTCTGAGCACTGCGCGGGCGGGAAGAGCCCCGACTTCGGCATCGCCGGGCTGCACCTGATGGCGCGCCTCGGCCAGCCCGTGGCCGCCCTCAAACGGTTGCCGGCCCGGCTCGGCGAGCTCGAATCGACGACATCGAAGACACACGTGCGCTACATCCAGGCGCTCGCCGGGCAGGATTCCGAGTCCATATTGGAGTTGAGCCACGATTACGAGCGGCACGGCATGTGGCACCTGGCGGCCGAGGCCGCAGGCGTCGCGGCCGACCGGATGGCGGGGCGCCGGCCGCAGCAGGCGGCGCGGGCGCGGG
>NZ_QJUG01000110.1 GCF_003426775.1 Allorhizocola rhizosphaerae | reverse complement strand
CGGTGGAGCGGGTGGTGGAGGTGTTGGGGCGGCGGGCGGCGCGGTTGGGGCGGACGAAGCTGGTGCTCATCGATGGGCCCAGCGGGGCGGGGAAGACGGTGTTCGCCGGGCGGCTCGCGCCTGCGGTAGGTGCGGAAGTGGTGCACACCGATGACCTGCTGGATGGCTGGGGAGACCAGTTTACCTACTGGGATCGACTCGAAAGGCTTGTGCTGCAACCAATTCGCAGCGGGAGCGAAGCGAGGTACCAGAAATATGATTGGGTGGAAAAGGAATTCGCCGAATGGGTGACCGTCGAAGCCGGTGATGTCCTGATTGTGGAAGGGGTTGGGGCGGCACGGGCGCGCGGAAGGGTGATGGCGAGCGTGACGGTGTTTGTGGACGCGCCGGAGGCGGTGCGGCTGGCGAGATCGATGGCACGCGATGGGCTGGCGATGCAGGAGGAGCTCAGCGAGTGGCGCCGACGAGAGGCGTTGCACTTCGCGGCGGACGGCACGGCATGGTGCGCGGACGTGGTCATAGGATCGTCCTCATGACGACGACCCTCAGTGTTGATGAGTTGCGTGCCGCTGTCGCTCGTGAGCTGCCCGGAGTCCGGGCGGATTTGGAGGCTCTGGTCCGCATCCCCGGAATTGCATTTGACGGCTTCGATTTCACACCGCTGGAGCGGTCCGCGGAGGCGGTTGCCGAGCTGCTGCGGCGGGAAGGGCTGGAGGTGCAGATCAGCCGGATCGGCGACGGGCACCCGGCGGTGATCGGCCGCAAGCCCGCACCGCAGGGGGCGCCGACCGTGCTGATGTATGCGCATCACGACGTGCAGCCGACGGGCGACCTGCGGCAGTGGGTGTCCGAGCCGTTCGAGCCGACCGAGCGCGACGGCCGGCTGTATGGGCGGGGCGCGGCCGACGACAAGGCGGGCGTGATGGCGCACATCGCGGCGCTGCGGGCGTTCGGCGACCGGCTGCCGGTGGGTGTGGTCCTGTTCATCGAGGGCGAGGAGGAGTTCGGCTCCGCGTCGCTGGAGGCGCTGCTGGCCAAGCATCGCGAGGAGCTCGCCGCCGACGTGATTGTGATTGCCGACTCAGGAAACTGGGACATCGGGGTGCCGGCGCTGACCACGTCGCTGCGGGGGATCGTCAACTCGTTCTTCACGGTCGAGGTGCTGGAGTCGGCCGTCCACAGTGGAATGTATGGCGGCGCGGTGCCCGATGCGCTGATGGTGCTGAGCAGGGTGATCGCCACGCTGCACGACGACCAGGGCAATGTGGCTGTCGAGGGGCTCGTGAGCCGGCCCGCCTCGCCGCTGGACTACCCGGAGGATCGGTTCCGTGCCGAAGGCGGGGTTCTGGATGGTGTCGAGCTCATCGGTTCCGGCCGGCTGGTGGACCGGATCTGGACCAAGCCCGCGCTGTCGGTGCTGGCAATCGACGCGCCCAAGACCAGCGAGGCGCCCAACGCGATCGTGCCCAAGGCGAAGGCGAAGCTGAGCCTGCGGCTCGCGCCCGGCGACGACCCGAAGTCGGCTTACGAAGCACTCAAGGCCCACCTCGCCAAGCACGTGCCCTGGGGCGCGAAGATCAGTTTCGAGTTCGAGCACGACGGCAACGCGTGCGTGATCGACACGACCGGCAAGTACTTCGATGCGGCACGGGCGGCGTTCAAGGAGGCGTGGGACGGCACGGACGCGGTCGAGATCGGTGTGGGTGGATCGATTCCGTTCATCGCCACGTTCCAGGACATGTTCCCGGAGGCGTCGATCCTGGTGACGGGCGTCGAGGACCCGAACGCGAAGGCGCACGGGCCCAACGAGAGCCTGCACCTAGGTGAGTTCGCCCGCGTGTGTCTCGCCGAGGCGCTGCTCCTGCGAAACGTCAGCCTGGCCTGACGCCTTCGCGGGCGCCCTTGAGGCAGGCTCGTCGAGGCGCTGCTCCTGCGAAACGTCAGCCTGGCGTAGCTCCCGGCGCGCCAGCCAGTACAGCGCGAAGAACGAACCGGCCGCGAAGATCCACCACTGGATGGCGTAGCCCAGGTTCAGCCAGTCGTTCTCGCGCGACGACGGGATCGGCACCAGCTCGGTGTACTCGTCGTCCGCGAGAACATACGTCGGCGCCACCCGGTACGGCAGCTTGCTCGCGATCTCACCCACGCCAACCCGCCGCGCCTGCCAACTCCCGTTGATCAACTGCACGCGGGCACCGGATTCGGACGCCCGCACCCGCCCGGTCAACGTGACCAGCCCGCCGGGCGCGGGCGGCACCTCGGGATCAGCGGTCGGGCCGTTCGGGTGCGGCGGCACCCACCCCCGGTCCACCAGCACGGCCGAACCGTCCTCAAGCACAAGCGGCGTCAGGACTTCGAACCCGACCCGCCCCTGCACGGTCCGGTTGCGCACGAGGATCTCGAGGTTCCCGTCGTACTGCCCGGACAGCGTCACCCGCGTCCACTCGGGCACGGCGGGCGAATAAGCCACCGGCGCCGCGGACTGGCTCGCATCGATCCGCGCGTTGATCGCGCTGCGTTCCTCGTACCGCCCCCACTGCCACCGCCCGAGCATGACCATGACACCGGCGGCGATCACCGTGAGGCAGAGAAGGCCGAGCCAGCGGCGGGTTAGCAGCAGAGACACGACGCCCAGTCTACGAGTGTGACTTCTATCACTCAGACTTCCCCAAACGCTTCTTCAGCCCGCGATCGCCTTCACGCGGTAAGTTGAGCCCCGGTTGCCCCTCATACAAGGGAGACACATGTCCGGCTATGTCTCGGTGCGCAGGTTTCCTGTGCTGACCGTCCAGACACCTAGGCTCGATGTCCGCCAGCTCAACGCCGACGACGCCGACCCGGTGGCCCAGATCTTCGCCGACAAGCAAACCCAGCGCTGGCTGCCGTTCCCGCAGGAGTTCGGGCAGATCGAGGGCAAGGTGTGGTGCACCGAGATGGCCACCGAGCGCCGCGACGCAGGCGACGGCGACCACTACGGCATCGTGCGCCGCGAAGACAACCGGCTTGTGGGCTGCCTGTGGACGCGGCGCACCGACTGGTCGAGCCGCGTCACCGAGCTGTCCTACGCGGTGGCGGCGGACGCGCGCGGTTTCGGTGTGGCAGCCGAGGCGGTTGACGCGATCACGCTCGCACTCGTGCTCGAACACGGCTTCCAGCGGGTCGAGGTGCGTGTCGCGCCGGGCAACATCGCTTCCCGACGCGTGACGGAGAAGGCCGGCTTCACCTACGAGGGGCTGCTGCGCAACGCGGGCACCGTCCACGGTGGCCGTGTGGACCTCGAAGTGTGGTCTATGGTGGCGGCGGATCTTCGCTAGCCAACCCACCGGCGGGCGCGGGAGCCCCGGCGGGCGGGTCGTTCGAAGAAAGAGCCGGCGACGATTCGGCCGGCAGGGGCTTAGGCGGCGGGGGTGGCGGCGCCTTGCCCACGATCTCGCCCTCCGGCGCGGTGAAGTGCGTGACCGGCTGGTCCTTCAACGCGTCCCGCAGCGTGTAGCTCACCGCCTCAATCGGTTTCCAGGCGTTGCCCCCGCCCACCCCGTGGAACGGGTTGTCCGGATCGGCCATGAAGGAGGCCCCGACGAGCTCCGGTGTGAATCCGATGAACCATGCCGCACGGTTGTTGTCCGTCGTGCCCGTCTTACCGGCCACTGGCCGCTTGACCATGCCGTAAACCTGCGGCGCCGTGGACCACCCGCCGCACCCGGACGCCGCCGCACCGTATCCCGTCACGCACCGCGCCGCGTCGGCCGCCGCCCGCGCCACGTCTTGCGACACGGCCTGCGTGCACCTCGGCGCCGCAACCGGGACTCCCCCAAACTGAGCGGGAGCTCCGTCAGGGCCCGTAATCTCCATGACCGGCAGCGCCTCGCAGTATTTTCCTTCCGCCGCAACCGTCGCATACGCGTTGGCCATCTCCAGCGGGGTCGTGTCGGCAACGCCCAGCGTGAACGCGCCCCACCCGGCCGCCTTCTCCGGCGAGGCCTGGAGCTTGTCGATATCAGTGCGCCAGCGCAACCCGAGCCGCTCGGCCATCCGCACCGCCGCGTCGGCCCCGACCCGCTGCTCCAGCTGCACGAAGTAGGTATTCACCGACTTGCCGAACCCCGACCACATCGCATGGTTGCCCGTCATCGAGCCGCTCGCGTTGCTCGGACACCAACGCCCGGCGCAACTCGCGGGCTCTCCCCACCCCGCGGGATAGATCGACTTGAGCCGACCCGGCGAGTAAATCCATGTATTCATCGGCATGCCCGCGTCGAGCGCCGCCAGCATCGTGAAGATTTTGAATGTCGAGCCCGCCTGGTAACCGGCCATGTCGCCGCCCCCGAGCAACGGGTTGACCGTGTTGGGGTAGTTGCCGGGCCGGTCATATCCGGCCGTGTGCTGCCCGTTGCGGCTCTTGTCCAGCGAGTAGACCCGATTGACCGCCATCGCCCTGACCCGGCCCGTGCCCGGCTGCACGAAAACCTGGCCCAACGCATAGGAGCTGCCGATCCGCTCCCGCTTCGTCACGTGATCCAGCGCGATCCGCTGGATTTCAGGATCCAAAGAAGTGATTATCCTGTACCCGCCGCGGCGTAGCCTGTCGAGCCGCTCCGCCGGTCCCGCCCCGAACGCGGCCTGCTGGATCCACCAGTTCTTCAAGAAGTCGCAGAAGAATCCCCAGTCGTTGACCTCGTCCGCAATGGACACGCAGTCATTGGGCGGCTCGGTGACCCGCAGCGCGATCGGCTCGGCCATGGTGGCGGCCGCGACCTCGGGCGTGATGTCGCCGAGTTCGCGCATGCGGTCGATCACGTAATTGCGCCGTTCCAGCGCGCCCGTGGGATCCATCCCGGCCGGGTCATACGCCGACGGCGCTTTCACCAGCCCGGCCAGCAACGCCGACTCGGCGAGCGTCAGCTCCGACGGAAGCTTCGAGAAGAAGATGTGCGCCGCAGCGAAAATCCCATAGGCGCGATGGCCGAAGTAGGCCACGTTCAGGTACCGCTCCAGAATCTCGGTCTTGCTCAGCTCCTGCTCCACGAGCACGGCCAGCCGCATCTCGCGCAGCTTGCGCCCCGTCGTCTGCTCGGTCGCGGCGAGCACCTCCCCCGGCGTGCCGGCCCCGTCGCGCAGCTTCATCCGCACGTACTGCATGGTCAGGGTGGACGCGCCCTGCGACACCTTGCCCGCGGTCTGGTTGGCCACGAACGCCCGCGCTATACCCTTCGCGTCCACGCCGCGATGGTCGTAGAAGCGCGCGTCCTCACTTGCGACGATGGCCTGCCGCATGGGCTCGGCCACCTCACTGATCGGGGTGTACTTGCGGTACTCGTCGTAGAACATGGCCATCAACGTCGTGCCGTCCGACGCGTACGCGTACGACGTTTGCGCCGGCGGCTCGGTGTTCAGCTCGCGGGGCAGGGCCTGGTACATGTCCGAGCCCGCCTTCAAGCCGAGCCCGCCGACGGCGACGACCGGGTACGCGACGAGCGCCGCCAGCAACCCCGTGATCAGGCCGATGCGCACGATCGGGCGCAGCTTCCCCTGGTTGGACACGATTCCCCGAGGTCGGCGCATCAGCTTCATTCCATAAAGGTAGGACAAAAACGTATATACCTCTTATGCGACGCGCGGCCCGAGCCCCATGTCGGGAACCCGACCCGCGACATGATGGAGTGTGCGTGTGCTTATGAGTGCGACTATCGAGAGCATCCCGGCGCCCGACGCCGCCGCCATGTCCGACGCGCGGCAGCGGCAGGCCCGGCTCACCAAACCCGCCGGCTCACTGGGCGAACTGGAGGACCTGTCGGTGCGGCTCGCGGGCATCACGGGCGCCTGCCCGCCCCCGCTGCTGACCCCCGCCTCGCTTGCGATCTTCGCCGGTGACCATGGCGTGCACGCGCAGGGCGTGACCCCATGGCCGCAGGAGGTCACCGCGCAGATGGTCGGCAACTTCCTCGCCGGGGGCGCGGCGGTGAACGCGTTCGCCCGCCAGGCGGGCGTCTCGGTGACGGTCGTGGACGTGGGCACGCTCGCCGAGTTCGAACCGGCGAGCGGGCTGGTGCTCGCGAAGATCCGCCACGGCACGCGGGACATGACCGTCGAACCGGCGCTCACCCGCGACGAGGCGATCCAGGCGATCGAGGCGGGCATCACGGTCGCCAACCAGATGGTCGACTCGGGCGCGCGCATCCTGCTCACCGGCGACATGGGGATCGCCAACACCACGGCCTCGGCGGCGCTCATCTCCGTGTTCACCGAGCGCGACCCGGGGGTCGTGACGGGCTACGGCACGGGCATCGACGCGGCCACGCACGTCCGCAAGATAGGTGTCATCAAGAGCGCGCTCGCGCTGCACGCGCCCGACCCGGCCGACCCGATCGGCGTGCTGTCGGCGGTCGGCGGGCTGGAACATGCCGCACTGGCGGGCTTCATCATCGGCGGGGCGGCCCGCCGGGTACCCATATTGTTGGATGGAGTCATCTCGATGGCAGCCGCACTGGCCGCGGTGGCCCTCGCCCCACCCTGCCGGGAGGCTCTCATCGCAGGCCACCGGTCCGTCGAGCCGGGCGCGACCGTGGCCCTCGGCAAGCTCGACCTCGCTCCCCTGCTCGAACTCGGCATGCGCCTGGGCGAGGGCACGGGCGCGGTGCTCGCCTATCCCCTCGTCGCGGCCGCCGCCCGGGTACTGCATGAAATGGCCACATTCGACAGTGCCGGAGTCTCGGAAGCATGAACGAGGGCTTGCCCCGAGTGAATCAGCGGGCATGCGCCGCGGAGCGAAGTGGAGGGACGCATTGAGTGAGCTTTATCCCGTCGCGTTGCGTTTGGACGGTCGGCGCGTGCTTGTCGTCGGCGGGGGATCCGTTGCCACGCGGCGCATTCCGGCCCTCCTGTCCGCGGGCGCGCGGGTGCGGCTGGTTTCCCCTTCCGTCACCGGGACGTTGCGAGGGCTCGCCGACCGTCTGGAGTGGAGGGAGCGGGTTTTTCAACCCGAAGACCTGGAAGATGTTTGGCTGGTACAGGTCGCGGTCGACGATCCCACGGCGGCTCAAGAGATTTCGCGCCTGTGCGAGCAGCGCCGCATCTTCTGCATCCGCGCCGACGACCGGCACGCGGCCAGCGCCTGGACCCCCGCCGTCACGCGGCACGGTCCGGTGACGGTGGCCGTGCTGGCGGGCGGCGATCCGAAGCGCGCGGTGGCCGTGCGCGACCAGATTTCGCACGTGCTGTCGGAAACGCCCACGGCTTTTGAAAAGCACGGTGGCACCGTCGCGCTCGTCGGCGGCGGGCCTGGCGATCCCGAGCTCATCACGGTCAAGGGCCGCCGCCTGCTCGCGGCCGCCGATGTGGTGGTGATGGACCGGCTCGTGCCGGGGCTCCTGCTCGACGAGCTGCGCCCGGAGGTCGAGCTCATCGACGTGGCCAAGCTTCCGTACGGCCAGGCGGCCGCACAAGACGAGATCAACCGCGTTCTCGTCGACCGCGCGCGGGCCGGAAAGTTCGTGGTGCGCCTCAAGGGCGGCGACCCGTTCGTGTTCGGCCGGGGCGGCGAAGAGGTGCTGGCATGCCTGGAAAATGATGTGCCGGTGCTCGTCGTGCCCGGTGTCACGAGCGCGATCGGGGTCCCGGGTGTGGCCGGAATCCCCGTGACCCATCGCGGGGTCGCGCACGAGTTCACCGTCCTGAGTGGACATGTCGCACCCGACGACCCGACGTCGCTCGTTGACTGGCAAGCACTCGCGCGCATGCGAGGCACGCTCGTCATCCTGATGGGGCTCAAGCAGCTGCCCAAAATCGTGGAAACGTTGCAGCGCTTCGGCCGTGACCCGGGCACACCCGCCGCGATCGTCATGGAGGGCACGACCCGGCACGAACGGGTCCTCAAAGGCACGCTCGAACAGCTGCCATCACTGGCCGAGGGCGTGAAGCCCCCGGCGGTAGTCGTGATTGGACAGGTGTCAGAGGTGCTTGAGCACCGATCGGGTGCCGCCGATGACGCGGTAGCCTAGCCAGTCGTTGATCGCGAGCATCGGCGCGTTGCTGTAGTCGTTGCACGTGAAGGCCGCAACCACTCCCGCCTCGGCCGCTCGCCGCAGCGACACCGACTTGAGCAGCTTGGCCAGGCCCATGCCGCGATATTCGCGCAGCGTGGCCGTGCCGGTGGACATGGCCCGCCCGGTCGCCCGGTTGACCTCGACCATCGTGAGGGCCGCGGGCTTGCCGTCGACCAACGCGACCATGCTCACCTCGCGGTCGAAGTCGGGCGAGTGCCAGAACCGGTCCATCCACTCGTCAAACGGGATGACGCCCATCTGCACATCCCCCGGCTCGTCCAGAAAGGCCACAGCATCGATCTCATGGCACGCCTCCGGCCCGGCCTCGGCCGCGCGCACGATCTCGACGCCCGAGGGGATGACCGGGACGGGCGGCAGGCTCGCCGGATCGACCACCGACCATCGCTCATTCGCGCCGACCTCGTAGCTTTGCCGCTTGGCCCAGCCCACGGAGGCCGGGTTGTCGAGGGCGAACCCCTGCGCCCGCACGGCTTCGATCGCCCGCAGGTGCTCCTCGGCCAGATCGTGCAGCTTTGTGGCGATGCCCCGGCCGTGGTGGTCGGGATGCACCTGGATTTGCACGGTGCCCTGGCCGGGCTCGGCGGCGTGGTGGTTGAGCATGCTCACCGCGGTCGCCACCACCACGCCATCGACGACCGCGACCAGCCGCTGCGCGCGGGCGGCAGCGGGCAGCGTGCGGAACCAGTTGCGCTGGGTCTCGATGCTGGCGCTGAACCATGGGAAGAGCGCGCGCCGGACGACATCCATACCCTCGATGTCTTCGATCACGGCTGGCCTGATATCGGTCACGAAACCTGTCTAACAGACACGGCAAGCGATTTAGTGATACCTAGCAGTACTATGTATAGTACTGCTAGGGAGTGATGGCGCATGCATGTGACGAAGGATCTCGTCGCGGCGTCGGCGACGCCGCTCGTCCTGGGCATCCTCGCCCAGGGCGACAACTATGGCTACGCGATAATCAAAGAGGTCAACGAGTTGTCCGGCGGCGCTCTGGAGTGGACGGACGGCCTGCTCTATCCGTTGCTGCACCGGCTCGAACGGCTCGGCCACGTCGAGTCCACATGGGACGGTCCGCCCGGCGGCCGCCGCCGCAAGTACTACCGCATCACCGAGCAGGGCCGGGCCGAGCTGGCCGAGCAGCGCCGCCAGTGGGACGCGGTGGTCAGCGCGCTCAAGGGCGTCTGGCACGCGACGGGTCACCTCTCGCCGCGGGAGGCCTGACGTGAGCCTCGACGAGCAGCTGGAAAACCAGATCGCCGAATGGCGTGGCTACATGCGCCGCCGCCGTGCCGTCAACGAGACCGATGTCGAAGAGCTTGAAGACCATCTACGCAGTACCGTAGCCGACCTGACCGATTCCGGGCTGCGCCCGGACGAGGCGTTCCTGGTGGCGGTCAAGCGCATGGGCAGCCTCGACGATCTGTCCCGGGAGTTCGCGCGCGTGCACTCCGACCGGTTGTGGAAACAGCTGGTCCTCTCCGGCGACGGTCAAGCGCACTCGCACCGCGCCTCCCGCATGGACCTGCTCGTCATGGTGGGCTGCGCGGCTCTCGCGGCGATCGGCATCAAGCTCCCGGAGCTGTTCGGCCTGGGCTTCGATGAGGGCGCCGGTTTCTACCAACGCAACATCAGCCTGTTCGCGCTCGTGCCGCTGGCTGCGTATTTCGCCATCCGGCGCAGGCTCAGCGCTGTTTTTGCGGGGGTTGTGGCTGCGCTGTTTGTGCTCGGCGCGGTCGCCGCCAACGTCTACCCGCTCAAGGACACGTCGCAAAGCATGGTGCTGACGGCGATCCACCTGCCGCTGGCGCTGTGGCTCGCGATGGGCGTCGCCTATGTGGGCGGCGACTGGCGATCCGGGCGCAGGCGCATGGACTTCATCCGGTTCACCGGAGAGTGGTTCGTTTACTACGTGCTGATCGCGCTCGGCGGTGGCGTGCTCACCGGCATCACGTTCGGTGTGTTCGGGGCCATCGGGCTCGACATCGAAGAGTTCATGGCATCGTGGGTGATGCCGTGCGGAGCGCTGGCGGCGGTCGTGGTCGCGGCCTGGCTCGTGGAGGCCAAGCAGAGCGTCATCGAAAACATGGCGCCGGTGCTGACCCGCGTGTTCACCCCGCTGTTCGCGGTCGCGCTGCTGGCCTTCCTCGGCGCGCTGCTGTGGACCGGAAACCTCATCAACACCGACCGCGAGGTGCTCATCCTGTTCGACCTGTTGCTCGTGGTCGTGCTCGGGCTGGTGCTGTACTCCATCTCGGCGCGCGATCCGCTGGCCCGGCCCGGCGCCTTCGACTGGCTCCAGCTGGCGCTCGTGTTCAGCGCGCTGATCATCGATGCGCTTGTGCTGGGCGTGATCACCGGGCGGATCTCGGAGTGGGGCACCACGCCCAACAAGGCGGCGGCGCTGGGCGAAAACGTCATCCTGCTGGCCAACCTCGCCTGGACCACGTTCCTGCTCAGCGAGTTCGTGCGCAACCGCCGGCCGTTCGCGCCGCTGGAGCGTTGGCAGACCGGCTATCTGGCCGTGTATGCCGGGTGGGCGTGGGTGGTCGTGTTGCTGTTCCCGCCGATTTTCGGCTACATGTGACCGTCGTCGCCCGCGAGATTGGTCTTGACGTGCCTGATGCGCTGCCGGTCCGGCTAACTCGCCAACGCTAACGTCGGTGCACGGACCAGCTGCGGGAGAATGGTGCCGAGCTGGGCGTCGATGATGAGCGAGGCGCAGTGGTCGCCCCTGGTCGGGCCCTGGTTGACGATCGCCACGGGGATGCCGAGCTTGGCCGCGCGCAGCACGAAACGCCGGCCCGACATCACGTGCAGCGAGGAGCCCAGCACGAGCAACAGCCGCGACCGCTCCACGAGCCCGAAGCTCGCCTGCACCCGTTCGCGCGGCACGGTCTCGCCGAAGAACACCACATCCGGCTTGAGCGTGCCCTTGCAGACCACGCACCCGACCATGCGGAACCGCTCGACCTCTTCATCCGCGAGCGTGACGTCGCCGTCCGGGTTGATGACACCGGGCAGGGCATCGAAGTCCGCGTTGGCCTCGCGCAGCCGCTGGTCGAGCGCCTCCCGCCGGCTCACGTCACCGCAGTCGAGGCAGATCACGCGGGCGAGGTTGCCGTGCAGCTCGATCACCCCGGCCGAGCCGTGCAGCCCGTCGACGTTTTGCGTGATGACGCCCTCGACCAGCCCGCTGTCTTGCAGCTGCCGGACCGCACGATGGCCCGCGTTGGGCCGGGCGGTGCCGATGGTGCGCCAGCCGACGTAGCTGCGCGCCCAATAGCGCCTGCGCGCCAACGGATCACCCACGAACGCCTGGTAGGTCATGGGCGTGACCTTGCGCGCGTTGGGCCCGCGGTAGTCGGGTATGCCCGACTCGGTGGACAGCCCCGCCCCGCTGAGCACGGCCACGCCACCGCCCGCGACCAGCTCGGCCAGCGTCTGCAACGTCACCGGTCAATAGTAATTAGAGTGGTCGCCATGTCCGTGACGGTGTGGTGGGCGTCCCCCAAGCATGCGAGCCCGTGGCACGACGAGCTGCTCACGCCCGGCGAGCGGGAGCGGGCCGACGCCTATCGCCGCCGGGAGGACCGCGACCGGTTCGTGGCGGCCAATGCGCTGCTGCGCCTGGCCGTCGAGCAGTGGCTGGGGCACCGGCCCGAGATCGACCGGGCGTGCATCGACTGCGGCAAGCCCCACGGCAAGCCCCGCGTCGTGGGCGCCGGGTTGCATGCCTCGGTCTCCCACTCCGGCGATCTGATCGCGGTCGCGCTCAGCGAGCAGGGCGAGCTCGGCGTCGACGTGGAAATGGTGTCCGACAAGGACCTCAAGCTCCTGCTGCGCTATGTGTTCTCCGCCAAGGAGCTTGAGGTGCTGCCCGACCCGCTGGCCGTGTTCTACCGGGCGTGGACGCGCAAGGAGTCGTTGCTCAAGGCGACCGGCGCGGGCCTGCGGACCCCGATGTCGAGCCTGACCGTGCTGCCGGAGTCGGAATACAACATGCACGACCTCGACCCCGGCCCCGGCTATGCGGCCGCGCTGACCGTCCTGTCCAGCGATCCCGTCAGCGTCACCGAGCTGGACGGCGCGGCCCTGCTAAAGGCGTAGCTCGGTCCACTGCTGCCCGTCGGCGGAGTGATGGTACGGCGGGTTTCCCTCATGCGGATCGTCCGCGCTGCGCCAATAGCGCCCGCCCAGGAACCCGTGCGCCAGCCCCGGCCGGGCCGGGTCGAAACTCCGGGCGCCGGGTGCGAGGCGGTACTCGACGCCGTTACGGAAATCACCGATCATGAGGCCGCCGTCGGGCGTCGCATAGGACACGACGGCCGTGGAGTCGGCCGGCGTCAACGGCAACCGGAGATGCTCCCAATACGTCCCGCCGTCCCCGAGGCGCCATATCCGATACCCATTGGGGCCAAAGCGATCCACCACGTAGACATGACGTCCGTCGATGGTCTCCAGCTCCAACGGCGAACCCTCGTATTGCGGCGTGGGCACCTGCGCCCACGTCCGGCCGCGGTCCCGGCTGACGTGGATGGTCGCGTTGCCCGAGATCCACAGGCTGCCGTCGGTCGCCGCCCTGACGTTGCGGTTCTCCGATCCGGCCAGCTGGCCCGGAACGTTTTCGAGCAGGGCCGACGTGCCGTCCGGCCGGTATACGATGACGTCGAACGGCCTGCTGCCCGATGGGCGCAGGGCCGCCTGCGCCAGCAGCGGTACCTGGGCGACGCGACCCTCCGGAATGGACGATCGAGGGTGCCATGTGTGGCCCCGGTCGGGGGTGAACCAGACCCGGTCCGATCCCGAACCCCGATCGATCGATGTGATCGCGACCCGGTTGCGGTCGAACACCCGCAGTTCGAGCCGGTCATGCCAATCCTGTCCGGGTACCTGGCGGGCCTGCCAGCTTTGCCCACCATCCGAAGTGGACGCGAGCCAGGTCTCGCGCGCCTGCTCGACGCACCGGCACGCCAGGGCGAAGCCATGGTCGGCGTCGATGAAGTACGCGTCTGTCGGCCGGGTCACGGTCAGCCCGGACGGATAGGTGTCGGCCGGTGGCGCGGGTGTCGGGTCGCGCCGAAGCGCCGCCACGACGGCCGTGCTCGCAAGCACGACCAGCAGCGCGGCCACGCTGGCCGTCACCATGCCGGCCCGCCGGCGGGCATGGCGCACGCGCCGTACCATATCGGCCACCTCGGCCGGCTGGGGACGGCCGGCCAGCCGCCTGATCTCCGCGCCGACCAGTTCTTCCACGTCAGACATAGGAAGCCTCCAGACAGTGGCGCTTGCGCAGGGTCTGCAGCGCCCGATGGCGCAGAGATCGCACGGTGGCGGGCCGGCGGTCGAGCACGGCCGCGATCTGTTCGTCGGACAGGTCGTCGAGGAAGCCGAGCACCAGCACGGCCCGCTGGTCGCGCGGCAGGCGGCGCAGCGCGCGGCTGATCACGTCGCGCTCGTCGACGCGGCCGTAATCGTCGCGCGCAGCGCGGCCCTCGTCATCATCGTCGTAGGGCACCGTGTAGCCGCCCCGGCGCAGGGCCCGCCACATGTTCAGATAGGTGTTGAGCATCGCCTTGCGCGCGTAGGCAAGCGGGCTGGCCTGCGCGTCGACCCGCGACCACGATCTGGCCACCGAGACGTAGGTGTCCTGCAACAGGTCGTCGGCCCGGTCGGGGACGCCGGTCAGGGCGTGCGCGTAGCGGCTCAGCGTCGGCATGCTGGCCGCCACGAACTCCTCGAACGACTGATCCGTCATCGGTCACCTCCGTCGGCCCTTATACACGCGGGAGGCGGCCGCTGTTGCACAAATTTTCTAGCGGTCCCGCCGCCCCTGCTTGGCCAGCCAGTTCAGCCGGTCGGGCGAGAACGCGAGGTGCAGGACGAACAATCCACCCAGGACATAGCCCGCGAGCTCGTAGCCCGACGCGATCAGCGCCACCGCGCCGCCGATGATGACGGCGACCTCGACGAACAGCCGGACGATGCCCGAGACCGGGACGGGCGCCCGTCCGCTGCGGCTCGGGTCGCCCGGCACGGCGAACACCACCCATGCGGCCGCGGCCACGAGGACAAGCGCGATCGCCACCGGCCATCCGCCCAGCCGGTGACCGCCGACGGCCAGCCCGATCAGCGCCGCGACCTCCAGCACGAAGCGCAGCACCAGATTCCAGCGCGGCATCATCACTGTCTCCTACCGTCCCTGCAGAGCGAGGGCGAGCGTACTACAGGAGCAGTAGACGCAGGTGACTGTGCGCGGACGACGCGCTCAAGCCCCCGGCGTCCCTAGCGTCTCAGTCATGAAACGCACACGGCATGATGCGAATGTGAAACTGGACCAGGCCCACCCGGTGCGCGTCGACGCGGCCTTCGCCGCGCTCACGGTCATCGGTGTGCCGGCGGTCGCGACCCTGTTCGACAGCGGTGTTCTCGAACCGGTGCCGGCCCCGTGGGGTGCGGTGGTGCTGGGGATGTTCCTGGGGGCGTTGCTGTTCCTGCGCCGACGCTGGCCCGTGGCCGTGCTGCTGGTCAGCGTCGCGGCCTCGTCGGCTTGGCACATAGGCACCCTGAGCGGGGCCGGTTGGGTGCTGCCCGCGTCGGCCGCCATTTTCACGGTGGCGGCGGGGCCGACCCGGCGCGGGCTGGCGTGGGCGATCGGGACCGTCGCCGTGCCCCTGCTGAACGCGCCGTTCATGATACCGCCCGACCACCTGCTCGAAGGCTCGGACGCCCTCGACCTCGGCCAGATGCCCCAGGAGCTCGGGTTCGAGGTGCTGTGGGTGGTCGTGGTGCTCGCGCTCGCCCGCGCCTACCGCAACCTGCACGGGTGGCGGGCGGAAACGGCGGCGCGCATGGCAGACCTCGAACGGCAGCGCGATCTGGAGTCGCAGCAGGCGGCCGCGCAGGAACGCCTGCTCATGGCGCAGGAGCTGCACGACGTCGTGGCGCACACGCTGACCGTCGTGGGGGTGCAGCTGCGCGTGGCCGACGAGGCACTCGACGATTCGCCGGAGGAGGCGCGCTCTGCCCTGCGCGCGGCGCAGGAGGTGCGCGGCAGGGCAGCGGCCGACCTGGGTGCGCTCGTGGGTGTGTTGCGAGAGCGCGAATCCCTTGCCCCGCAAGGGAGTCTCGACGCGATTCGCGAGCTTGTCGACGGTACCCAGATGGAAAGCGTTTTGGAAATCGAGGGGGAAGCGGGTGCCGTCCCGGCCCCGGTGGCGCTGGCGACCTATCGCATCGTCCAGGAGGCACTGACCAATGTGGTCCGTCACTCGGGGGCCGGCCATGTGCGCGTGAGTTTGCGCTACGGGCCGGACGCGGTCCACATTGCAGTGTCCGACGACGGGCGCGGCGGGCCGGTTGACCAGACCGGGCATGGCATAGCCGGCATGCGTGAGCGGGCTACGGCTTTGGGCGGCACGTTCGACGCCGGCCCCCGTGCCGACGGCGGATTCCGTGTCACCGCAACGATTCCGGTAAGGTCATGACCGTAACCGTGCTCCTCGCCGACGACCAATCCCTGGTGCGGGCGGGCTTTCGCAGCCTGCTGCGGCGCGCCAAGGACATCGAGGTCGTCGGCGAGGCCGGGACGGGCGAGGAGGCCGTGCGGCAGGTGCGCGCGCTGCGGCCCGACGTGGTGCTGATGGACATCCGCATGCCGGGCATGGACGGGCTCGCCGCGACCCGGCAGGTGGCAAGCGAGTGCCGGGTCGTCATCCTGACCACGTTCGAGACCGACGAGCACGTGTTCGCGGCGCTGCAGGCGGGCGCGGCCGGGTTTTTGACCAAGGAGGTCGAGCCGGAGGCGTTGCGCTCGGCGATCCGCGTGGTGGCGGCGGGCGACGCGCTGCTGTCCCCGAGCGTGACCCGGCGCGTCATCGAGCGGTTCACCAACCGTCCACTCGCCACCATCCAAAGCGGAGTGTCAAGCCGGCTGGATGTGCTGACGGCGCGGGAGCGCGAGGTGATGGCGCTCGTGGCGGCCGGACTGTCCAATGACGAGATCGCGGCGCGGCTCGTGATCAGCCCGTTGACCGCCAAAACCCATGTGGCGCGGGCGATCACCAAGCTGGGCTTGCGCGATCGCGTGCAGCTGGTCATCGTCGCCTATGAGACCGGACTCGCACAGACTTCCATATTTTGATCTAGGCTCGCAGAGGCGCCAACGCACCGGTCATCCGCGCCAGCTCGTCGAGCATTTCCTTGGCAGTGTCGGCCATCCGCGGAGCCGGCGTCAGTTTGCCTTGCGGGTCAAGGGTCTCCCGCAGGTGCATGACGACGGTGTGGGCCACCGGCACCATCTTGAGCGCGGTGACCACCGGGCGCAGCGCGGCCTGTGCCCGCAAACCGCCCGACGACATGCCGTATGAAACGAAGCCCACCGCCTTGTAGGCCCACTCGGGGTAGAGGAAGTCCAGCGCGTTCTTCAGCGAGGCCGCATAACCCTGGTTGTATTCGGCCATCACGAACACGAACGCGTCCGACGCGGCGACCGTCGTGCTCCACCGGCGTGTGTGCTCATGCGTGTAGGGCAACCGCTCGATGGCGGGCATAGGCTCGTCGAGCAGCGGGAGCCCAAGCACGGCAAGGTCGGTGAGCGTGACGTCGAAGCCCGCATGCTCCTGCGCGATGGGCACGAACCACTGCGCCACCTGCTCGCCGACCCGACCCGGACGTGTGCTCGCGATGACGACGTTGAGGCGTGGACGCTGACCGTTTGTTGACATGTCATCAACCGTAGCTGGTATCTTGGTGACATGTCAACTACGCCCCGATGGCTCGACGAGCGGGAAATGCGCGCCTGGATCGGATACCGGCGGATGAGGCTTCTTCTCGACCTGCAACTGCAGCGCGACCTGATGAGCCAGAGCGGGTTGTCCGAGCCGGATTACGACGTGCTGTCCAACCTGTCGGAGGCCGAGGGCAGGAAGAAGCGCCTGAGCGAGCTGGCCGCCCACATGCGATGGTCCAAGAGCCGTCTCTCGCATCACCTCGCGCGGATGGAGCAGCGCGGGTTGGTCGAGCGGCACGAGTGCCCAGGCGACGCACGCGGCTCGATGGTCGTGCTTACCGACGAGGGCTGGGAGGCGATCGTCGAGGCCGCGCCCGGCCACGTGGCCTCGGTGCGCCGGCACATGATCGATCTGCTGACCGACGACGAGCTCGACGCGCTGGCCGACCTGAGCCATCGGATCGTCGAACATTTAAGCGGGCAACTGCCTACCAGCTAACTGCCAGCCCCGCCATAGCAGGCTCTGAGCTGGGCGATGAACTCTCGGCGGATGAAGAAGCGAACGCTAGCGATACTGGGCGCTTCCGGCATCCTGGCCCTGGGAATTGCCGCGCCCGTGACCGCATATGCCACAGGAGACAAGTCCACGCGCCATCAGGAGCTCGCCGCCGCGCTGGCCAAGGAGCTCGGGGTGGAGGAGTCCAAGGTGACCGCCGCGCTGGACAAGGTGCGTGAGGAGCAAAAGAAGAACGAGCAAGGCGAACGCCCCACGCCGGCCGACCGCACGGCCGCGCTGAAGGAGCGCCTGGCCACGGCCGTCAGTGAGGGCAAGCTCACCCAGGCCGAGGCCGACGCGGTGATCAAGGCGTACGAGGCCGGCGTGCTCGGCGGGTTCGGCCACGGCCACGGCGGCAAGCCGGGTGGCGGGCCGCGCGGTGACCAGAAGCCGTCCAGCTGACCACGGACCGGGGCTCCCGTCCGCATCTCCCCCGCGCCGGGCCGGGAGCCCCTACGCCATTCGCCACACCGTGACCACCACGGCCGCCGCGAGCACGACCGCGCCGATCGTCACCGGCGCTCGCAGTTGCCTGCGCAGTCCAATCACGACCATGAGCGCGCTGCCGAGCAGCAGGAACCCCTGCCGCACCCACGACGGTTCGGCCAACAACGCGGCGATCGAACTCGGGACGAACGCCAGCGCCAGCCCGGCCCGCAAGAGCAGCGGGCGCTCAAGGCGCATCCCTGCCACGATGAGCACGGCCGCGCCGGGCAGCGTGTAGGCCTCCATCACGCCCACCCGCAGCGCGAGCAGGAGCGCCGTCCAGCCCCCGGCGTACGCCCAAAACAGAACCAGCCACAGGTCGCGCTCGTCCAACAGCGGCTCCCGCGACCGCGCGGCCTCCTCAGTCTCGTCGGAGAACAGGCCGTGGGCGCGTGCCAGGTGGGCCGCGAACACCTCGGACGGATTCGCGGGTCCATACGGATCGACCACCCTGGTCGAACGCGCCAGCGTGGCAATCAGCCGGACAAGGTGGCCCATGACCCCGGACGCTAGCGGGTTTCCGACGCCACGCATAGAACGACGCATTGCTATCCTCACCTGACTGTATGAAGCTGATCGTGCCCCTCAACCCGCGAGGACAGCCAGTGAAAGAGATCGTTGAGGTCGAGCTTCCCGACGGTGAGGTGATCCTGGCCGAGGTGGCCATGGTCGACTCCGACGTGGGCGCCTTCGACCGGTTCCGGCTCGACGAGGCTCGCTCGGCGATCAGCAAGGTCGGCGGCTGGGCGCTGCAGACCGTGCGATCGTCGCTGCCCGAGGCGCCGGACCGGTTCGGTGTCGAGATCGGACTCAAGCTCGCGGTGAAGTCCGGCGTGCTCACCAGCGTGCTGGCGGAGGCCTCGGGCGAGGCGTCGATCACTGTGAAGATGGAGTGGGATCGAAAGGCTGACACGTGAGGTGGAGGCGCTGGAGAACCCCATCCTGTTCATCGAGGAATTCGGCGCCGCGCCCGATCTGACGCATCGGCGGCGCGCGCCCGGCGCGGCCATGGTCTACCGTTCCCACGACGGCGGGCTGTCCTGCCCGCCGGGCGGATACACGGCGGGCGAGCTGCTGTGGCGCCGCCCGCGCGAGGTCTATCTCGTCGACGTGGCGCCACACTTCGGCGAGCTGGAGGGCATCGTCGTGTTTGGACACGACGGGATCGAGGCGCTGGCGCTGCGGTTCGACGTCATCTGGCAGGTGATCGATCCGGTCGAGGCCGTGGCCGCCCGCCTGACCCAGCCGCCGGCGCTGTGCCGTCAAGCGGTGGAGGCGTGGTGCCATCGGGCGGTCGACCCGAGCCGGATGACCACGGCCGCCCAGATCTACGAAGCCGTCGGCGCGATGCTGCCGCAGCGGATCTCGCTGTCCGGTGGGCTGCGGCTCGACCTCGCGGGGCTGCGCTCGGTCGCCGAGGCGGGCGTCGACGGGTCGAGCCAGAGCGAGGTGCTGTCCACGTTGTTCGGTCGCGACCCGCGCGACGCGTGGCAGGAGGACGCCGATCTCGCGCAGGCCGCGCTGCTGGGCCTGCCCGCCGGGGCGGGCTGGGCGCGGCACGAGGTGCTTGCCGAGGAGGTGGTGGCGCTGACCAGGCGGGCGGTGCAGCGCTACGCCGATCTGGTCGAGCGGATCGAAAAGCTGCTGCCCAAGGACGGCGGTCCCGAGCTGTGATGGGCCTGCTGGACGCCGTCTACCGCTGGTATGAGTCGCTCGCGCGGACGATGCTGCTCGGCTCGTCGGACTGGCCGGCCTTCCCACTGTTCGGCGTCACGGTGGTGCTCGCGGTGATCCTGGCCATGCGGCTGGCCACCGGGTTGATCGTGCGCGTCGTGCCCCGGCTGGCCATCGCGGTGTGCGTCGCCTGCCACCTGACCCTGCTGACCGCCGAATACCTTGCCACGCGGGCGATCCGGCTGCTGGGCGCGCACCCGCCGGGTGTGGTCTACGCGTTCGGCGACGCGCTCAACCGGGCGCTGCCGCGCGTGCTGGACGCCATCCGAGCGGCCGGGGCGTGGTCGGAGCGCGAGACGCGCGTGCTGAACCACCGGGTCCTGCTCGTCGTCGCCGCCATCGTCCTCATTGGACTCTGGAACGGCACCTATTGCGAGCGCGTTGCGGCCCCGTGCCACGCGCCGTCAACGGCGTTCACCACCACGCTGGCGGGCTGGTTTGCGCCCACGCCGCCGGGCCAGTAGGCCCTCGATCCCCACCAACACCTCGGCCGCGCGCGCCTTCGCCCACGCCGGCGAGAGCCCGGGATGCTCGCGTGCCATGGCGCGCAAGGTGTCGCGCACCCAGTCGTAGTCGCCCCGCCTGCGCCCGCGCATCACCGCCGCCGAAGCCCGCAGATCGAGCGGGTTTCCGGTGTCGGCGGCGAGCTGCTCCAGCCGGTCGTCGTCGAGCTCGCCCGCGATGGTGTGCAGCGCCGCGAGCCGGGTGTCGAGACTGTGCCGCGGATCGGTGACCCACTCCTCCAGCGTGCGCAACGACTCCCTCCACGACGCGCCGTCGCGGAACATCACCATGGCCGCGACCTTGCGCGCTCCCGGCTCCAGCGGATCGCGTGCGGCCTCGGCCATCGCCCGGCGCGCCAGCTCCTGCCGGCCGCTCACATTCAGCTTGGACGCCACCCGCGCCCGGCTGTCCCAGGCGTGCGCACGGTCGCGCATCAGCGCCCGCACGATGTCGTCCGCGCCCTCCGGGTCGAACTCGTGCGCGGCCGCGATCGCATCGGCCAGAGCCCATTCCAGCCAATGATTGATGTGGTACGGCTCGGCCGCCCGCGGCCCGGCCCAGTCCACGCCGCCGAGCAACGCCCAGGCCGGCGCATAGGGCCCGCTCGGGCCAGGCGGCGTATCGCCCGCATCGATCGCGTCGAAGTAGTACAGCACGTCGCTCAGCTGGTGCATGGCCGCCACGCGCTCGGCCATCGGCCGCTGCGCCGCGCAGCACCGGCGCAGCAACGCCATGACCGCCGCCGGGCGCTCGCCGATCCGGGCCAGCGAAGAGATCGCCTCCGCCCGCAGTTCGTCGTCGGCCTGCGTCTCCACCTGATGCGTGAGGTGCTGCATGGCGAACAAGCGATCGGCTCCATCGCCCGCCTCGGCCAGGGCCACCGTGGCCAGCAGGCGCGCCCGCCGCTCGGACACGCCGCCGCGCCTCATGGCGGCGGCCGTGTAGGCCAGCTCGGCGAGGGTGTCGGCGGCTTGGCGGCGCTCGTGCTCGGTACCCTCTCGCAAAAGCACTTTCGCCGCTTCGATCCGGCTCTCCAAGCCGACCTCGGGGCTGGACAACAGGCGCGGCAGCACTGTCCTATCCCGACCGCGTTGCAGGATGGCGCGGAAGATGCGCCGTCCGGGCGGCCGCCCGCCTGCGCGCACCACGGCCATGGTCTTGTCGATGACGTCGTCGGATCGGTCGCCCACCACGCCGTCCTGCAGCAGGGTCGCCACGCTGTCGAAGTCGTGCGGCAGCAGGCGTTCCACCACGGGCATGAGGTCGTTGCCGGAGCGCACCCACTCCTTGGCGGTGAACAGGCCGAGGCTGTCGGGGCCGGTCTGGGCCACACGTTGCAGCCAGCGCTCAGGGTCGAAAGTGGACACCCGCACCTTGGCCGCCAGGTATTCGGCGATGCTCAGGTGGATGAACTGCAGGTGGTTGCCCTGAATCTCCAGCAGGCCCGTGCTGAGCAGGAACTCACGCAACACGATCGGCTCCACCCCGTAGGGCAGCGGCCGGTCGTGCTCGCTCAGCCACCGGTGCACCAGATGCTCGGCCGGCACCCGGTCGTCGCGCAGCATGCGGTCGGCGAGATAGCCCAGGCACTCGTACCGCCGCGAGAACAGGAACTCCGACAGCTCGACGGCCTCGCGCCCATACTCGGCGACCCGCTCGATCAGCGCATCGCGTGGCGCGGGCCGGGTCTCGCGCCGAGTGAGCAACCACGACACGAATTGCTCGTAGAGGCCCGCCCGGTCCTCGGCAAGCGGCACGCCCGGGTTTTCCTCGTGCACCACGGCCGCGATCGTGGCCATCAGCGGAACCTCGACCAGCGGGCGGATTCTGCTGTGGGACACGCTGCTGAGGAAACTTTCCGGACTCGTGGCCGCCGCAGGCCCGTTCGGCGGCCGGAACCACTTGTGCGCGAACACCGTCAGCTTCTCGTCGTCGAACGGGCGCAGCTGATATTCGCCCAGCCGGTCGGCGTCCTCGAACGGGGTCAGGCCCTGCCGCAGCTCGGCGAACTCCGTCTCGTCGAGCCGCCGGCTGGCCACACCGAAGCGGACCGTTGCCCCGTATTCGCCGACGCGCGTGCGCAGCATCACGGTCAGCTCCTGACGGCGCTCCTCGCTGAGCACCTCGTCCAGCCCATCGATGAGGATCAGCCATTCGGCGCCCGGAACCGGTGGCTCTTCGAAGATTTCCGGGCGGATGCCGATTTTCTGGTACCCGCGAAGCTCCAGATTCACCGCACGCGCGATGGACTCGTACCACGCTGATGGCTTGAGCAGATCGGTGGCCGCCACGCGCAGCACGACCACCGGCCCGAGCTCCGGCTCGGCGCCCGCCCGCGGCGGTTCGTCGCGCAGCCACCACTGCGCCGACAGGGCCACCAACTGTTGCAGCAGCGTCGATTTGCCCCCGCCCGGACCCGCGACCACCAGCACGTGCCGATGCCGGTTGATCATCTGGATCGGCGTGATCGCGGAGACGTCCAGCTCCCGCCGCACCTGCGTCCGCTGCTCCACATAGACCATCGACAGTGGGGGCACCGGCCGGTGGGTGAGCTTGGCGATCCGGTACGGATAACGCGCCGCGGCCACCCGCTGAGCCACGAGCATCTGGTGCAGCGGGCTGCCCGGATCGGGCCGAAGCAGCGTGGGCCGCGCGGCCAGGCCGGCTTTGAGGCGTACCTCATGGCGCTTGAAGCGATGGCGGATTTCCGACGCCGGCACCAGCCACCCGCCCTGCTCGCCCGCGCCGGAAGACGCGTCGTAGCTGATGGCCCGCGCCTTGGCCATGCCGATCACCTGGCCGTACTTGTCGACCACGGGCGCGCCGCTCAGCCCGTGCACCAGCACGCCATCCTTGACCTTGAGGAACCGGCCCACCCGCCCCTCGATCTCCACCGTCACCAGGTCCTCGGCGACCCCGCGCTCCGGGGTGTACCTGCTGAACCCCACGATCGTCAGGTCGCCACGCGGCGTCGGGTCGCCCTCGGCGAGGTTCACGAACGGATGGTCCAAACCGGACGTCAGCCCCAGGAACGCGATGTCGGGGAACGGTTCGCTGTTGGCGTGGTAGTCCAGCGGGTCGCGCACCAGCACCTCGGCTTCGTAGCGCTCGCCCAGCCACTCGGCCTGCACCTGATCGCCCGCCCGGCGCACGACGTGCGCGCACGTCGCGATGACCTGCTTGGCCACGAAGAAGCCGCTGCCCAGATAGCGTTCGCCCGCCCACAGCGAGACGGCGCAGTTGCGGGCATGCCGCTCGCCGGCCTGCTGGGTGGGAGACCGCTCGAACACGGGACCCATTCAAGCAAACCGCGGCCATCTGCCACACCGATCAGGTGATATAGATGTCGCGCAGCTTGAGCGCCTGCCCACCCGGCACGTCCACCACGTCGAAGAAGGCCACCAGTTCGCTCCATTCCCCGTTGAACGGCAGCGAGAAGTCCACCGACGACACGGTGCCGTCGTCGCGGCGAAACACCTCTTCGAGCGGGTCAAACGGCCCACCGGCGGTCTCGGGTGCCGTCACCCGCGCCGGCCGCGCCGTGCTCAGCGGCGGCGCCGGCTCATATCGGCCCAGCCATTCCCGCAAACTCGACGCGGAGACGGCCATGGAACCGGCACCCTCGCCCTGCCACAGAAATCGCACCGCTGCCTCGAAATCGTCGGCCGCGAGCAGCCCCACCCACCGCCGCACCGCCGCGATCAGCTCCGCGTCCGTGGCACTCGCACCCAGGATCTCCACGCCGTGCAGGGTACCGTCGGCAGGCAATCGGCTCGCCGGTCAGGCGAACCGAGGGTGCGCGCAGCGCCGTGCCGCCTGCGCGGGGCCAAGTTGGCGTTTCATGCCGTGGGCTGCATGCGGGTGCTGACGCAGATCCGGTTCCAGGAGTTGATGGCCACGAGCACCATAATCATCTCGGCCAGTTCGGTGTCGGTGAAGTGCTTGGCGGCCCACTCCCACACGTCGTCGGGCACGTGCCCGTCGTGGATGAGCGTGACGGCCTCGGTGAAGGCGAAGGCTGCCCGCTCCGCGTCGGTGTAGTAGGGCGCCTCGCGCCACACGACCAGCCCGTGCAGGCGGGAGTCGGTCTCGCCGCCCTGCTTGGCATCCTTGGTGTGCATGTCCACGCAGTAGAAGCACCCGTTGAGCTGGCTGGCCCGCAGCTTGATGAGCTCGACGAGCGGCTTGGGCAGGGAATGCCCGGAGACCACGTCATCGAATTGGATCATTGCTCGGTACTGCTTGGTGGCCAGGTCTTTAATCACGAGACGCTCTTTCATGCGGCCAACGATAGGAACTATATTGGCTCCATCAAAGTGCCAATTCCTAGGGATCTGATTGGGCCAATCGTGACCGGCTTCCACGTCGACCTGAGCGGTCGCGGCGACCTCGCCACCCGCATCTACCAGCAGATCCTGGCGGCGATCCGGGACGGAACGCTGCGCGGCGGCGACCGCATGCCGCCGACCCGCGAGCTCGCCGAGCGCCTGTCCGTGTCGCGCAACACGGTCGCGGCCGCCTACGACCGGCTCACGTCGGAGGGATATCTGACGGGGCGGGTCGGCTCGGGCACGTTCGTGGGCACGTTCAAGAAGGCGCGGCCCCGGCAGGCCCCCGCGGGCAGCATCCAGCCGCGTGCCCTGTGGGGGTCGATCGCGGCCGGCGTCTCCTCGACGGAGACCCCGGATTACGACTTCCGCGTGGGAGTCCCCGATCCGGCATACTTCCCGGTGCAGACGTGGCGGCGGCTGATCGGGCAATCGTTGTCGACGGAGCTCTATCGCGCGCCCACGGGCAGCCCCGCGCTGCGGGCGGCGATCGCCCGCTACATTGGACAGTCGCGTTCGGTGCGCGCCGCACCCGACGACGTCATTGTGACGCAGGGCGCGCAGCAGGCACTCGACCTGGTCGGGCGGGTGCTCATCGACCCGGGAACCGTTGTGGCCGTTGAAGAGCCGGGCTATCCTCCGGCACGGGCGTTGTTCGCCTCGCTCGGCGCACGCGTCGTTTCGGTGCCCGTCGACGCGGAAGGCCTTGCCGTGCAGGCGATCCCGCGCGGCACCCGGCTGGTCTACACGACACCGTCGCACCAGTTCCCGCTGGGCATGCCGATGTCCTTGGAGCGGCGGATCGCTTTGCTGGACTGGGTTTCGCGACACGATGCGGCCATCATCGAGGACGACTACGACAGCGAATATCGTTTCGCCGACCGCCCGCTCGCGCCGCTGCAGAGCCTCGACCACGACGGGCGGGTCATCTATGTCGGCTCGTTCTCCAAGACCCTGCTGCCGGCGCTGCGACTCGGCTTCCTCGTCGCACCCGAGAGCCTGCAACCGGCGCTGCGCACCGCCAAACAGCTGACCGACTGGCACGGCGATCTCACCACCCAGGCCACCCTCGCCCGCTTCATCGAGGACGGCTACCTTGCCCGGCATGTCAGAAAAACCATGCGGGGGTACGACCGACGCCGCACAATGATCCTCGACATCCTCCGGCGCGACTTCGCCGACGTGCTCGACGTCGTACCCTCGGTCGCCGGCCTGCACGTGACCGCCCACCTCCATCCACACGCGACACTCACACCCGACCCACCCGTCGCCGTGCGCCCGCTCGCCCGCTTCTGCGCCGACCGACCCCTACCCGGCCTCGTCATCGGCTACGGCGCGATCCGCGACGACCGCATCGCCGACGGCCTGCGCCTCCTCCGCGCCTCGATCCACACGCGACAGTGACTCCCACTCGCGCTGCCAACGCGTCGACGGGAGCAGCAGCCATACCCTCACCGTGCCCGGCTGCGTGCCAGGTTGGGTGTTAGCGTGAGGGCGTGACGGATTGTGCGGAGTGCGGTTTCGAGTACGACCTCGCCCTGGCTCCAACGGTCTCGGTGCTTGCCATGGGTCATGCGCGCGAGTACGCAGACCTGCTGCGCGCCGAGCCGGCGGTGCTTCGGCGGCGCTCGACGCCGCATATGTGGTCACCTCTCGAATACGCCTGTCACATGCGCGATGTGCTGCTCGCGCAGCGGGAGCGGGTGCTGGCCGCGCGACGCCTTGACACGCCGGTTGCCGAGCCCATGGGACGCGACGAGCGGGTTGAGCATGACGGATATGCCCGGCAACGGCCCGCTGATGTCGCCCGCCAGCTTCAGGACGCGACGCTACTGTTCACGAATGTCCTCGACCGGCTGTCAGCCTCCGACTGGGAGCGCACATTGGTCTACCCCTATCCCGAGCACGAGGAACGCTCGCTGCGTTGGATCGCCGTACACACCTTGCACGAGCTGCGCCACCACCTGCTGGACATCCGTCGCCAACTGGCATAGCCCGTCCTTCAACACTCTCTGCCGCCTGGCGTGATGGACGGAACCCTGCGCACGACGGAGAGGTGAGAACCGCTGCCGTTGATCGGGCGGGATGAGGCCTCGTGGCCAGCGCAGCGGTGACGAGGCGGCGCGACCTCACCGACGCGCAGTGTGCAGCGCTGGAGCCGCTGCCACCAACCGCGTCCGGTAGAGGACGCCCGCCGAAATGGAGCAGACGGCAGCTCGCCGACGCCGACCCGGTGGCTGCTCCGGGCCGGCAGACCGTGGCGCGACGTGCCCGGCCTGTACGGCCGGTGCGGCCTAGTGCCTCCGGCAACCGGCGAGATGGCCGTTCACCTCGTATCGTAGGTGTGGTGATCTCGATTGAAGACCTTTCAGATCATCCCTATCTGGTACCAGGCATAGGCCTGCTGCGCTGGCAGGAGTGCGGTCATCCGCCGGAGCCGACCGACCCGCAGTGGTGGACCGACGCCACCGGGCGGGAGGCCGGCCGTCACGGCCTGCCCAAGACGTGGGTGGCGATCGATGACGCGACCGGCGGCGCGGTCGGCGCGGTGGGCTTGGGCGAGTTCGACATCGCGGAGCGGCGGGATCGCTCGCCGTGGATCCTCGGTCTCATCGTCGCGCCCGAGCGGCGCGGCGAGGGCATCGGGCGGGCGTTACTGTCCGAAGTGGAGCGGCACACCGACACGACCCTGTGGGCGGCGACGGGCCAGGCGGTCGGCTACTTTCGGCGCTGTGGCTGGGAGGTGGCCGAAATCCTGTCGCACACCACGGTGCTCATGAAGGACACTATCCTGCGCCGCTACGAGCGGGCACAATTGTTCTTCGCCGCCAAGGATTATTCTGTCGCCATCGGACTCCTCGAGGGCGTGGTCGCCGACGCGCCGACCGAGGTGGCCCCGCGCGAGCTGCTGGCGCGGGCCTACTATCACTCGGCGCGGCTGCGCCAGGCGGAGCGAGAGCTACGCTGGATCGTCGAGCGCCACCCGACGGAGGCCTACGCCCACCTCATGCTGGGCCGCACCCTGCAGCGCCTGGGCCGCCGCGAAGAGGCCGAGTCCTGGCTCCGCATCGCCGCCGCCCTCGGCGCGACCACCTGACCCACCACGCACCACCACCCCTGGCACCCGACCGCCACGACCGCACTGGCACACCGCCCCTCTCCTGACCTGTGGCGACCCGTGACCGCGCCGGCCCCTCGCCACACCCCCTCGCCACGCCTCGCCCCTCGCCATGCCCCGCCCCACGCCACGCC
>NZ_QJUG01000011.1 GCF_003426775.1 Allorhizocola rhizosphaerae | reverse complement strand
TTGATGGAGCCGATGCTGGCTGACTTCCGCACAGTGGTGGAGTCGCTGAGCTTCCACCAGCCGCGGATTCCGATGGTGTCCGGTGGGGAGGTGACCGATCCGGAGTATTGGGTGGAGCATGTGCGTCGGCCGGTGATGTTCGCCGATGCCGTGTCCACAATGGCCGGTCAGGGCGTGGACCTGTTCATCGAGGCCGGCCCAGACGGTGTGCTGTCGGCGTTGCTGCCCGACTGCCTCGGCGATGCCGCCCCGCCGGCCGTGCCGATGTTGCGCCGCGACCGGCCAGAGCCGCTGACCGCGGTGGCCGCGTTCGCGGAGGCCGCCGTGCGCGTGGACGACATCGACTGGTCGGCGTTTTTTCCGGTGCAGGTGCGCACCCGGCTGCCCACGTATGCCTTCCAGGGCCGGCGTTACTGGCCCGAGCGTGGGCTACCCGGTGCACCGCAACGCCCAGCTTCCGAGCCCGACGCTGCGCCCGCTACGGAATATGCCAGCGACGATCTGCGGGAGGTCGTTCGCCGTGCCGCGGCCGCCGTGCTGGGCTACCCTGCCGCGGAGGTTGGCGACACCACCGCGCTCACCGAGCTCGGGCTCACCTCGCTGACCGCCGTGGAGCTGCGCCAGCGGCTGCGTGCCGCGACCGGCGTACCCGTGCCTGCGGCGGCCCTGTTCGACCGTGCCAGCGTGCAGACGCTGACCGATGAGCTTCGCGGCGGGCCGCGGACCGACCACCCCGCCGGACGCGCGGTGGTGGAGGCGTTCCGGCAGGAGTGCCTCGCGGGACGGGTAGGCGAGGGCATGAAGCTGCTCGCCGATGTCGCGGCCGGCCGGGCGCGGACCGCGACTGCGGTCGCCGGTGAATTGGTGCCGCTGGCCAAGGGACCGGCCAGACCTATGCTGGTGTGCCTGCCGTCGTTCGTGGCTCCGGCCAGCCCGATGCAGTTCGGCCGGCTCGCCGCCAGCATGCGCGACGTGCGCTCGGTGTCGGCGTTGCCGCTGCCCGGCTACCTGCCCGGCGAGGAGCTGGCCGCCGACGTGCCGGCGCTGGTCACCGCCATGGCTGACCGGGTGCCCCACGGCGGCGAGGTGCTGCTGGTCGGGTATTCGTCCGGCGGCTGGCTGGCGCACGCCGTCGGCGCGGAGCTCATCGCGCGCGGCCTTCCGTGTGCCGGCGTGGTGCTCCTCGACACCGTGCCTCCTGCAGCGCCGGAGCTCACGGCGCTGCAGGACGTGCTGTTTCGCGACATGGCGGGCCGGGCGGAGGTCGTGGAGCTGGTGGACGACATCAAGCTCACCGCGATGGGCCACTACATGCGGCTGTTCGAGGGCTGGCGACCCGGCCCGTCGCCGGTGCCCACCCTGTTGCTGTGTGCCGAACGGGTCCTCGCCGGTCCCGCCGAGCGCACCCCATGGCCCGCGCCGCATGTCGCGGTCACGGCCAAGGGGGATCATCGCTCCCTCATCGAGGAGCACGCCGCGGCGGCGGCGCAGACCATCGAGCGTTGGCTCACCTCCTAGGGCCAGGCACTGTCGAGAAAGGACTCCTCCCGTGACCTATACACCGCAGACCGATGAAGCCGATCTGCTCAGCTGGAGCTTCGTGCAAGACCCTTACACGACATACGCGCGACTGCGTGA
Source organism: Allorhizocola rhizosphaerae (assembly GCF_003426775.1). Classification (GTDB taxonomy): domain Bacteria; phylum Actinomycetota; class Actinomycetes; order Mycobacteriales; family Micromonosporaceae; genus Allorhizocola; species Allorhizocola rhizosphaerae. Next base: position 60,976 of record NZ_QJUG01000011.1, on the reverse strand, counting down.
GCAGGGCCCGGTCACCCGTCAAGTGGTCAAAACGCTGGCCACCGAGCTGAATGCCTGGGTGGTGACCAGCCACGAGCACGGCCGTGCCCTGCTGTCCGATTCGCGCTTGTCCAAGGACTCCGTGGCCCTGCCCGGCGTGGTCAATCGTCACGCCGTCGACGGCTCCCGGTCGGCGACCGAACAGCCAAAGAGCATGCTGTTCAGCGATCCGCCGGACCACACCCGGCTGCGGCGCCTGCTGGGCAAGGCGTTCACGATGCGCCGCGTGGAGGAGATGCGCCCGTGGATCGTGCGGCAGGTCGAATCGCTGCTCGATGGCGTGCGGCCGGGGGAGGAGTTCGATCTCGTCGACCGGATCGCGCTGCCGCTGCCAATCTACGTCATCGGCAACCTGCTGGGCGTGCCCGAGGAGCGCTTCGCCGACTTCAAGTCGTGGAGCAGCGCACTGGCGAGCGTGAACATCACGGCGGAGGAGAAGCAGCAGGCGCTCGGCGCGGCGTTCCGGTACCTGGGTGAGCTGATCGCACAGAAGCGCGAAGAACCGGCCGACGACATGATCTCCGCGTTGATTCAGGCTCAGGACGAAGGGACCCGGCTGGAGCCGGCCGAGCTGATGTCGACGGTCTTCCTCGTGATGAACGCGGGATACGAGACCACCGCCAACATGATCAGCAGTGGCATGCTGGCCCTGCTGACCCATCCCGACCAGCAGGAGCTGTTGCGGGCCGATCTGTCGTTGCTGCCCAGTGCGATCGAGGAGTTCCTGCGTTTCGAGAGCCCGCTCAACCTGTCCACCATCCGCTTCAGCACCGAGGCGATCGAGGTCGGCGACGTCACGATCCCCGCCGGCGAAATCGTCTTCATCGCGCTGCTCGCCGCCAACCGCGATCCCGAGCAGTTCGCCGAGCCCGATCGGCTGCGCGTCGACCGGCGTGCCGGGCAGCACCTGTCCTTCGGGCACGGCATTCATCACTGCGTGGGCGCGCCACTGGCCCGGCTCGAGGGCGAGATCGTCTTCCGTGCGCTGCTTGAGCGCTTCGGGAAATGGCAACTCGCCGTGCCTGTCGAGCATCTGACATGGCGCTACACCGCGCAGTTCCGCGGCCTGGAGCGCCTCCAGGTCGTACTCAAGTGATCCGTGTATCGCCATCAGGGAGAACGGTTATGTCAAACAAGGATGTAGTCGCGGGCTTCTTCGCCGCGGGCGAGGCCGACGATGTGGAGGCCGCGGTCGCCCACTTCGCCGACGACGCGATGTGGATCGCCGCCGAGGGTCCGGACCCTGGCACCACCTACCGCAAGCCGGAGATACCGGCGCTGTTGACCAAGCTCATCGGCGTCCGCAAGGAGTACGAGGCGAAGGGTGTGAAGATTGCCTACGGCGAGCTCGTCGAGGCCGACGACAAGGTCTACCTTGAGATCGTCATCAGCCTCGACGGCAAGGTGATCGACCGCTCCATCGACGTATTTACCGTCAGCAACGGCAAGATCGCCGTCAAGGACGTCTACCGGAAGGCCTGAGGACCGTCGCATGAGCCTGGCACAAACGCACGAGGCGGATCGGTGGTTGCGCCGCTACCATCCCGCGGATGCCGCGCCGGTCCGCTTGGTGTGCTTCCCGCACGCGGGCGGCTCGGCCAGCTTCTACTTCCCGGTGTCGCAGGCGCTCAGCCCGGCGGTGGACGTCGTAGCCGTGCAATATCCGGGACGCCAGGACCGGCGTGCCGAACCCGCTCTCACCCGGATCCAAGATCTCGCCGATCGCGCGACCGAGGTGCTGGCGTCCTATGTGGACCGGCCGACGGTGTTCTTCGGGCACAGCATGGGCGCGGTGGTGGCGTTTGAGACGGCACTGCGGCTGGAGACGGCCGGGCGTCCGGTGCGCGCCCTGGTCGCCTCGGGACGGCGGGCACCGTCACGGGTGCGGCACGAGAACGTGCACCAGCGTTCCGACGACGGCATCCTCGCGGAGTTGCGGCTTCTCAGCGGCACGGAGGCAAACCTGCTCGGCGACCGGGACGTGGTATTGATGATCCTTCCGGCGCTGCGTGCCGACTATCAGGCGGTGGAGACCTATCGATGCGAGCCCGGGCGCCGGATCGCCGCGCCGATCCTGGCCCTGGTCGGCGATGCCGATCCGCGGGTGGACACCGAGGAGGTCGAGTCCTGGTCGGCACACACGGCGGGCGGGTTCCGGTTGCGCGTGCTGCCGGGTGGGCACTTCTACCTCACCCGTCAGCAGGCTCCGGTGCTCGACGAGCTGCGCGCCCTCACCGCGGCGGCGTCCCGCGTGAACGGCATGTCGTTGACGACGGTGTCCAATCCCGACACCGGTCCAGCGTGAACCGGCGAGCGTTCTGTCGTATAACTGCCGCGCGTACCTGAAGGTAACCAACTAAACTGAGCCCGGCAGTCAGTATCGACGTTCATGCACCACGGCGCCTTCTCGCGGGACATGTTGGAGTAACAAGTCGGCAGTATCCTTCGACGAGGTGTCCGTTCCGGGCAGGACGGGGCAGGGCACCGGTCACGGGGAGGATACAGATGAGCGCTGCCGTGCACTTGTCCAGCTACCAAGAGCTGGCGGCCGCACTGGTGCGGGCCCGCCAGGGTCGAGGCGGGGTCGCCCTGCTCAACGGCCACACGGCAAGCGGCAAAACGTACTTGCTCGATGAGGTCGCCCAGCAGGCCCGCGGCGCAGGCGATCTGGTGCTCACCGCGGTGTGTTCCAAATTCGACCGCACCGATCACCTGGCGCTGCTGGGTCAGTTGTCCGCATCGCTGGCGCAGCCGGTTGATCCGGCGGTGACCGGAGCCGACGACCTGGCCGACCGGTTCACCGCGCAGGCGGGAGCGAGCGCGGTGCTGGTGACGGTCGACGACCTGCGCCATGCCGACCCGGCCTCGCAGCGCTTCGTCAAGCAGCTCGCCGTCTGCGTCACCGGGCGTCCGATCCTGCTGGTCTGCGCCGACCGGGTGCGGCCGCTGGGTGGCGTGCACGGGCTATGGTCCGATCTGGTCGGCCGGCCGGACCTGCGACAGATCGACATCAAGCCCATGACGTCTCGCGAGATCATTCGGACCGCCTGGCACAGGTTCGGGCTCAATCTCGGCGAGTCGTTCGCCCGGCGCCTTGCCGCGCACACCAACGGCAGCATGCCTCTGGTGGGCGCGTTGCTGGCCGACCAGATCACGCGTTACGGGCAGCGCGTGCCCGACGGCGCCGCCCCGGCATACGGCCGCGCCTACCGGCAGGCCGTGCTCGACTGCCTACATGCCCTCGACCCGGAGGACCGCGACGTCGCCGAGGCGGTCGCCGTGATCGGTTCGCTCGGGGGCATCGACATGGTGACGCGCGTCGCCGGCGGGGTTCCGGCGGAGGAGGCGATCGCGGAGCTCACCGCGTGCGGACTGCTTGACAAGACCGGGTTTCGCAGCAGAGCCGCGCATGAGGCGGTGCTGCACAACATGTCGGGCAGCCGCCGCGCGGCGCTGAGCCGCCAGGTGGTCGAGTTGCTCGTCCCGGCCGGCGCCAGCGCCGACGACCTGGCTTCCTGGCTGACCACCGTGGAAAACCTTGACCCGATCGGCGATGTCGTGCCGCCGCAGCCGCAGCGGCGGGTGAGCGCGAGCCGTTTCGTGCCCGTCAGCGTGCTGGAGATGCTCGGCGACGGCTCCGACTGCCATCCCGACTTCGCCGGGGCGGGCAGCACCCGCCGGCACTGGCAGATCGCCTCCGAGCAGTCGGGCATCGTCGAGCCGCGTTCCCTGTGGCATGCGACGGAGACCGTTGCCGCGCTGGAGGAGCAGATCGCCGGCCTGCCTCCGGATGCGTGCTTCGCCGTTGCCGATCTGCGGACACGCCTGTTGTCCATCTGCTGCGAATACCCGACCCTGCTGCCGTCGGCGCTGGCGCGGGTGCAGACCGACAGCTCGCGGCTGAGCACATATTCGCCGCGCTTTGCCGCGGTGCACTCGCTCTGCCGGGTGTTGCGGGGGCACGATCGGCAAACGGCGCTCGTGGCCGCCTGGGATGCGCTGGCCGCGATGGAGCGGGCGCGGGACAATTCGCGCGCCGTGGTCAGCGCGCTGACCACGCTCCTGCACGAAAACCAGCTTGAGCCGGCCGAGTCGTGGTGCGAGCGCTTCGGCTCGATCGCCCGCGGGCAGGGCGACGTCCCCGCGGTGGCGGAGCTGCTGGCGTTCCAGGCACAGATCACCATGCGGCGTGGTGACATGTCCAGGGCGATCGAGCGGGCCGAGCGTGCGCTGGAGCTGATTACGCCGGAGCAGTGGGGCATTCGGCTCGGCATGCCACTGTCCACGCTTCTGTTGTGCACCACGGCCATCGGCGACCGCGAGGCGGGCGTGACCTATTTCCGGCACCGGCTGCCGGAGGCCATGTTCGACAGCCGCTACGGGCTGCACTACCTCTACGCGCGGGGGCACTTCTACCTTGCCGCAGGCGAGCACCTGTTCGCGCTCGCCGATTATCTGCGCTGTGGGCGCCTGATGACGCTGTGGCAAATCGACTCGCAGGAGCTGGACAGGTGGCGGCTCGGGGTGGCCGCTTCATACATGGCAATGAATAACTACGACAAGGCGGTCAGCACCATCGCCGAGGCGGTGCCGCGGATGCCCGACGATCCGCTCGGCGTCGAGCACACCCGCAAGCGCGAGTTTATCTTCGAGGCGCTGCTGGAGTCGTTGACTGACAAGCCCGCGTTGCTGCACACCATCGAGCACCTCTGCCGAAACGTGTTCGCCAGGACGGCAACCGAGCCGGCCGCCAGATACAAGATCGTCGACCGGTATGCAGATTGCCTTGACCAGCTCACGCTGGCCGAGCGTCAGGTTGCCCTGTTGGCTGCGAAGGGTTCGACAAACCGGGCCATCGCTCGCGAGCTGTCGATCACCGTGAGCACCGTGGAGCAACATCTGACTCGCGCATATCGCAAGCTGCGAGTGACGGGCCGCAACGAGTTGCGGGTCAAGCTCGGCTGACCCGCCGGGGCGATGGCTGTCCGTCCCGTGCTGGTCCACCGATCTCGATTGATCTATGCGGCGGGGCCGCGTACGGCGGTCAAGCCCTCGACCGGTCCGCGGTGGGCTGGCGGGACACCGCCCGCCCACCGCCGGTTATCAGTCCGCGACCGCGATGCGGGTGCGGTGGTGCTGCGGGTTTTCGATTTCGTCGACGATGGCGACCGCGAGGTCGGCATAGGACAGGTGGCTCGTGCCGTCCTCCTTGGCCAGCAGCTGGTCGCCGCCGGTGCGATAGGTCCCCGTGCGAGCGGCGAGGTCCAGCACCATGGGCGGGGTCAGCACGACCCAGTCGAGCTCCGTCTCGGCCGCGCGCAGCGTGTCCAATCCCGCCGTGTGGCCCTGGGCGAACTCGCGGTATGCCTCCGGGAAGTCGGGCGTGTCCAGCATCCGCAGCCCTGGTGCAACCTCCAGATTGGACACCATGCCGATGACGACGGCCCGGCCGACGCCCGCCTTGGGCAGGCCCTCCAGGAACGCCTTGGCCGCGCCGACAAAGAAGTCGGCCGGCGCGCTCTGCGGGTCGTATGCGGCGTTGACGGCGGCGTCGTGGCCGGTCGCCAGGCTCGCCACCGAGGAGGCGTCGCAGACGTCGCCCGCGACGACTGTGACACCGAGATCCTCATACTTGGACGGGTCGCGCACGACCGCCGTCACGTCGTGGCCGCGGTTGACCGCCTCACTGATCACGGCGCGGCCCGCCTTGCCGCCCGCACCAAACACGATAATCCTGCTCATATTTTTACAGACCTTCCTTTTACCATCAGCGGATCCGGTCTTGCCGCGAAAGTCTAGAACGGAAGGTACTTGTTACCGCAACGGTACCTAAGTACCGTCAGGATAGTGAGTATGCCTTTGGATCCCAACATGTTTGATCCGGCTTGCCCTTCCAGCGCCATGCCGATCCGGATAGGCGACAAGTGGGCCGGGCTGATTATCTGTTGTCTTGAGCACGGCCCGCGACGGTTCACGGAGATTCAGGTTCCGCTGCGCGGGATCACCCCGAAGGTGCTGTCGCAGACATTGCGTGGCCTCGAGCGAGACGGGATGATAACCCGCACGATCTACCCCGAGATCCCACCACGGGTGGAATACGAGCTGACCGACCTCGGCCGGACGCTGCTGGCCCCGATCGCCGCCTGCCGGGTCTGGGCCAAGGAACACCTGCCGACCGTGCTCGCCGCCCGGGAGGAGTGGGAAAAGGCCGCAGCCAACGCGGGCAAGGCGATCTGACACCGCAGGCAAGGCGGCGTGCAGACCGTCCTTTCTGGACGCTGGAAGCCTCCGGTAAACTTGGTCGCTCGGGTCTGGCCGTTTGCGCCGGACCTGACTGGCGCAACAGGCGACCGTGCGAGTGCGGCGGATGCTGCCCGGCGGAAGCCGGCTCGCCGCAACGACCGTCCCCCATCCGACTCAAGACAAGGCGACGATGCATCCCGCCACGCTTTACGCCATCAGCGATCTGCATGTGGGCTTTGCCGACAACCGTGCCCTCCTCGACGGGCTGCGGCCGGTTTCGCCGCGAGACTGGCTCATCGTCGCCGGCGATGTCGGTGAGATGTTCGCCGACATCATCGGCACGCTGGCCCTGCTGCGGGAGCGGTTTGCCCGGGTGATCTGGGCGCCGGGCAACCACGAGCTGTGGACGCCCGCCGACGATCCGGTGCGGTCCCGTGGCGAAGCCCGATATCTGGAGCTGGTGCGGCGGTGCCGCGAGCTCGATGTGCTGACGCCGGAGGACGACTATGCCGTGTGGCAGGGCACCGGCGGTCCGGTGACCATCGCGCCGCTGTTTTTGCTGTACGACTACTCGTTCCGGATGCCGGGCATGCTGACCAAGGCGATGGCACTGCGGCACGCCTACGACACCGGGGTGGTGTGCACCGACGAGACGCTGTTGCACCCGGACCCCTACCGCAGCCGGGAGGAGTGGTGCTGGGCTCGTGTCGCGTACACCCGGGAGCGGCTGGACGGTTGCGATCCAGCGCTGCCGACGGTCCTTGTCAACCACTATCCTTTGGTACGGCAGCCGACCGACGTGTTGCGTTATCCGCAGTTCGCGCAGTGGTGCGGCACCGAGCTGACCGCCGACTGGCACGTGCGCTACCGCGCCGCCGTGGCGATCTACGGGCACCTGCACATCCCGCGCCTCACGTGGTATGACGGTGTGCCGTTCCAAGAAGTTTCGCTGGGCTACCCGCGCGAGTGGAAGGCGAGGTCCGCCCCGCCGTCGCTGCTGCGCCCGGTGTTGCTGCAGGGGGTGGGCGCGTGATGGCGTCGCTGCTGCCGCCCACCGCCACGGTGGTGGAGGCGTTCGACGACACCGTGCCCGCGCCGCTGTTCGCGCAGGAGGAGGAGCAGGTGGCGCGGGCGGTGGACAAACGCCGCCGAGAGTTCGCCACCGGGCGCCGCTGTGCCCGTGAGGCGTTGGCGGCGCACGGGTTCGCGCCGGCGCCACTGCTGACCGGTGAGCGGGGGCAGCCGATGTGGCCCACCGGGATGGTGGGCAGCATCACGCACTGTTTGGGCTACCGTGCCGCCGTCGTGGCGCGCTCCTGCGATGTCGCGGCGGTCGGGATCGATGCCGAGCCGCATCAGCCGTTGCCCGACGGTGTGTTGGAAACGGTAGCCCTGCCTTCCGAGCTTGCCCGTCTGCGACGGCTGGCCGACACCGATCCGGGCATCTGCTGGGATCGGGTGTTGTTCAGCGCCAAGGAATCCGTCTACAAAGCGTGGTATCCGGTCGCCCGGCGCTGGCTCGATTTCGCCGAGGCCGACGTCGTCTTCGCACCGGCGCAGACGGGCTTCACCGCCACCGTGCTGATCGACGCTCCCAGGCACGGGGAGGGCGTGCTGTCCCGCTTCGACGGACGCTTCGCCGTCTCCGCCGGCCTCGTGTTGACCGCCGTGACCGTGCTGCCGCCGACGCCTGGTGCCAACCCCAATCCGTGACGGCGCCGCGGTCTCGCATGTCGCGCGAACCGATCGCCGTGGGCAAGCTGCGGCGGGACTGTGTCAGGGCAACTGCGCCTCGGCCGTGATGAGCTGCGACGGCTGGTGCTGCGGGTCAACGGTCTCGGTGGGCGGGCGCTGGTAGACCTCCATGAGGGCTGCCTTGTCGAGCCGCCCGGTGGGCTGGTCGAGCACGATCTGCCCGGCGCGAAGGCCGATGATGCGGTGCGCCCAGTCCAATGCCATGTCGACCTGGTGCAGGCTGCAGATGACAGTGAGGTTTTCTTCGGCGCAGATTCGTTTGAGGATCGTCATGACCTGCACCGAGGATTCCGGGTCCAGCGAGGCGACGGGCTCGTCGGCAAGCAGCAGCTTCGGTTGCTGCATAAGAGCTCTGGCGATGGCGACGCGTTGCTGTTCGCCGCCGGAGAGGGTGTCGGCGCGCTGGAACGCCTTGTGCCCCAGCCCCACCCGATCGAGGTGATCCAGTGCCTCGTGCCGCAGCGCTTTGGGATAGGTGCCGATTCCCAACCTGGGCATCCGTAGGCGGCCCAGCGCACCCGAGAGCACATTCTCCATGCAGCTTATCCGCCCGACGAGGTGGAACTGCTGGAAGATGAACCCGATCTGGCCGCGCAGGTGCCGCAGCGTCCTGCCCTTGGCCTGGGTGACCCCGGTGCCCAGGACCGTGATGTTGCCGCACGACGGCGCGTGCAACCCGTTGAGCAGCCGCAGCAATGTGGACTTGCCGGATCCGGAAAGGCCGATGATTGCCAGGAACTCTCCTGTGCTGAGGCTGAAGCTGACGTCGTCGACCGCGTGATGGTCGCCGAACGACTTTGACACGCCTTCGACGCAGACGGCGAGCTCGGTGGGCTGGTTGGGCGTGGTCACAGGATCCTCTTTCTGATCGTGTCAGCGGCGCGCTCCACGCAGAAGACGGTGGTGAAGATGACGATCAGGACCGCGGTGGTCGTCTGGAATTGCAGGGTGTGCACGGACTGATAGGTGATGAAGCCGATTCCGCCCGCACCGACGACGCCGACGATGGTGGAGGAGCGGATGGTGCTGTCGAGCGTGAACAGCACCGTGGAGACAAAGGAGGGAGCGACCTGCGGTATGACGGCGGCCGCGTTTTGCTGCGGCCGGGTGGCTCCGACGGCCCGCAAGGCGGTGGCCGGGCCGGAGTCGAGGTGCTCGATCGCGTCCGCCATGAGCTTCGCGGTCATGCCGATCGTAGCCAGGCCCAGGGCGATGGCGCCGGCGAACGGACCCAACCCGAACGCGGACACGAAGATCAGCGCCAGGAGCAACGGCGGCAGGCCGCGGCACAGCACGATGAGCATACGTGCGGCGTGGTACAGCGCCGGATGCGGCGCGATGGTGCGGGCGGCGAACGCCGCGATGGGCACGCTGAGCAATGTGGCCATGGCGGTCGCGGTGATGGCGATGCTCAGGGTTTCGGTCATCGCCGCGGGCAGCAGATCGGCCACCGACGCAAAATCCGGTGGCCAGAAGTCGGCGAGGCCGACGAACAGCGCGGGAACGGCGGCCGCGAGGGTAAGCGGGCTGATCTCCAGGCCGGCGAAGCTCGCGATGATGACCGCGCCCGCGACGATGATGGCGATCTGACGCAGCACACGGGTCCTGGTCCAGGGTGCGCTCAGCCGCCGTTGGCCCCGGCTGGTGGGCCCGCCGGCGGATGGGCTGTCGTGATGGGTCGTCAGGCGGCTGCGCACGACGGCCGAGAGCCGTTCCACGGTGATGACCAGCGCGATGATGATCAGGGCGATACCGAGCCCCTTTTGGTACTGCAGGGTCCGCAGGGTGGTGTAGAGCTCGAACCCGATGCCGCCCGCACCGACGAATCCCAGCACCGCCGAGGCGGTGACGTTCATGTCGAGCCGGTAAAGCGACACCGACACCAGCGACGGCGAGACCTGGGGCAGGACACCGGTGGTGATGATCTGCAGGCGGCGGGCGCCCACCGCCTTGAGCGCCTGGCTGGTGCCGGGGTCGGTTTCCTCAATGGCGTCGGCGAACAGCTTGCCGACCATGCCGGTGGAGTAGACGGCGATGGCCAGCACCCCGGGCAGGATGCCCACGCCCAGCACGCGCACGAAGATCAGCGCGTAGATCAGGTCGGGGATGGAACGGGCGCCGAGGATGACCGCGCGGGCAACCGCGCGCGCCGCGGGGTGAGGCGAGGTGTTGGCCGCGGCCAGAAACGCCAACGGGACCGAGGCGACCACGGCCAGCGCGGTGCCCGCCACGGCCATCATAAGCGTGTCCAGCAGCGGCTTCGCCAGCTGTGCGAGGTTGGGCGCCTCGATCGGGGTCATGCGCTCCAGCAGGTTGCCCATGTCCTGCCAGCCGTCGATGAGCCGGTCCGGCTCCACACCCACCTGCAGCGCCGCAACGACAACGAGGCCGAGGGAGCCGGCCGCGGCGATCCACGCGATCACGCGGCGCGGTGTCCACGGTGGGCTCAGCCGCCGTCCGCCGCCGGCGGGAGCCGAGCCGGGCGGCGAGGCGGGAAGGGTTGCGCTGCTAGTGGGTGCGGGCAACGCCGCCATCCTTTCTGTTACCGGTCTGCGGGTCTCACTTGCCGATAGGTCCGCAGGCGTCGATGCGGGTGGCCTTGCACGCATCCCAGACCACTTGGTAATAGGTGGCCTCTACGGGGATGTAGCCGAAGTCGCCACTGGCGGAGATCAGGCACTTGTCGCCCTTGCAGTAGCCATTCTGCTCCAGCCACTCGGCGTTGATCTTGTTTATCGCGGTCTTCAGTTTGTCGCGCAGGTCTTGCGGCAGTTGGGTTCTGACGGCCAGAGGCGAGCCCGGCGCCTGGACCTGCCACACGACCTTGAGGTCGTCCTTTTTGACGTCGCCCTGGCGGATGGCGTTTTCGAGCTGGGCTTGCGACGCCATCCCGAGGTCGCAGTCGCCCTTGACGATGGTGCGGGGGATGGTCGACCCGGCCGGCACGGTCAGGCGCTTGAAATCCTTGTCCGGCTGCATGTTTACCTTGGAGAACTCGAACAGCGGGATCAGCGTGGTGGTGGAGGCCGGGTCGGGCAGGCAGACGGTCTTGCCCTTGATGTCTTGCAGTCCCGCGATGGTGGACGACGACTTGACCAAGCCGTAGATGGTGTAGCCGGCCTTGTCGCCCTTGAGATGGATGCGCACTCCCGACGGTTCCAGTTTGGCGCCGTTTTGCACGCCCAGGGCGTAGGAGAACGCGCCAAGTTGGGCGATGTCCACCTTGTCGGAGATCATTCCTTCGATGACGGCGGCGTAGTCGGCTGCCAGGAACGTTTCGATTTTGATGCCGACCTCTTTGGACAGTGCCGCGACGAACGGCCCGAAGTCGTCGTTGAAGGTGCGGGCTTCGCCGGAGGGTGTCGCCGCGAAGACAATCTTTTCAGGCCATTTGGTATCCGATGAGGGTGCGCCGGGCTCGTCGGAGCCGCACGCCGCGGTAGCCCATGCGGCGAGCGTGACGGTGAGCAGGATGGAAAGGCGAGCTGGTAAACGCATCGAGATGGGTGCTCCGTTTCGCGTAATGTGCGAGGGTCGGTCGGGGCCGGCTGCGGCGGCACCGGCCTCCGCGGCTAGTTGGCCAGCGGTCCGCAGGCGGTGACTTTGGTGGCTTTGCAGGCGTCCCAGATGATCTGGTAGTAGGAATGCTCGACCGGCAGGTAGCCGAAATCGCGGTTGGACGAGATCAGGCACTTGTCACCGGTGCAGACGCCTTTTGCGGCAAGGTAGTCGGCGTTGATTTTGACCGCGGCAGTCTTGATCTTCTCGCGCAGATCCTGCGGCAGGGCGGTGCGGGTCGCGATGGGCGAGCCGGGCGCCTGCATGGTCCAGAACACCTTCAGGTCGCCCGCGCCGATGTCACCGGCCTTGGTGGCCGACTCCATCTGCACGTCGGCGGCGAGCCCCACCTCACAGTCGCCCTTCTTCACGGTGCGCGGGATCGCGGTGCCGGCCGGGACGGTCAGTCGCTTGAAGTCCTTGTCCGGCACCATGTTGGCCTTGGCGAACTCGAACAGCGGGAGCAACGTGGTGGTGGAGGCCGGGTCGGGAAAACACACGGTCTTGCCGCGGAACCCCTCCAACGAGCTGACTGGCGATGCCGCCGGCGCGATGCCCTGAATCACGTAACCGGGCTTGTCGCCCTTGCGGTGATGCAGCACGCCGGACGGCTCGACGTTGGCACCGTTTTGGACGGCCAGGGCGTAGGAGAACGCGCCGAGCTGTGCGATGTCGACCTTGTCGGCGATCAGTGCTTCGATGACCCCGGCGTAGTCGGCCGCCAGGAACGTCTCAATCTTGATCCCGAGCTCCTCGGACAATGCATTGATGAACAGGCCGTAGTGCGCCTCGAACGTCTTGGCCTCGCCACTGGGCACAGCGGCGAAGACCAGCTTGTCCGGCCAGCCCGTGCCGCTCGACGCAGGGCCGGAATCGCCTTTGCCGCAAGCGGTCACGCTTGCGGCGGCGAGAAGGGCGGCAGCCATCGCCGCCCGGACCTTAAGCCGGCTCCGGGAAGTCACGACTCCTGCTCCTATATGGACCGTTGTTTGCGGATTGATGAGGTAATACGCCAGCTCGGCGACGCTGCTATCCGAAGACGTCGGCCGCCGGGGCGAGCACCGGCTCGCTGGTGAATCGGACGGCCTCGGTTTCGGTGGGCACCCGCTGGGTCACCACGGGATAGCCGTCGACCACGGTCAGCGGCAGCGGGCACGATTCCTTGAGCAGCCACAGCGCAACCACCACGTCCGGGAACTCCTCGGGGTGATCGTTGCTGAGCATTCTGGTGCGCATCGGGGTGCCGGGAAGGCCCGCGAACACGGCCTCGGCATCGCGTTGCTCCTCGGCGCTTTTCACGTAGACCACGATGCCCTTCATGTCGTCGGGCAGGGCCGACCGGCGGCTCTCCTCCCAGGGCAGCGCGGTGTTGGCAAGCGGGTGCGCCGGGTCGATCGGCCGGTGGTCGCAGCCCAGGTATTCCTCGTTGACGATCAGCTGACCGAAGGCGAACTCGACCGGGCGATGCCAATCGTCGCCACCCGCCGCGAAAACCCAGTGTTTCTCGGCGACCTGGGTGTGCGCGCCGTAGACGGGCCGACCGGGCCCACCCTGCTTGACCGTGCGCCAGCCCCTGCCCTCCACCATCGACGGTATGGCGTCGAACCGGTTTCGGGTCACGGTGTCTTCGCGGCGCATGTCGATGCCGAAGTGGTCCACGAACGGGCGCGGCAGGGTGACCGCCCCGCGGATGAGATCGTCCTGCGCCACCGGGAACGACGAGAAGATGATGTTGATCCCACCGAGCAGGCGGTATTTGACATAGCCCGGCGCCTTCCACCGCTCCAACTGGCCCCGAGCACCGAGCTCCGAGTGTGGGAGGTCGGCCAGGTCTTCCACCTTGACGTGCACGTGAAGCGATTCCGCTGCGGCCACGGCCGGGGCCAGTTCATATTCGGAGCCGATGAGCGTCAGGACCTGGTCCGGCTCGCGGCGGCCCAGCAGCTGCCTGCCGGTCAGGTATTCCAGCTGTGATTCTACTTGCGCGACATCGAAGACCATAATCTTCAGCCCCTCCTGGGAAAGTCGCGGCGCCCGCCCACCCACGAATACGGTCATTATCAACAATTTTTGATGTTATTGATTTTGGTTGAGGCTAGTGGTCGCCGGGCGAGGCGGGCAAGCCCGGCGAGCCAATCCAACCGAACAATGTGGTGTCGGATGCCCGTCACCATTGCCGGGCAACCTCTACGAAAGTGTCCTGATAGGACGAGCCGCCCGCTTCGGTCAGCTCGTCACCGGTGAGCAGATTCAGGCACGGCCCGCAGCCGGGCCCGTCACCGTTGCTCCAGGCGCCGAAGACGGCTGAGGCAACGCCCGGCGGGACGGTGCACGTGAGGCGTGCCTGAAAGGTGAGGCTGCCGTGCTGGTTGTGCACGGAAACCGGGTCGCCTTGTCCGATGGAGCGTGGTGCGGCGTCATCGGGATGCAGGTCGATCCAGGGTCCACCGCGCCGCTGCGCCCGGCCGGTGTCGGCGTAGGTGGAGTTGATCGAATGCAGACCCTTGACGCTGAGCAGCCGCAACGGAAACCGGTTGTCGGATGGGCCGGTGGGCGTCGTGGTGGCGGCGGCAGCCGCACCGGCGCTGAGCCGGGCACGCCCATCGGGTGTGGGAAAGCCGTTGGCGAAGGGGATCCATGGTTGCGGCAGCCGCAGTCGCTGCCAGCCTTGCGCCCGCAGGCTTTCGACCGTGATGCCGGCGAGGTATGGGTGGTCGGAGTCCAGGGCGGTCGCCAGCAGCTGCTCGTCGGTGTCGGCGAAACACGGCTCGGTGAAGCCCATGCGTGCGGCCAGCTGACGGAACAGCTCGGTGACACCGATGCAGCCCGGCGGTGGCGCGACCGCGGGAAGATTGAGGGTCAGATCGATGTGCCCCCACGACTTCATGATGTCGAGGTGTTCCACCTGGGTGGTTGCGGGCAGAACGATGTCCGCGTAGCGGGCGGTATCGGTGAGCACGTGCTCGTGCACCACCGTGTAAAGGTCGTCGCGCTGCAGACCCTGGCGCACGAGCGGTTGGCGGGGCACGATCACCGCGGGGTTGGAACCGTGCACGAACAAGGCCTTCACCGGCGGGTCCAGGTCGGGGTCGACCAGCGCCTGACCCAACCGCACCATGTTGATCTGCCGGCGCGGGCCCGGGGCCAGGTGGGGCATCTTCAGCCCGTCCATGTTGAAGGCGTTCATGAAATGCGGTGAGGTGTGGTATGCGATCCCGCCGCCGTGATGGCGCCAGGCGCCGGTCAGCGACGGCAGGCAGGCGATCGCGGAATACGCCGCGGCGCCGTGTGCCTGATGCTCCATGCCCACCAGCAGCCGGATCAGCGAGGGCGTGACCGTCCCATACTCCAGGGCCAGCGTTTCGATGTCCTGCTCGCGGAGCCCGGTGATCTGCGCGGTGCGGCAGACGGTGAACTCCTGCACGGCCTCGGCCAGTTCGGCGTAGCCGGTGGTGTGTTGCGAAATCCACTCCGCGTCGGTGAGGCCCTTGGCGATCAAGACATGGGCGATGCACAGGGCCAGCGCGGCGTCGGTGCCCGGCCGGGGGGCCAGGTGCCAGTCGGCCGCGTTCGCGGTGCGGGTGGCCACGGGGTCGATGACGACGATCTTCGCGCCCCGGGCGCGGGCCTTGAGCATCACCGGCCACAGGTGCTGGGTGGTGACCACCGGGTTGGCGCCCCACACCACGACATAGCGGGAATGGATCGCGTCTTCGGGCAGCACGCCCACGCTGGTCCCGTTGACCGCATTGATTCCCTTGCCACCGGTCGGCCCGCAGATCGTCTTGCCCAACTCGGTGGCGCCCAACCGGGCAAAGAAGCGCTCGCTCATCGACTTTGACTGCAGCAGCCCTTGTGTGCCCTCGTAACTGAACGGAACGATCGCCTCCGGGCCGTATTGCGCCGCCACCGCGCCCAACCGGTCGGCGACCTCGTCCAGAGCCTCGGCCAACCCGATCGGGGTGAACTGCCCGGACCCTTTGGGGCCACAGCGTTTGAGCGCCGTGGTCAGCCGATGGCGGCTGTACACCCGATCGTCCAAATAGCCTGCCACCTTGCCGCACAGCCGCCCGGCGGTCAGTGGATGATTCGCATTGCCCTGCAAGGCGATCGCCTTGCCTGTTTCTTCCTCCACCGTGACCACCCAACTGCACCGATCCGGACAGTCGTGCGGGCACGCACCAATAACCTTACGCAGCAAGGTTTCCCCCATTGATCGTCCGCTCATCCCCAGGCGGAACCGCGACCGCAGCGGGGCATTACGCACCCCGGGCCGGGAACAAAATTCGGCGAGGTGTCTACTCCGGCAGCAGACTCGGCGCCGGACCGTAGGTCTTGCCATTGGTCAGGCGCACCAGCTCGTCGAAGGTCGGCAGCCGGTGCGAGACCACCGGATGTCCATCCACGACGGTCAGCGGCAGCGGCCAGGAGCCCATGTGCGCGGCCACCTTTGCCACCACCTCGGGCAGGCCTGCGTCGGAATCGGTCAGTTGGCGGGTGCGCATCCGGCAGCAGTCCGGCGGGTTGTCCAGCCGGTCGAAAGTGGACAGAGCCTGCGTGCTCTCCGCGGTGTCGTTGACATAAACGATGAGTCCCTTGGACTCGTCGGCCGGCGCCTCGCACGCCTGCGACGCATCGGTCGACACTGCGGACACGGCCGCATCGGCCGGAGCGCAATCGGATGGCTTGCATCCGGCGGACACATCGGTGACTTGCAGTGAAAACTGTGGCGTGCTCATGCGGGCTCCCCCGGTCAGGCCAGAATCAGGCGGGAAACGACAAAGTTGCATCTATGCAGCATCAAGAGACGCTGATGTTAGCAAGACTGCCCGATGCTATCCGCCGCCCGCAAGGCGAATAAGTGCATCAACCAATTACCTACAGTAACGGCGGCAGGCCATATGCGATTGTCGGCTTTTCGTCGATCGCCTTGGGCATGCATGAGGTGCGCGCGAGGGGACTGTCAGCTTTCGGCAGGCTCTTGCGGGCAGGTGCACGCGGGGCCATAGGGACTGGTCATCGAGATCAGGCACTGCGTAAGGCACGACAGGGGGTCGATCTGAATCTCGTAGACGTTGCTGCGCCCTCGGGCGACGCTGGTGACAACGCCCTGCTCGCGCAGCAGCCGTAGGTGATGGCTCACCAGCGCCTGGTTGTGCCCCAGTGCCTCTTGCAGTTCTTTGACACTGCGTGGGCGCTGCGCCAGAAGCAGGGTAATCTCCAGGCGCACCGGGTCGCCCAGGGCCTTGAACACCGGCGCCCATTGCTCTGCGGTCTGGGAAGGGGAGGCTAGCACGTCCACCCGCACCACATCGGTCATATGCTCATTCAACCAGATCGCGGCGGCTCATAACAACAACATTCGCTGATAATACAAGTCATGGAAAATGATATTGACATCGGCTATTGAAAGCTGCGGCTGCGAGTGTCAAGATGTGGTTATGACCTCTCCGCAGGAGCTCGTCACGGCTTTCGATGTGCACGCCGTGCGCCGCGACTTTCCCACCGTCTCCGACGCGGTGGCCTACTTTGACAGCGTCGCATCCTCGCTGACGCCACTATCGGTCATCGAAGCGATGACCGACTATTACACCAGCTTCCGCGCCAACGTGCACCGCGGATCCTACGACCTGTCGATGCGGGCTTCCCAGCGTTTCGACGACTCGCTGACCACGATCGCACGGTTCCTCAACGCGTCGCCTGAGGAGATCGTGCTGACGTCCAACACCACCACGGCGATCAATCTGGTGGCCGCGACGCTCGACTTCGAGCCCGGTGACGAAATCGTGCTGTCCAATCTGGAGCACACCTCCAACATGGCGCCGTGGATGCGGCTGTCCAACAAGCACGGTGTGAAGGTGCGGTGGTTCAACGCAACCCGAGACGGCGAGTTCAACCTCGACACGTTCCGCAGCCTGCTTTCCGAGCGCACCAAGCTGGTGACCCTTGCCCACGTGACCAACATCCTGGGCAACCGGGCCCCGGTGGAGCAGATCGGCCAGATCTGCCGCGAGCGCGGCATCCTGTTCCTCATCGACGCCGCTCAGTCCGCGCCGCACCTGCGCCTCGATGTCACCAAGCTCAACTGCGACTTCCTGGCCTTCTCCGGTCACAAGATGCTCGGCCCCACCGGCATCGGCGTGCTCTACATCCGCCGCGAGCACGCCATCAGCCTGGTGCCGGGCGTGCTGGGCGGGGGCACCATCGACACCACCGCTTGCGCCGCACCGACTCTCGACGGGTGTGTGCTGTCGGACTGCTCGTTCACCACCCTGCCCGACAAGTGGCAGGCGGGCACCCCGCCGATCGCCGAAGCTCTGGGCCTGGCCGCCGCCATCGATTACCTCAACGGCATCGGGCTGGACAACATCGCCGCCCACGAGCACCAGCTGATGCAGCAGTTGCTCTCCGGCCTGTCGGCCATCGACGGCGTCGAGGTCTACGGGCCGGCCGATCCGGCCGACCGGGTCGCGGTGGTCTCGTTCAATATCGTGGGGCGCGATTTCGCCGAGGTCGGGCAGCTGCTCAACGACCGCTACGGTGTGGCCGTGCGCGCCGGGCAGCACTGCGCGCTGAACTACTTCTTCAACGAGCTGCACGAGGAAGACAACCGCGCCGGCAACGTGCGCGCCAGCCTCTATGTCTACAACACCGCCGAAGAGGTCAGCCGACTGCTCGACGCCGTGGCCGAGTTGGCCGCCGAGACGAAGGGACAACGATGAGCAGCCAGCCAACCGCGCAATCCCTGGCGCCGCTTGAATTTTTCCGCAGCGAGGGTTTCATCTCCGCTGACGAGCAGGCGCTGATCGCCTCGCTGTTCGAGCCCGGATTTGTGTTCGCCGATGCCCTGAGCATCGCCGAGTCGATTCACGTCCAAATCAAGTGCGACGACGTGACCGCCTTGCCGGTGGCCAAGATCGCCGCCCAGGGCGTCACCAGCCAGCGCACCATGAAGAACTTCCACAAGTTCTCCTTCCCGGGCGGCCTCGGGGTGATCTTCACCAGCGGCCCGATCGCCGAGGAAGACCTCATTCCCGGTGCCGTCACACGCGATCTGCCGTTCGTCGACCACCTGGGCATCGATCTGCGTGAGGACAGCGAGCACAGCCGCGCCATCTATGACGCATTGCCGGGCAAGGGGACCGCGGCCGGATGGCGGCATGTGCGCCAGGGCGGGCCTAATGAGCCGGTGCGCGGCTGCTCATGCGAGGTGCCGGAAAAGAGCTGGCTCTATCCGCCCGACGGGCCGGATGGTTTCGGCAGGCCGATCGAGTTCGCCTTCGGCGAGTTGGAGGTCGTCGCCGAGGACAACGGCTGCGACTACCGGCCCATCGATCCCGTGCACCCCTTGGCCAGGCTGGTGCCCAAGGTCAACGCGACCCGTGCCCCACAGCTGATCACCCTCTCGACCCGGCCGTAGTAGCGGCCGCCGGGAGTTCCGAGCCACGACAACATCGCCTGCAGCACCGGCGGCACCGCGCTGCCGCCGGGCGCGAGCATGCCCCGCAAACCAGGAGCCACCTGTGCAGTTCACCGTGTACGACATCACCTCCGCCACCGCCGACGGTGCCTCCGCGTGGCGGCCCGTGGACGGCAAATACCCGCATTCGGCCGCCTACCAGCACACCTTGGAGCAGGCACAGCTCGCCGACCAGGTCGGGCTGGACACCTACTTTCTGACCGAGCATCACTTCAATGCCGGCTTCCAGCTCGTGCCCTCGCCCCACCTGATGATCGCTGCCATGTCGCAACTGACCAGCCGTATCCGGCTCGGCGCGATGACCCTCAATCTCCCGCTGTATCACCCGGTGCGGGTGGCCGAGGAGATTCGCATGCTCGACGTGCTCACCGGTGGGCGCCTGGAGATCGGGCTCGGCCGCGGGCTGGCCGGGCACGAGCAGGCCGGGTTCGGCGTGCAGCGTGCCGAGAGCGAAATCCTGTTCGACCAGAGCTTCGCGCTGGTCCGCCAGCTGCTTGCCGAGGGCGGCGCCAGTGAGTACTCGACCGGACCGTGGCACGGCGAGGGGGTCGCGCTGATCCCGGAGGCCACTCAGCTTCCGCATCCTCCGATTTGGATGGCGGGCATCAGCGAGAAGTCCATCCGCAAGGCCGCCCGGCTTGGCGTCAACCTGTGCACGGCCTTCCTGGACACCGCCGACACGACCCGCACGGCGGCCATCTATCGCGAAGAATGGGCCTCCGCCCACCCCGACCGGCCGTGCGGCAAATACGGGACCTTGCAGCACATCTTCGTCGCCGAAACGGAGGAGGAGGCGCGCACCTACGGACAGGCTCACCTGGAGGCGTGGCTCAACGCCGGCCATGAGGCGTCCGTGATGATCAGCAGCAGCACACAGGTGGACAAGGGATACGAGGACCACAAGGCGTGGTTCGACAAAATCACCCGGCTGCCGTTCGACGCCGCGGTCGATGCGGGGCGGATCATCTTCGGCACCCCGCAGCAGTGCACCGAGCAGCTCCTGGACAAGGCCAAGGCCGGAGTCGACATGTTCCAGGGCTGGTTCCAGTTCGGCGGTCTTGACTTCGACGCGAGCAACCGGTCCATGCGCTTGTTCGGTGAACACGTCGCGCCGGCTGTCAAGGCGGCACTCCAGCCCAGCGCCACGTCCTGATCCACAGACATCAAAATCACCACCGAAGCAAGGAGTTTCGCGTCCATGTCCACCGTCACCCTGTGGTTCGACCCAGCTTGCTACTGGTCCTGGCGTGCCTCCCGCTGGCTGCTGGATGCGGCCGGTCAGCGTGGGTTCACCGTCGCCTGGCGCCCGTTCAGCCTCAAAGTCTTGTACGGCAAGGACATCAACCCCGACTGGGCGGACATGCTGGACAACTCACATCGGGGTCTACGGGTGGCCAGCGCGCTGGCGCAGGTCGACGCCACCAGTGAGCTCACCGGCTTCTGGACCGCCATCGGCACCGCCGCACACGAGCAGGGCCAGCCGATGAGCCGTGCCCTGATCGAAACCGCCGCCGAAACCGCCGGTGCCAAGAAGTATTTCGCCGCATTCGATGACGAGTCCTACGACGAGTACATCAAAGAGCAAACCCAATATGCGATCGGCTCCGCCGGTCCCGACATCGGCACGCCCGTCATCGAATTCCCCGGCGCCGCACGCGGTGTCCAGGGCCCCGTGCTGGCCGAGGTCCCCCCGCAGCAGGAGGCGGGCGAGCTGTATGACGCCATCAGCCGCCTGGCCGCCGCACCCTACTTCTACGAAGTCACCCGCGGCCGCGCCTGAGAAGGCCAACCCGTCAAGGAACCGTCATGTCCTCAACGCCTGCGGCCGGCAGCTTTCGGGATCTGCTGGCCCACTTTCCCACTGGGGTAGTAGCCATCACCGCTCTGTCGGCCGGGCAGCCCGTCGGTCTGGCCGCAGGCTCGTTCTTCTCCGTGTCGCTGGAGCCGCCGCTGATCGGCTTCGGCGTGGCACACACCTCCACCAGTTGGCCGCACATCGCCGCCGCGCCCGGGTTCGCCGTGAGCATTCTCGCCGCCGATCAGGCCCACATCAGCAAGATCCTGGCCACACCCGGCCCGGCCAAGTTCTCCAATGTGGACTGGCGCCTGTCCCCGGGCGGATCACCCATCATCAGCGGAGCCGTGGCATACCTGGACTGCGCCCATCATGGCAGCCACCCGGCCGGAGACCACGAGCTGATCATCGGGCGCGTGCTGCGGTACGACACCTTGCAAGGTGGCGCACCGCTGGTGTTCCACCGGCGCGACTACTGGTCCACGGGCGAGCAACCGGTCACCGCGAGACCGGTGTGAGACGATCGACTGAGCAAGGTGGACACCTGTTGCAGCCGTTGCGGGATCGCCCGGTAATAGACCCAGGTGCCCTGCCTGCGTCCGTCGATGAGGCCCGCCTCGCGCAGCAGCTTCAAGTGGTGTGAGATGGTCGCTGCGGTCAGGTAGAAGGCGGGTTTCAGATCGCACACGGTGACCTCGCCCCCGGCAGCCGATGCGATCATGGACAGGAGCTGTAGCCTGGCCGGGTCGCCGAGGGCCTTGAAGACCAGCGCAAGGTCGGCGACGGTGAGCGGTTCGGTTGGCGGGGCGGTGCCGGTGGGCTCGGCGAGTGCGGTCACGGTGTCGTTCTCCTGTCGGTACGGTGCGGTGAGCCACCCCAGGCGCGATAGCGCTGAGGTGGCCGTGCGGTTGGCCGGAGTCAGCCGAGTGCTGGGGTGACGGCGAGCAGTGCCGCCAGAACTGCAAGGCGTTCGCGTCTGGGCCGGTAGTAAACCCAGGTGCCGCGGCGTTGCCCGTCGATGAGGCCCGCTTCGCGCAGCAACCTGAGGTGGTGGGAAATGGTCGGCCCGGTCAGGTCGAACCCTGGACGCATGTCGCAGACGCAAACCTCGCCACCGTCGGCGGAGGTGATGCGGGACAGTATCTGAAGCCGAACAGGGTCGCCGAGAGCCTTGAACGCCTGGGCGAGGTCGCCGGCGGTGGCAGAGTCCAAAGGCCGTTGCGACAGTGGGGGTATGGTCTGGTCAACCATGACGGCCGCCCAGCAGATGGATGGCTGGCAAACGACATGTTTGCATCCCTAGTTCCCGCCAGTCATGATAGGAAGCATGGCGCAGGTGAAGAGCCAGTTGATACTCGCGGAGCCGTGCGGCACCACGCCGTTGGCGGCGGATGCGATGACCCCGGCCGAAGCCACGGACATGGCTAGGGTCTTCAAGGCGCTGTCTGATCCGGTCCGGTTGCGGCTGCTGTCGCTGATCGCCTCCCATGGGGTCGGCGAGGTCTGTGTTTGCGATCTGACCGAAAAGTTTGACGTCACCGCGCCCACGATCTCGTTTCACCTCAAGGTTTTGCGTGAGGCCGGCCTGGTCGAGTCGCAGCGGCGGGCGACGTGGGTCTATTACCGGGTCAGTCAGCCCATGCTGGCCAATCTGAGCTGCTTCTTCGCCACCCCGGCCCTGAGCGCCGCGCGTTGACGAAAGCCCACTTGCTTCACGATGCCGCGCAGCACGCCCTGCGCCAGTCTGGTTGAGATCGGGTTGAAAGATCACCATTCCTGCCCCCAATACACCCCGCACATCTTTCGGCACCCAAGGTTAGTTAGATAGCGACAAATTTTTGCCATCATCTAATTTGTTGCCTGGGTCAGTCAATCCCCGTCATGGCCAGATCATGGGCTTTTGTGCCCCGCTGGAGCGTCCTTCGTGGATGCTGTCGCCCTAAGTCGCCTTCGCGTCATTGGCATCGCAGAGCTTTGTATCATCAATGTATCTTCATGATCTGAGTGAACATTGTTGAATCGTTGGAGGCTCGGCATGACATCAAAGCTGGAAATCGTTCCCGCCTCAGGCGCCTGCGCCGTATCCGGGGCCTGAGATGGTTGCGCGGGTGCTTGCGGCGCTGGCCCTGGTGGCGGCCGTGTCCGGCTGTGGGAAAGAGACCGCGGCCACGACTTCGAGCGGCTGGCCGGAAAAGATCATTTTCGCCGCGGTGCCGGCGGGGGAGGCCAACAGCTTCCAGTCCCACTACGGGCTGTTCGTTCGGGCACTGTCCGAAGAGGTCGGGATCAAGGTGGAGACGTTCCAGGCCGCCGACTATGCGGGCGTGATCGAGGCCCTGATCAGTGGCACCGTGGACATGGCACAGCTCGGTGCGTTCTCCTACGCGCTCGCCGTGCAGAACGGTGCGAAGATCGAGCCGGCCGGACTGCTGCAGCACCAAAAGGGCGACCCACCCGGTTACACCATTCTCGGCATCGCCCCTGCTTCGGCAAACGCCACCGGTGGCATCGACTACTTCCGCGGCAAGACGGTTTGCTTCCCCGACCCGGCCTCCACCTCGACGTTGCTGCCGCTTTTCGAATTCGAAAAGGCGGGGCTGAAACTCGACCGGGACTACAAGCGGCTGACCGTGCCGGCCGGCAACACCATCCCGCGCACCGTCGTCAAAGGAGACTGCCAGGTCGGCCTCGTCGCCGACGCCCAGCTCGACAACGCCGTGCGCACCGGCGATGTCACCCGCGACCAGCTGACCAGCTTCTGGAAGATGCAGGCACCGCACTCGCCGGTGGTGATGCGCAGCAAACTGCCGCAGGACCTGCGGGACAAAATCCGTACCGCCACCTTGAAAATCAACGCCGAATACTTGGCCGCCAAGGGTTGGTGCACGGGCGACGCCTGCCTGATCTCGTCCAATCGCGACTACGGTTACCTGCCGGTCGAGCACTCCTATTACCAGGTGATCTGGGACGCCTGCAAAGCCGCGAAAGTCGAGGCTTGCGGCCCGATCGGGAAATAGCACGCACGAGGCGTTGCCCTGTCGAAGGATCCTTCGGCAGGGCAACGCTTCACGCCGAAGCGGCGCGGTGTTCAGCAACATCCGCTCGGCCCGCAAGCTACCGGGGCCGGCAGGCCTAGCCCGGAGGCGTCGGTCAGCTGGACGTAATCGCGGTAGGCGCCGGTGAGGACCGCTGCGAGATCGGTTCCTCCCAGCCGGACCGGTAGCCCCCGGGGAAGTTCCAGTCCGGTGTCTATCCGGGCCCGGGCGAACGGGCCGAGATAGGTGGCCGTGATCGCGCCGTCCAACGGCGGCGGCGCAGCGGGCTTGTGCGCCTCGATGGTGACCGATCGGAACGTCACCTCACCGACCGTCTCCCATGGCCGGTCCTCCCGCTTGAGGACCCGCAGCCCGGTCAGCCCGGCGTTGAGGAAACCGGCGAAGAACTCGTCCTCCCGCATGGCGCCCGAGTAGCAGCCCGACCACAGGTGCGGGTCGGCGCGCATCGCTTGCGGCACATCGACGTCTGCGACGATATCGCTGATGACCGCGCGGCCGCCGGGGCGCAGCACGCGGGCCAGTTCGGCGAACATATCGCGTTTGCGTTCCGTGGTCACGAGGTTGAGGACGCAATTGGAGATCACCACGTCGATGCTCGCGTCCGGGATCAGCGGGGAATCGCGGCGCATCCGATCTGTCAGCTCGGCCAGATCGTCCAGCGCCGTGCTGCTGCCCACCGGGTGCCGGGCCAGGTGCCGGTCGAGGAATTCCAGATCCAAGGCCAGATCCTCGATGCGGCTCTTCACGAACTCGACGTTCCCGTAGCCGAGCGCGGCGGCCACCGGAGCCCGTGCAGAGCGGGCAAGTGCCAGCATGTCGTCATTGACGTCGACACCGATCACCGAGCCGGTCGCTCCGACGATCTGCGCGGCGATGAAACAGACCTTGCCCGCGCCGCTGCCGAGGTCGAGCACCCGCTCGCCCGGACGCACATGCGACACCGGATCACCGCAGCCGTAGTCGCGTTCGAGCACCTCCTGTGGGATCGCCCGCAGGAATTGCGGGTCGTAGTCCACCGGGCAGCACAGGCCCGGCTCGAACTCCTGCGAGGCGGCGGTGTAGCGGTCGCGGACCGCACGGTCGAGATTGGGTGCCGTCATGACGACTCCGCGGCAACGAGAATCCGGTGGGTGGGGTTAGGCTGGCCGGGCTTGAACGAACTCCGGTCGTCGCACCGCTCGGCCTGCAGGCCCCGGCTGCTTTCCGCGACCGCCTCGGCGACCAGCCGTTCGAGGTCGGCGGGCTCGCATTGCACCCGGGCGTTGACCACGGCCCGTGCGGCCTCGACCCGAATGGTGAGGTCGAGGTCCACGATCGGCGGCCGGTCCGCGTCGATCAGGCTGGCCTTCGCCAGCGGCTGATCACCGTTCATCATCATGATTTTGACGTGGCCGACGACGTATCCGGCCGCGCGGCACCGCGCAGCGAGCGCGTGCAGCACGTCGCGGGCCCAAGCGGCGGGGCGGAAACCGGCCGCCGTGCGCACGTCGTGGGTTTGGTTGAGCCAGGCCAGTTTCGCCTCGGCGACCCCGTAGCGCCCGTAGTCGACGTCGAGGTCCACGCCGGTGTCGATGTGCTCGGCCGACCAGGCGCCCAGCAGACCCGACACGTCCCCGCGCCCGGCTGCGTAGGGGACGACGGTGGCCCGGGGATAGCGGTCGCGCAGCGAGCGGAGGATCTCGGCAACCTCGTCGGGCTCCAGCAGATCGGTCTTGTTCAGCCCGATCACTGCCGCGTCTTCGAGCTGCCGGCCGAACAGGTAGGCCAGATCGGTGCCCGCCGGGCCGCGCTCAAGGTCTGGAAGCAACCGCAGATAGCGCAGCGGGTCAACCACTGTCGTGAGTGGAGCGACCCGGAACCGCTCACCGTACAACTCGGCCATCGGGCGGATCACGGTCGCCGTCAGATCGGTGCACGAGCCCACGGACTCGGCGATGACCACGTCGGCGTCGTGTTCGGCGACGAGCCGGTTGGTGACCGCATAGAGGTCTTCGAACCGACAACAGAAGCATCCGCCCGTCACCTCGCCGGCGCCGGGTCCGGCCATGGCCGTGTCGACGAGGTCATCGCTTTGATCGTTGGTGATCACCACCACCCGGTGGCCGCGCTCGCGCAGCTGTTGAGCGGCGGTGGTCATGGTTGTGGTCTTGCCGGCGCCGAGAAATCCGGAAAGTGCGATGAACCGGATCACGTGACACCCCCGGGCTTGTCGGCGTGCACGACCGCGCTGGCGAACCGCTCCAAAATGGCGTTGACGGTCTCCGCCGGCTCCAGGGTGGCGTAGTCGGGCAGGCCCGACGGGAACAGGTCGCTCGCGGTGTGCCCGCGCAGCACGTCGACCCGGGCGCCCGTGAAACCCTGGGCGGTAAGCATCGCCAGATATTCCACATCGGACAGTGCGCCCGCGACGCAACTGCCCCAGGCGTAGAGGTCCTGGCGCAACGCGTCGGAGAACGGCGAATTCTCCGGCAAGCCGCCGCGGATCACGACGTCGGCGACCGCGAACTTGCCACCCGGTTTGAGCACACGCCATGCCTCGGCGATCACGTTGCGCTTGTCCGCGGCCAGGTTGATCACACAGTTGGAGATCACCACGTCGACGCACGCGTCCGGCATGGGCACGTGTTCGATGTCGCCCTTGAGGAACGACACGTTGCCCACCCCGGCCTCGGCGGCGTTGCGCCAGGCCAGCGATAGCATCTCGTCGGTCATGTCCACTCCATACACCTGGCCGGACGGGCCAACCCGCCGCGCGGCGAGCAGCGCGTCGAGACCCCCGCCCGAGCCGAGGTCCAGGACGATCTGGCCGGGCTGCAGCTCGGCCACCGCGGTCGGGTTGGCGCAACCCAGCCTGGCCAGCGCGGCCTTCAGCGGTACACCATCAAGGGTTTCAAGGTCGTAGAGGTCTTCAGAGAAGGCATTCACGCCGGTGGGCCGGGGCGCGCAGCAAGACGTGTCGGTTCCGCAACACGCGGCCGCGGCCGGTTCGTCCAGGGCGACCTGGGCCGCGGCCCGGCCGCCGTAGCGGAGCTGAATCGCGGCGCGCAGGTCGCTGGCGGGCGGAGTCGCGGCTGTCACAGTGACACCCGCATCTTCGACTCGTCGAGACCCTCGGCAACCCGGCTGGGTGAGATCTCGGCGTAGCAGGCGCAGTCCACGCCGCAGCCCTCATCGGCATCGGCCTCGGTCACCACATAGATTTCCCACCGGTTGCCATCGGGGTCACCGACCCAGATTTTTGTTTGTACCGCGTAGCAGCACGGTGTCGCGACCTCTTCATCGGTCAGGAATCCGGCGGCGGTGAACCGCTCCTTCATGGCCATCACGATGTCGGTGCTTTTCACCTGGACGCCCATGTGGTTGACGGCGCCACCGGCGGTGGGCTTGCGGTCGGGGTTGAACGAAATGATCAGTGGCGGCTCAAGGACCTCGAACTTGGCGTAGTCGGGCAGGTGTTTGGTGGGCGGCTGGCCGAAGAACACCTCGTAGAATTTCACCGATTCGTTGAGGTCGCTGACGAACATGCTGATGTGCATCCGGCTGGCGGTGGGGAAGTCCACGGCCGAGTCCGCCCGGTCGACGAGTCCCGCGGCGGCCTGCACCCCGTTGGTGAGGTAGTCGTGGAAATGCTGCGCGGTGGGCAGTTCGCCCGACAGCACGGGCTTCTCGTCGACTACGGTCAGCGGCATGGTGCCCGATCGCTTGATGCGCATCACTTGCAGCACGACGGCGGGAATGCCGTCGAGTTCGGCGCCGTAGAGGTTCACCGCCCGGATCGAGGAGCCGTCCGGCACGGTCGTCGTGCCGATCAGGTCGAGGATCTGCTGGCGGTCGGTGTCATTGCTTACGTACACGACGATGTCCATGCTCATTCCTTCAGCAGCAGTTGGTGGCGCAGCAGGCGTCGGGTTTCAAGGCGGGGCCGGGTTGCTCGACGATCGCCGGGGCGTCGCCGGGCGTGGGAAGCCAGCCCTGGGTGCGGATCTGGCCGTCGACAACGAGCGCGGGCAATGCGGATGACCCGCTGGATTCGATGGCCAGGAACAATGCGGGTGGCAACGGCAGCAGGCCCTCGGGCTTGGCCATGTCGAAGGCGCGGACGTCGGCGTCCGGATAGCGGCTGCTCAACGCGGCGACCAGACCCTCGGACGGGCTGACGTTGCAGGAGCATTCCTCGAACACGTACACCTTGGTCGGCTGCACGACCGTACTGGCGACTGTCGCCATGGTGGCAAGCGGATGCGCGGGGTCGATCGGGCGATAGTCGCAGCCGAGGTAGACATCGGACTGCTTGAGCTCGCCGAAGGCGAACTCGATCGGCCGGCGGTTGCCCGTGGGGCCTTCCGGCGGGTAGACCCAGTGCTTGGGTCCCATTTCGACGTGGCAGCACCGAACCGGACCTTCCTGGGCGACGTGACGCCAGCCCGCCTTCGCTGCGGCGGCTGGAATCGCGTCGAAGATCGCCTTGGTGGCGTCGGTCTCGTCGCGCAGGTCGATGCCGACGTGATCCACGTAGGGCTTCTGGCGCGTGACCGCGCCGGGGATGAATTCGTCTTGTGCCGTCGGGTCGAGCGCGAAAATGACGTTGAGGCCGGAGTCGAAAATGAATTTGCGCTCCCGGTCGTCACCATGCGACTCGCGGCAGGCGGCCCGCAGCGCGTCTTCGCCCGGCAGACCCTCGATCTGCTCGGCGTTGACGTGCACGTGGATGGACTCAGCGTTGCCCATCGCGGCCGCGAAGGCGAAATTGTCGGTGACCATCTCTTGAACCTGCGCGGCCTCGTGCTGGGTGAGAAGGCCGTGAGTGGTGAAGAGCCGCAGGTCACGCTCGATGGTTTGCGGTTGGAAACTCATGGTCCAGGTCTCCTCGATGGGATGGTGGGATCCACAAAAGAGCCGTACTTAGATGTGGCTCAAATTTTATGGTCGTCTAATTGACCGAGCGCGTCAAGGCTGTACGAGGGAATGACAATTGATGTTGGCCTAATTAGATACTTACCCAAACAGGGTGCCGGCGAAGGGGGCATCGGTGTTCCCATCAAGATTTTTGCTGTGGGCCGAGCACCGAGTGCCGCCATGGCCGGTGGTTCGACGGGCTTCTAATTCAGCGTACTTCCAACCAGAATTCTCGCAGGCCGGCGCTGGGGTACAAAAAGCTGGACGGCAGTCAATCTTGACTGGCTTACGTTTGACTGAACACTGAGTGGATGACTATCGTCATTCTGATCATGCTGGTGGGGCTGGCGATTGCCAACGGGGCCAATGACGTTTCCAAAGGCGTGGCCACCCTGGCCGGCGCAGGCGTGACCGCTTACCGCACCGCGATCCTGTGGGGAACGGTCACCACCGCTGTCGGCGCTCTGCTGTCGATCCAATTAGGACGGAGCATGGGCAAGCTCTTTTCTTCGGGCATCTTCACGGGCAAGCCCACCAACGCGTTTGCACTGGCTGTCCTCATCGGAGCGACGTCCTGGGTCACGCTCGCAACGATCACGAAGCTGCCCGTGTCGACCACCCACGCCGTAGTGGGTTCCTTGGTCGGCGCCGGACTCGTCATCGACGCGTCGGCGGTGCAATGGCAGGGGCTCATTCAGAAGGTCCTCACCCCGCTGCTTGTCTCCGTATTCGTCGCCTACCTCATTTCTCTGGCCCTGGCTTATGCGATCAGGCCGCTGGCAAGGCGTGGGGCCGCCCGCGCCGCCAACGGCAATGGCAAACGGAAGATAATTGATGTGCTGCACTGGATTTCCTCCGGCGCCACGAGCGGTGCCCGCGGCCTCAACGACACGCCAAAGATCGCCGCGATCGGCGGATTCGCTCTCATACCCGCCGGATATTCGGCCGAGACCGTCAGCCTTCTCGTCGCCATCGCCATGACCGCGGGATCGCTGCTCGGCATCCGCGTCGCCCGGCGCCTCGGGGACAACGTCATCAAGCTGAGCCACTACGACGGGTTTACCGCCAACCTCACCACCGCGTCCCTCGTCGGCCTCGGTGGCCTTTATGCCCTGCCCATGACCACGACCCAGGTGTCCACCGGCAGCATTGCCGGCACGGCGGGATTCAACTTCAGTCGCCTGTCCGGAAAGACGTTGCGGGACTTCGCCATCGCCTGGCTCGTCACCCCATTCTGGGGCGCCGCCGTCGCAGCTGCGGCCATGTGGATTGCCAAGTAGTCACGACAACCGTCGGCATCGGCACGGGGCGCGAGGTGTGCGCCCGAGTGGATGGGCGGCACGTTCAAGTACTTCGCGAGCGCAGCCTGACGTTATGATGAGTAGGCCGCGACGGCCAAGCCGCCGCGGTCGTTATTAAATCCGGTAGATCCTTCACGGGCCGCCCCTATAAGCACCTGATTTGAGAAGTTTCAAAATAAGCCGACATCCGAAGGAGACGCGACCATGAGCACCTCAGGACTTCCCGTCGCGGTGATCGGCGCAGGCCCGGTCGGCATGGCCGGTGCAGCCCAGCTGGCAGCCCGTGCCATGCCGTTCGTGGTGGTCGAAGCCGGTGACACGGTCGCCGCCTCCATTCGGCAGTGGGCACATGTGCGGCTGTTCACTCCCTGGCGGCTCGACACCGACCCGGCCGCCCGCGCTCTGCTCGAGGCCACCGGTTGGGCCGAGCCCGATCCCGATGACCTACCCAGCGGTCGGGAGCTCATCGACGGTTACCTCGCCCCACTCGCGGCGCATCCATCGATTGCACCGCATATTCGTTACCGCACAAGGGTTATCGCCGTCGCGCGGGCAGGCTTCGACAGGGTGCGCACCGCAGGACGTGAGCACGCGCCCTTCGTCCTGCGTCTGTCGGACGGCACGGAGTTGCTCGCCGGCGCGGTCATCGACGCCTCAGGCACCTGGCGCAGTCCCAACCCGGTGGGCGGCAACGGCCTACCGGCATATGGCGAGACCGAGGCGCGGCATAGCGGGCGGATATTCGACGGCATGCCGGATGTCCAAGGCAACCTGCGGGCGCACTTCGCCGGCAAGACGGTCGCTGTCGTCGGCGCGGGACACTCGGCCATAGGCACGCTGCTTTCCCTGGCCGACCTCGCCGATGAAACCGCCGACACCGCGGTGCAGTGGGTGTTGCGGGCACTCGATCCGTCCCGGGCATACGGCGATGGCGCGTCCGACGCCCTGCCCGCGCGCGGCTCGATCGGTACCGCCGCAAAAAAGCTTGTGGAGGAAGGAAAGATCGCCGTCCACACCGGATTCTTCGTCGACAGAATCACCGATGAAGGGCTTGTCTCCAGCGATGGGCGCACGGTGAAGGCAGATGTCATCGTCAACGCGACTGGAGCACGACCCCACCACGCCATCGCAGACGAGCTGCGCCTCGACATCGACCCGATCCTGGGCTCCACCCGCGCATTGGCACCGCTGATCGACCCCAACGTGCACTCCTGCCAAACCGTGCCGCGGCACGGCGTCGACGAGCTCGCCCATCCCGAGCAAGGCTTCTACATCATCGGTGCCAAGTCTTATGGTCGCGCCCGGACGTTCCTGCTCGCCACCGGATACGAGCAGGCCCGCTCGGTGGTCGCCGCGCTCGACGGTGACTGGGAAGCCGCCCGCGCCATCCAGGTCGACCTCACCGCCGGCGCCTCCTCATCCAGCGATAGCGTCTGCGGGCCGGCAAGCGAAGCCGCTGACGTGGGCTGTGGTGCTCCCGCATCCGTCGCGAGCGAGGCCGACGGCAGCAAGGCCAACAGCGTCTGTGGGCCGGCCGCCGTCTCCTTCGTCGAGATCGGGTCGTCACCACGCGACAGTCGCGGCGGCTGCAACTGACGCGCCGGATCGCTTGTGGGATAGAGCAGTGCGGGCCGGCCCAGTGCGCCGGCCCGCATGCGATCGATTTTGCGACCGTCCTATGTGGAGAGCAGCTCGAAGACGGTGGGCACGGTGTCCGCGAAGCCGCCTCCGGGGACTGCGGACCATGCGCTGCCGTTCCAGCGGGCTATGTTGGCGACTGTCTGGCCGCCCGCATTACTGAAGAAGCCCCCGGCAAACAGGAAGCCCCAGTGCGAAGCGACCGCGAAGACGTCGCCGTTGGTGCCCACGCCGGATGGTCCGGACAACGCCGACCATGTGCTGCCGTTCCACGTGGCTATGCGGTTGACCGTCGTGGTGCCGATGGTCTGGTATTGGCCACCGGCCACCAATAGGCCGTTGTGGATGGTCATGTCTCGGACATTGCCGTTGAAGGTGTCGCCCAGCGCCGACCACACGCCCGAGTCACGCCAGGCCACATCGTTGACGTTGAAGTTGTCCACGACATAGGAGCGGCCCGCGACCACCCTGCCGTTGTAGTTTTCCACCGACAGGATGGTGAGGTCCTGCAGGGCCGGTTGGTCCAATGACGACCACGTGGTGCCGTTCCACGCGGCGATGCTGTTGGCCGGCACGCCACCGGCCGTGTCGAACCGGCCCGCGACGATCAGCTGACCATCGACGAGGGTCATGTCCCACACGACGGCACCGACGTCACTGCCGCCCTGTAGGACACCGGTGCCCGACGGGCCGGTCACGGGCAGCCAGTCGGTCCCGTTCCACTTCGCGATGTTGTTGACATCCTGGCCGCCGCCACGGGGGAAGGCCCCGCCGGCGTACAGCTCTCCATTGAAGACCTCAAGGTCGGAGACAAAGCCCAGCGGCAGGATCGCCAGTCCGATCGCGCCGTTCGAGCTGACCAGTGGCTCCCAATCCGTGCCGTCCCAGCTCGCGACGCCGCTGACGATTTCGCCGCCGGCCTCGAGAAACGAGCCGCCGACGATGAGCTCGCCCTGGAACATGGTCATGGCAGTGACCTGGCTGTCGGCCCCCTCACCGTTGGGCCCGACCAGTGCCGACCAGTCGACCCCGTTCCAGGCGGCGATGTTTGTCGCCGTGCTCCCGCCGGCCTGCGTGAATGTGCCTCCGGCGAACAATTTTCCGCCGGGAACAGCGTCGGCATGAGCGGCGTCCGCGAGTGCCACCATCCCGGTCACCGAGATGAGAAGCGCGGCCAGGGACCGCGCCATCATTCTCGGTAGCCGGGCGCGGCGATTCGTCTCGGATTTCGTTGACAGTTCCATTCAAAGCTCCCGTTCCCTGAATGAATCCGGTCGATCAGTGCAGATCAGGGATAGCCACAGCGTCCGCGTCCAAGTGATCGCGAGCAGTCAAAGATCTACATGCGGCGAAATACCCCCGGCGAAAGTCAAACAAGTACCACAACACCTGTCAACCCCGGAACCCGAGTACTTAAGGGCAAAACTGCGCTAACAGGCGACAAACTCGTGGAGTCGGAACGCACCTCCACGACACGAGTCTTCGCCGGCACCGGGACGGTCGAGCAATACGCGCAGCCGCCGCCGGGCCGGCGCCCAAGGGGAGTGGTCCACATTGGATCCCGCGCTCACCGCGCAGCCCGACGGGTTGCTCGCTCCGCGGGCGTCCACGGTGGACCTTGCGTGGCTGGAGATGGCGCACCGCTTCGGGCTGTTCGACCGCGAGACGGCACGCGGCCGGCTTGCCCCGCCCGAGCCCGAGTCCTGAGTCAGGCCGCTGAGTCGAGGCGGTTGCGTTGGTGGGCGGTCAGGGTGAGGCTGACCCCGGCGAGGGCATCGTCTAGTTGGGCCGTGGTGCTCACGCCGACGACGGGGGTGGCCTTCGGCTCCCCGCCGGTCAACCAGGCCAGCACCACGCGGTTGCGGTCGCTGCCCGTCTCCGCGGCGATCTCGTCGAGCACGGCGAGGCGGCGGGTGGTGCCCGGGTGGTGGTACTCCTCCGGAAGCGGCCTGTCCGCGCGAGCGTACCGGCCGGAAAGCAAAGGGGTGTAAGCCCAGATCTCCATCTCTGGATGGCTCTGCACGTAGTCGACGACTTCGTCGGTGATGGCGCCGAAGCGGTGTACGACGGTCGGGCGCGTGCCGGGGCGCGGCTGGAGGTAGGTGAGGTGCTGTTGCACGGCGGTGTATCCGGCAACGCCGGATTCGCGGGCGAGCCGGCGGGCCCGCTCCAGCCGCCACACGGCGTGGTTCGAGGCGCCGAGCCGGCCAACGACGCCCGCCGACACCAGCTCACCGAAGGCGCCGACCGTCTCCTCAAGCGGTGTCCGCCGGTCTTCCATATGCGCCCAGTAAAGGTCGATGTGGTCCGTGCCGAGCCGGCGCAGGCTGCCCTCGACAGCTTTGCGAATCGTGCCGGCGGACAGGCCCTCGGCGGTCTCCGGGAACCGGCCGGCCTCGGTGGGCTCGCACCCGACCTTGGTGCTGATCGTGACCCGGTCGCGGACGCCGGGGCGGCGGGCGAGCCAACGGCCCAGCACGAGCTCGCTCTGCCCACCGAAACCGCTGGGGTGTTCCCAAAACGCGTAGCAGTTGGCGGTGTCGATCCACGTGCCGCCCGCGTCCACGAAGCGGTCGAGGATGTCGAAGGCGCGGCGTTCGTCGAGCACCGTGCCGAACAGCATCGCGCCGAGAACCAGGTTGTTCGTCATGACGACGACGCTATCCCGGTTTCGGATAGGCAGTACGCTCCAATATCGTGGCGGAATCCCAGACCAATTTCGCGTGGGCGACACTGCTCGAAGTCGAGCCTGGCAACGGGCCGAGGCACGTGCGCCTGGCGCGGGCGTTGCGCGCCGCGATCCGCGACGGGCGGCTGGCAGAGGGCGATGCCGTGCCGCCGAGCAGGACGCTCGCCGAGGAACTGGGGTGTTCCCGGTGGGTGGTCACGGAGGCATACTCCCAACTGGTTGCCGAGGGCTATCTCGCGGCGCAGGTCGGCTCCGCGACCCGGGTCGCCTGGACTACCGACGGTGCCGTGGCGCAACGGCGTGAAGCCCGTGCGCGGTCGCAACCGGTGCGATATGACCTTGCGCCGGGTCTGCCCGATCTGCGGGCCTTTCCCCGTCGCCGGTGGACCGAGACCGTGCGTGCCGCGATCAGCGAGGCCGTGCGCCACGATCTGGGCCTGCCCGATCCCGCCGGGCATCATGCTTTGCGCCAAATCCTTTCCGAGTACCTGAAACGCTCCCGCGCCGCCGATCTGCGCGCGGCGACCGTGACCGTGTGCGCGGGCATCACGGATGGGCTCGTGCGCGTGTGCCGAGCCCTGCGGTCCACCGGGATCACCGATCTGGCGGTTGAGGATCCGGGCTGGTCACGGCTGCGCGAGGCCGCGCGGAGCGCCGGACTGCGCGTCCATCCCGTCCCGGTCGACGCCGACGGCCTGCGGGTCGGCGAGCTACCGAGCCGCGGCCCGGTGCGGGCGACCGTGGTCGGTGCGGCACACCAGTTTCCGACGGGCACGGTGCTGTCGCCCGCGCGCCGCAACGAGCTCGTGCGCTGGGCCCGTACGGTGGACGGGTATGTCATCGAGGACGACTACGACGCCGAGTTCCGCTACGACTCCCGGCCCGTCGCGGTCATGCAGGGCATGGATCCGGGCCGGGTGTTCCTTCTCGGCTCGGTGAGCAAGACGTTGTCGCCCGCGCTCGGGCTTGGCTGGCTGATCGCGCCCGGCGCGATGTCCGCCGCCGTGCGGTCGGCCAATCCCGTCGCGTCCGCGCCGCCCGTGCTCGATCAGCTCGCGCTGGCCTCGTTCATCGACCGTGGTTGGTACGACAGGCACCTGCGGGCGGCGCGGCGGCGGTTCCGGGTACGCCGCGATCTGCTCGTCGAAACGCTTGCCCGCCGGTTTCCGCAGGGGCACATCGCCGGTACCGCCGCGGGACTTCACCTGTTGCTCCACCTGCCGGCCGGCACCGACACGGCGTCCGCCGTCAGGTTCGCCGCTGCCCGGGGCCTGCGCCTGATGGACCTTTCGGCGTACCAATGGAAAGGTCACGCCACATCAACACTTGTGATTGGGTATGGCAACATCGCGGACGCGGACATCCCCGCCGCGGTCGACCTATTGCGCACCGCGGTGGAGCTGCGGCCCAGCCGCGCGTGATGCGCGGGCGAGACGATCCTGTCCCCGTCGACGAGCACGCTCAACGAACCCACCGACGAGACCGGTGAAAAGTGCATCCGCCCGC
Organism: Allorhizocola rhizosphaerae; assembly: GCF_003426775.1. Lineage (GTDB taxonomy): Bacteria > Actinomycetota > Actinomycetes > Mycobacteriales > Micromonosporaceae > Allorhizocola > Allorhizocola rhizosphaerae. Next base: position 25,020 of record NZ_QJUG01000011.1, on the reverse strand, counting down.
AACAGCCGCATGGCGGCAACAGTTGCCAGCCGCCCTCCGAGATTGCCCATGGCGAAACCGATCGGCGGGATTTGGCAAGAAACCCGCGATCTGGCTACGCCTTGGCCCTCGGAGGGCGAAGCGGCCTGCCATGCCACTGTCGAAAAATAAGATTTGTGTGTACCAGTGCCACCTCCGGCCGCGCGGTGAGTTCGTTGAGCACGAACCGCTGCAGGTCCGCCGGGTCCACGGCGGCCACGTGGATGATGTAGTCATCGGGCCCCGTCAGGTGCCACAGCATGCGGGTCTCCGGCTGGGCGAGCACGTGCTCGACTGTCGGTCGGCCTGGAGGATGTCGACGATCTTTGGTACGACCTCGACCAGGGTCTGCCAAAGTGCTTGTAGGACAACGGAAAGCGGAAAGTCACGGATGACAACGGGCTGATCGAGGCCCTGCACGTGTCCGGCCCGGCCGCGGAACACGCCGACAAGCTCATGCTGTTCGGCCGGTTCGTGGGGTCGTGGGCCGTGCGGTGGTCGGGCACCGACAGCGCCGGGCAACCGCTGGAGGTGGAGGGAGAGCTGCACTTCGGCTGGGTCCTGGGCGGGCGGGCGGGCGGTGCAGGACACGTGGATCGTGCCCGGCCGCGACCAACCGTGCGACTCCCGGATGCGCGCCTTCCACGGCACCACCGTCCGCTTCTACGACCCGGCCATGGACGCCTGGCGTTCGACCTGGATCGAGCCGATCAACGCGCGGGTGCGCCGGTTCATCGGCAGACCCGTCGACGGGCAGATCGTCCTGCAAAGCGACGAGGAGGAGCCGTGGCTGCGCTGGCGGTTCACCGACATCACGGCCGGATCGGCGCTGTGGATAGGCGAGATTTCGCACGATCGCGGTGCCACCTGGATCGAGGAGGAGCAGATGCGCCTCACCCGGCGGGCTCCTGCTTGAGGCGCGCGCTGAACGGCCGCCGTCGCGTATGGATCTGCCGATGTCTGGGTACTCGTAGATGGACAATGCAGTCGATTCGAATGAGGAGGCAGGTGCGAATGGACGCGCTGGACCCTCAGGAGCCCCGATATCAGACGCCGGGCCCGATCGCCGGTGCCGGGACGGGTAACACCTTCGACCCGTGGAGCTATCGGGACGAGGTGGCGGTGAACGGTGCCAGCCTGACCGGCTACAAGGTCGAGGCCGTCGACGGAGGTATCGGCAAGGTCGATGATGCCAGCCACGAGGTCGGCGCCCAGTGCCTGGTCGTCGACACCGGTCCGTGGGTCTTCGGCAAGAAGGTGCTGCTTCCGGCCGGTACCGTCAACCATATAGACCGTGAGGAACGCAAGGTCTATGTGGACCGGACGAAGGATCAGATCAAGTCTGCTCCCGAGTTTGATCCGGACACCTTCACCGATCCCGTGTATCGCGACAAGGTCGGCAGCTACTACGGCGACAACTACCACGCGCCGGGTGGGCCTATCCCTCCGACGCAACGCTAGCAAGCAACACGTCGGCTGACACCACGCCGGCCGGTACGGCGCGCCGCACCGGCCGGCGTGGTTTTTATTGACATATTGCAATCAGCGGCGTAGCTAGAGGTATGGCACATGTATCACAGGACTCGGCGACCATCCGGGGACTGCGCGTCGGCGTGGGCGCCATCGGCATCGCGCTACCGTTTGTCGTGACCATTGGCCACGCCCTGCAGGTGGGCCGGCCGGAGCTGCTGAGCTCGATCAGCGGCGCCTACCACACCGGCATGCGCGACATCTTCGTGGGAAGCCTTTGCGCCGTGGGCGTCTTCCTCATCTTCTACCGCTACACGAGGCTTGACGACATCCTGGGTACCATCGCCGGCCTCGCCGCGATCTGCGTCGCCATGTTCCCGACGTCGGTGCCGGGCCAGCAGCTTCTGGTGACCGCGGCGGGCGGCCCGGTCGGGGCGATCCACGGGATCGCCGCCGCGGTGCTGTTCCTCTGCATGGTCTGCTTCTGCTTCTTCCTGTTTCCCCGGTCGGTGCTTCCGCACGCGATGACCGAGCAGAAGAAGACCCGCAACGTCATCTATTACGTGTGCGGCGCGGCCATCCTGCTCGGCCTCGGCTTGGCCGCGCTGGGACACGCCTTCCTGCCCGACGACGTGATCGGCCGGGTGCGGCCGATGCTGTGGGGTGAGTCGGTGGCGGTACTGGCTTTCGGTGTGGCGTGGTTGTTCAAGAGCAACACGATCTTCCGCGGGGCGGAGTCCTAGCCGGGCGCCTGCGGGCGGCCGCCGCGCGATGGTGCCAAAGTGAGCTCATGAGACGCTCTTACGTGGTTACCGGGGGTGGCCGTGGTGTCGGGCGAGCAATCGCGGAGCGCCTGCTCGACGACGGCCACACCGTGGTGGTCATTGACCTCGACCCGGCGGCCCTGACCTGGACAACGAGCCACCACGCCGGCGCCCGGGTCGTGCCGGCCGTTGGCAGCGCGGCGGAGCAAACCGTGACCGAACAGGCCGCGGATCTGGCGCAGGCTGCCGGAACTCTCACCGGGTGGGTCAACAACGCCGCCGTCTTCCGTGACGCCGCACTCGATTCCACACCGGCTCGCGATGTTCTCGATCTGATCGCTCTCAACCTCGAGCCCGTCGTCGTCGGCTGCGCTACCGCCATCCGCCGGTTCCTTTCCGCCGCCACACCTGGCGCCATCGTCAACATCTCGTCCCACCAGGCGCAGCGGCCGGTGCGGGGCGCGCTGCCCTACGCGACGGCCAAGGCAGCCACTGAAGGTCTCACCCGGGCACTGGCCGTGGACTACGGACCCCGGGGCATCCGCACCAACGCACTTGCGCTCGGATCCATCGCGACTGAACGGTACGAAGCCTTCCTGGCACAGCAGACGCACGAAGCCATGACGCGGATTGAGGCCGACATGGCGCGACTCCATCCCCTTGGCCGCCTCGGACAACCGCACGAAGTGGCCTCGGCCGTCGCCTACCTGCTATCTGACGCGGCCGGCTTCATCAACGGCGCGGTCCTTCCCATCGATGGCGGACGCGCCGCGTTCGGACAGGACCCGGAAGAGGCTTGACCCGAAACGCGTTCGGGCGACCGTGCTCAGGTGAGCGCCTGGGCCGGATTGCGAGTCCGCTTCGGGTCTATCGCCAGTCGGTGTTCGAAGCGGGCTTCCGGCCGAGGGCCATTCGCACGACGACCGCTGTGTATGCGCAGAGCACGGCGAGCCCGGCCCACCACGGGAGCGGGAAATACCCGGCCGATGGCGCGTAATGTGCGGTCACCTGCGGATACTCCACGGCCGTCTGCCGGACGGCGAAGCCGGCGGCCGGGGTGATCCGCAGCAGCCACTCAGTGAACGTGTCGGGCAGCAGCGGGACGGCCGTGACCATGTAGGGCAGAGCGATCAGCGACAGGCCGATGACGTTGGCCGCCCAGCCGCGGCGCAGCCACACACCGAGCCCGTAGGTGAGCACGGCGCACAGCGCGATCACCATCGCGAGGCCGACGACCACGCGGGCGGTGGTCAGCGCCGGCAGCGGCGGCACCGTGGCGCCGTTGCCCGCCAGAATCGCCGCGCCCACCGGCAGGACGATGCCGACGGCCACCACCGTGGTGAGGAACGTGGCCGCCCCGAGCACGACCGCACGGGCGGCAATCGTCGGCCGGGCGGTCGTCTCGCGTGCCGTACCGGCGCCGTAGCGGGCCGAGACGACAATCACGATGATCAACGCGACGATCAACCCGAGCAGACGCATGTCGACGCCAGCGGCACCTTCGCCGATCGGCCCGATGTCTCCACTGCCGCTGACCGTGATGACCCCGTCGTTCTCTACAGCTCCGGACGCATGGTGGTACTTCTCCCAATCGGTGTGGTTCATCTCGCCGACCGAATCGCTATGCCACGCACCCGCAGCGCCGCCCTCGACGGTGACGTTGTCGAAGGTACCGACGGCTTGGGTGAACCGGACCTGTTCGATCGCGCCGCCGAGGCCGGTCCTCTGGAGTGTGAGGTCGCCCGGGGAGGTGGCGAAGAGGCCGACCTGCACGACCTCCGGCAGCCCGTGCAGCGTCACCGTTCCCACGGCGCTCCACTGATTGCCGTCAAACGATTCGGAGGCGGTGATGGTGTCGCCCGAGCGGTTCAAGCGTAGCCAGCGTGGGGACTGCTCGGAGACGCCGCCGGCCGTGCCGGCGATGTCGTGCCGGTAGTTGTACTGCAGACGCACGCCGTGGCTTCCGGTCATCAGGAGCGCCGCATACGGCGAGCCTTGCCGCATGCCGTCCTTGATGATGATTCCCGCTTTGGCCCATGGCACGAGCCCCGGCACGATCTCGTCGTGATCCGGTGGAGGGTAGGTGATCGTACCCGTCATCGAAGTCATCCGCGCCGTGATGCTCCCTTCGCGACCCAGGTCGCGATGCAGGAACCAGAACCCGTCGCTGACGATCGTGCCGTCGTCCGCCACGGGGGTCGGCGGGCATGGGCCGGGGCATTCGGCGCGGACGCCCGCGGAGGACAGCAGGCCCAGTGCGATGACGGCGGCGGCTGCGGCGGCGAGGGCGATCAGGCGTCCCGGGCGGCGGAAGGCCGCGCACTCCCGCCGGAGGAGTTTGATGGTAAACATGCCGATGGTTGTACGTGTCAGCGCCTAACACGGAGCGAACCGACCTTGTCATGCTGCTGTTATGCGACGCCGGGCATGCTGGACGGGTGATCAGCCTGCGCAACGGGACCGTCGGGACCCGCTTCACGGTCCTGTACGCCCTCGTCTTTCTCGTTTCCGGTACCGGACTGCTCGGTCTGACCTTTCTGCTTGCCGGCGGCAATGTGAATAGCACCGTTCCCGCGACGAATCCGCCTGTCCAGGGTGAACTGGGTAAAGCGCAGCAGCGCATCCGCCTGTTGGAGGACCAGCTGGCAGCGGTGCACGCGCAGCAGACCCGCCAGCTTCTTGCCGCCTCGCTCGTGGCGCTGGTCCTGATGGCATTGATCTCGCTGGTACTCGGCCGCGTGCTGGCCCGACGCGTGCTGCGGCCGCTGCGGCACATCACGGCCGCCACGCGACGCATTTCCTCGGACAGCCTGGATCTACGGCTGGGCGTCGCCGGCCCGGCCGACGAGGTGAAAGAACTCGCAGACACCATCGACGACCTGCTCGAACGGCTGGAGGCGTCGTTCGCCGCGCAGCGCCGCTTCGTCGCCAACGCCTCGCATGAGTTACGCACCCCGCTGGCCACCATGCGGGCTTCGCTGGACGTCGCGGTCGCCAAGCCCGACCCGGCCGCCTCCACCGTCGCGCTCGCAGACCGGCTACGTACGCAGCTGGACCGGGTTGATCACCTGCTCGACGGGTTTCTCGTGCTGGCCCGCGCCCAGCACGGATCGTTCGCCGACATCGCCCCGGTCAACCTCGGCGACCTCGTGCGGGAAGCGCTACACGACCGGCACACGGACGCGGCGGCGAAGGGCCTGCGCGTAACCGTGGACGTGCCGCAGGCGATGGTGGTGCGGGGCAGCCCCGCGCTCCTCGCGCGGCTGGTGGGCAACGTCGTCGACAACGCGGTGGCACACAACGAGAATGGCGGATCGATTGAGATCATGGGATTGGTGACCGGACAGGAGGCGGTGCTGCTGGTCCAGACCGGCGGGCGCCTGCTCGACCAGCGGGAGGTCGACCGGCTGGCGCAGCCCTTCGAGCGACTCGGCGTCGAGCGCACCGGCTCCTCCGGGCTCGGTCTGTCCATTGTGGCCGCCGTCGCCGCCGCGCATGGCGGCCGGCTCGCCCTGCTCGCCCGGCCCACGGGCGGCCTATGCGCGTCGATCACACTCCCGGCCAGGCTTGAGGAGCCGGACGACGCGACACCGCCGGCGGCGAAGGCCCGAGTTCCGGCGTGAGCCCAGCCGAGCCGGATCCGGTGCGCCGCGGCTGGTGTGCCGCACCACCACCCGGCCACCCATTGTCCAATTCGGATGCTCAATGCACGGTGCCAATGCGGGCGACAATGATTCTGAATCACTGGTAGCGAAAGGCTAGTGGGATGACCTCGTCGTATCGAGGCCGGCCGCCGAGGCGACCCGGCCGCCGTAAACTGTGGTGGTTCGCCGGCGCGGCGGTCGTGTCGACGGTCGTTGTGGCGGCCGCAGCGCTGATCTTTACCACTGCCACCGCGACGGTCTGCCCGGCGTGTTTCGGGCTCGTTGAGGCGCAGCCGCAGCTGTATGTGGAGCGGGGCGTCTCCGCCGAGCAGCGCCAGCAGGCCGCCAGCGTCTTCGACCAGGCCAGCCGGCGCGTAACCGACTTCTACGGTGGCCGGCACAGCTCACCACGGGTCCTGGTCTGCTTTACCAGCCGGTGTTACGAGCGCATAGGCGGAGGTGGTGAGCGTGGCCAGGCCATTGCCGACCGCGCAATCGTGCTGTCGCCGCGCGGCGTCGACGTAGTGATCGCCTCGCATGAGCTGGCGCATATCGAGCTCCACAAGCGCCTTCTGCCCGGATCCGATGTCCCACAATGGTTCGACGAAGGGCTTGCTGTGCTGGTCTCCGACGACCGCCGCTACCTACTGCCCGACACCGTCACCGATCGCTGCCGGGCTGAGCCGGGCCAGACACTGCCGGAAACCCTGGCGCAGTGGCGCGCTGCCCGTACCGGCGAGCAGTTGTACGCTGAGAGTGCCTGCCGGGTGAGCCGATGGGCCGAAAAGCACGGTGGACCGGCGGCAGTGCTGGAACTGATCGACCGCCTGAACCGGGGCGAGAGCTTCGCGGCCATCTTCACCTGATCGGGCCGAGCTGGACCGTGTCACCGCCGGTGGGCAACCTCGTGGCCGTTGCTACCCGCAGGGCGTCCGGTGCAGGTGGCCCGGCCCCAGGAATACCAACCCGCGCAGGCGTTGCGGGGCCGGCAAGCTCGGATCGAATTGTCGCAAGTGGGCGGTGGACGGTTCTACCGGGCTGTCGACGAGGCGCACGGCGACCTCGTCGGCGGGCGAGAGACCTGCCCGTCCCGGAAGGCATCGGCATATTCTCGAAGGCTCCCGCGTCTCACACGCCCTGATGCGGTGTGGCCGCTCCCGATCGCGAGAGCGGCCACACCGCCGTGGTTACAGCGCTGTACAGGTCACCACGGGAACGGGATTGTTCTGATTGTTCCAGGTCCCGTTGAATCCGTAGTTGGTGTGGTTGCCTGGATTGATGGTGGCGTTCCAGGATTCGTTGACCACGGTGACGTCCGGGCCGGTCTGGCTGTGAATGCCGCTCCAGCCGTACGAGATGGTCTGTCCGGCGCCGAACGTCCAGTTCAGCCGCCAGCCGGCGGTGCCTGCCGTGCCGGTGTTCGTCACCTTGACCTCCGCCTGGAAGCCGCCCGACCATTGGTTGACAATGGTGTAGCTGGCCTGGCACGCCTTACCCGGCTGGGGCGACGGCGAGCTGGTTGCCGACGGGCTCGGGCTGGGCGACGTGACCCCATCCACACTGCCGGTCACCACGAGGGCGTAGTCGGCGTCCGTGGCTGCGGTCTCGACATGGCCGTCGGCGCCGAGCAGGTCGGCGGACACCTGGATGGTCCAGGTGCCGGCCGCCGGGTTCTGGATGAACACGTTCTCGACGGTGTCGACGGTGTTCGGCGAGCCGCCGGGAACCGACCAGTTGCCCGCGTTGAGCCCGTTGTTGCCCCAGTAGGCCGTGGTCCCGTTCGGGGCGGTCACCTTGAGCGTCAGGTCATTGACCTGCGCCTTGGATGCGCTGGACGAACCGGCCGGGTCCGTCCAGACCAGGGTCGCCTTCAGCGGCTGGGTGCCGTCGGTGGTGAGGGTGTAGGTCTTGGTCGCGCCCACGGTCAGCAGATCGGTCTCGTTGACCAGGATCGGCAGCTGCCAGCCGTTGGCCGCCGCCTGGTTGTAGAGGTTGCCGACGCTCGCCGAACCCCAGCCCTGGTGGACGCGGGTCAGATCGTGCGTGGTTCCCGTGAACGGGTGCTGCTGGGCCTGATTGAGCATCAGGGCCTTGGCCGTGGCCGCGTGCGGCCGGGAGTCGAACACATCGCGACCGAGTCCCGGGCCGCCGCTGAAGACGCCGTCGGCCCACATCTGGTACAGCAGCCCGAAGCTGCCACAGGTGATCGGCGTTGCGGCACTGGTGCCGCCGAAGTCCGACCGGTAGGCGGTATTGCTGAAATCGGTGGTCGTGTTGACGGAATCGTAGTAGTTGGACAGATCGGGTTTGATGCGGCCGTCGGCGGCCGGCCCGATCGATGCCCCGCCGCTCCAGGCGTCGTCGCCGCGGTTCAGCGTGTTCTGGTGGTAGTACCCGCCGACCGCGACCACGTTCTTGGCCCATGCCTCGGGCCGCGAATCCTGGGTGCCCCAGTTGCTCTGCGACTGGCAGATGAGAATGTCGTGGTCGAACACGATCTCATCCATCTCCGCGGAGAAGTTGTTGTAGGCGGTCGTCAACCCGCTGCCCCAGCTGTTGCTCTGAAACACCGCCCGGTAGGGGCCGCTCGGGTTCACCAGTTCGGCGGTGTGCGCGTAGCGGTCGGTGTAGGCGTAGTAGCTGGCGAAGATGCCTTGGGCTTCGGGAAGCAGGCCCCGGTAGGCGGACTGCACGCCGGAGGAGAAGATCTGGCCGTACGTGGCCGTGCCGTGCCCGGTGTCGGTGTTGTTGGCCGTGTGCAGCAGCGGCGGGCGTGCCTGGAACTCCTGATGGGTGGTCAGCAGTCCGCCGTCCATGACCTCGGCTCGCACGCCCTGGCCGCGGTAGCCCCGCGCCGTCTCGATCAGATTGGCGCCGCTTGCCTCCCGCGCGATGTCCATGTCGGCCTGCGGCGCCGACCACCGGTCCAGCGACAGCACCTCGTCGAGGGCCGCGACCGCCGCGAATTGCGCCGCGTCCAACGTGGCCTCGATGAGGGCGTTGTTGACCGATGCCAGGTGAACGACGCCACCCAGCCCCTCGATGCGGTCCTTGACTGCCTTCTGGTCGTGGCGATCCGGTTCTACAAGCCATATTTGGTACCGGAAAGAGCCCTCGCCGGGCCGTTGGGCTGGGTCGAACTTGTCCTGCGGCTCATAGGGGCCCACCCAGCGGATGTAGGGCAGCGCCGCGACCTTGTCACGGACCGCCGCCGGCATGCGCACCACATAGGCCGCGTCCGGCAGATATGCCCCGAGCCGAGCGCCCAGGGCGCGCAGCTGCTCTCGCTGGCTGTCCAGCGGCGCATGGGCGAACTGAACAATGTAGACATTGCCGCGCTGTTGGCGCTGCCGCGCGGCCGGCGCGGTGAGCGGATCGAAGCTGCCCCGCCGCAGATGCAGCTTTTCAGGCCGGGGAAGCTGACGGCTCCAGGTGCGGCCACCGTCGGCACTGATCTGATAGGTGCTGCTGCCAGGCCCGGCCCGCAGCTGCTCACTGACTTGCGGCGTCGTTCCTCCTTGCGCACCAACGCCGAGCACGACGGCGCCGGTGAAGGTGGCCAAACCCGCGCCCGCGGCAATGGCCACACGATGCAATGATCTCAACGGTCTGCCCTTTCGTTGAGGGGTATTTCGCTTTGCACGGACCGCGTTGTCCGGGCATCGCAGCGGCCGACACTACCCTCCAATTTCGACATACCGGTGAGCCGGACACGAACCGTAGGCATCGGGCACGGGAGCGCTCCCATGCCGTCGCAGGTCGCGCCGACAACGACATTCACACATTCAGCATCGATGATGTCCCACAACGTGGGAGAGGGCCGGAACGGCCTCGCCGTGGGTACTCATCGGCCGGCGACAAGCCGTTCGACGTCATCACTGTCGAGATAGGACAAGCCCTGTCGCGCTCACGCGCGCCGGCGGTAGTGCCGGCAGTGTCCAGTTGCTGCGTTCCGTGCTGTCCGACGAGGACGCGTCGGGCCGGCGATTCCTCGCCGACCTGGGGGTGGAGCCTGGAGTGGTGGAAGACGAGCTGTGCAGGCTCGCTGTCTCGTGACTTGGTGACGCCACGGCGCTCGGCGCGAGCACCGGCCGTGACCGTCTACCCCAGTCCAAGGACACCCCGCGAGAGCGCCTAAGGCGGCGTGCCCGGCGGCGGCGAATCCAGGTCTGACAAATCGCGCTAATAACGCTATCGTCTTCGGCGTGCCCGGGGATTGATGTTTCGGGTGCGCTAGGCGGAGTGCTTTGTAGTGGGCATTGCCCCGGGCAAGGGGAGAACCTGGAATGCAACCATGGGGCAGCAACGATCTGCAGCTGGCGAGTCTGGACTTCATGGGAGATCCAGAGCAGCTGCGAGCCAGGGCGCTGGACAAGCTGCACGCGATGGGCGGGAAGGTGCAGCTGCGGGAGCAGTATGAAGGCAGCGACCCGTCGGGGTCGATAGTGGTCACTGTCGACGCGAAGGGGTTCGTGCGCGACGTCGACATCCGCAAGGACTGGCAGAGCTCGGTCGCGGCCGACGGTTTCGCCGCAGCGCTGTTCGACGCCTACACGGCCGGTGTGCAGCAGATTTTGGAGACTACCGCCTTGGCGGAGCTGGCCAGGCAGGAGCAGGAGCGTCGGGCCGAGTCGGAGCGCAGGGAGGCCGAGCGCGAGGCGGCCCGGCGTGGGGAGCAGCCTGCGCCTGTGCCGCGGGCCGCCGAGGCGGAGGGTGCCCTGCCTCCAGAGGACGATCGCGAGTTCCACGCCTGGGTGCTGGACTCGCTGTACCGCATCGGCGACGAGATGTACCGGGTGGAGAAGGTCGAGCGGGAGCTCGCGTCGCCGCCGCAGGAAAGCACGATAACCGGACCGCGCGGTTATCTGAAGGTCCGGCACCAGAAGGAAACCATCCTCGGGGTCACCGGCGACGGCACCCGCATCAGGATGGCCGAGGCGCAGCAGCTTCGGTCGGAGGCGCTTGAGGTCTTCCGCGAAGCGCAGCACGGAGGGGACAGATAGTGAGCGACGAAGTCAAGGTCATCACCGATTGCGTCCGCCTGGAAGCCAAGAAGTGGCGGGAGCTGTCGGACGCGATGGAGCCGATCAAGAGCAGCGTCAATGATTTGGTCCTTGGACCGACCGCCTTTTTCATTGGCAAGTTCCCGGAGTTTCTGGTCCAGCACGGGGCGTACCAGAAGTTTCAGTCCCAGATGAACACCGCCGTGGCCGGCGCCGTCACGGAGTTCGACCAGCTCGCCGGAGCATGCGACAAGATGGCCAACGAATACGACCGTACCGACCAGATCAGCAGGCTGGATCTCGACAAGATCTACACCGCGTAGGCGCTGGGAAAGGACCTCAGGACATGACTCATCCGGCCCCTACCGGATCGGCCGAACAGTTCACCTCCGAGATCGACAAGTTCATGAAGGAGATCAGGGAGGGCTGGGAAAAGGCGGTCAACGCCTTCAACGACTGCGTCGAGAAGATCAAGGACAAGTGGTGGCTCATCGCCGGCGGGTTGGCCGGTGCGGGTCTCGCCTGGCTGATCAACTCGAAGCTGAACGAGCTGGGCGAGGGCATGAAGCGCATCGCCGAGATCATCAGGACCGCGCTTGAGCGGCACACCCCCGTGGTCTCGCTCATCATCGCCAGTTTCAGGTGGACCACCGACGTCAAGGCGAACGTGTCCAATCTGTCGTCGCGGGCGTCCAACCCGGCAAGCGAAAACCTTGCCAACTGGACCGGACCGGCAGCCTCCCGGTACAAGGAGAAGGTAGCCGAGCAGAAGGCCGCCATCGATGAGACGACGGCGCGGGCGGAGTTCATCAGCGGCTGGCTGTTCAAGGCGGCCAAGTCCAATGTGGCGTTCGCGAAGAAGCTGGCCGAGATTGTGACCGCGCTCGTCGGCAAGGTCGTTGACGCCGCGACCGAGGCCGGCACGGTCATCGGTCTCGCGGTCGTGGCCAACACCCTGGGTGACGCCGCAGGCAAGATCACCGAGTCGGCCCTGAACGTGCTCCTGCAGATCGGCGAGGACCTCATCAACGCGCTCGGCGAGGTCCGCGACCTGTGGGGTGTGGTCATGGACAACACCAAGATGCCCAACGGGCAGTGGCCGCAGGCGGTCAAGGGCTAGCCTCCCGCCGGTTTGAACGCCGCCACCCTTTGACCCGGGTGGCGGCGTTTCCGTGTCGGCTAGCTGGTCTTCCACTCTTCGGAGACGGTCGCCAGCGTCGTGCGCATCAGCTTGATCATCTTGTCCTTGAGTGAGTCCTTCGGGGTGAAAGCGTTGCCGCCCACCGAAATCCACACCTTGAGCGTCATGTTGCCCGCGCGCATGTGGATCATGTATTCGGACTGCTTGAACCCCGGCTCCGAATCCTGCGTCCGGCCCTCGGCCTGATCGCCCAGCCCGGGGATGTCGCCATCGCCGCGCATTGCGCTGACGTCCTGCTGGCCCTTGAAGGCCGCTTGCGCCGCGTCGACCGAGCCTTGAGTCACGGCCTCCACGCGCAGCGACGCCATGTGCCCGCTGGCGGATTTCATCTTCCACAGGCAGGCCGAGCCCGGCCCGGACGGGGGCGGTTCGGGGTTGGTGGACTCCACCTTGAGCGACAGCTCCGTGAGCGGCGCCAGATCGGTGCGCTGGCACAGGTCCAGCGGTTTCGAGCGGTATGCCTGAGCCGGGCCGCCGGTCGCCGTGGGGCCGGCGCCAGGGCCGGTGCTGGGCGGGGTCGAGGCGGGCGTCTCCTCGGTGCACGCCGAGGCCGTGATGAGCACGAACAATGCGATGATCACACGCAGCTTGGTCACACGAGGAAAACTATCTGCTCGGTAAGGTATCCGCATGCCGGAAATCGAGACCGCCGAGACGATCGCCAACCTCCGGACCGTCACGGCCGGGGCCGTGCTGGAAAACCGGGCGGACCTACGCTCCTATCCATATCGATACCTGGCCATCCACTCATATTCAATGATGCGAGGGCACGGCGTGCGGGCGGTGATGGCGGCGGCTGAGGTCGTCGAGCAGTGGGGCTGGCAGATGGTCAACATCATGGAGACCGACAAGCAGATCTATGCCTTCATGCGCCGCGTTGCCTAGCCCTCCATGGAAGGTGCGAACGCGCTGGTCGCCGTGGCCTGGCCAATGCCAGGTCGTGCGCGCCGGGTAGCGCCGCGGGCGTCGACGGCGGTCCGCAACGTCCGAACCCGACAGTGCTATCTGGACACGACCGCGCGGGGCGCCGTTCATGCTGACAAATGTCACTTCTGATCGGCGAATGCAGGTGTTCGCGGGCCTCTTTGGTCGTGCGCGGGTGGATCGGGCGGTACCATGCCGGTGTCGAGTCGCTGTCGACGATCGACGTCCCGCCGGTTGCGCGTCCCCGACTCCGGCTCGCCGGTGTCAGTGGCATGTTAGGGCGATCATCGATGTAGTGTATAAGCGGTCTGTGCGCACCGACGAGGCTCCGGAAGGGGTACGGGATGGGAGCTGACCGCGAATCGCTCGTCCAGGATCTGACGCGGGCGGCCGTCCGGGTGGAGATCCTGCATTCCAGCGAACGCGCCCGGGTGAGCCGGTTGTATCTGCCTGGCGGCAGCGTGATTCGCAAGGAGCCGCTGGGGCCGGGGCGGGACGAGCGACTGCGGCACGAGAGCGCGGTTCTTGAGCGGCTCTCCGGGGTTCCCGGCGTGGTCGCACTGGCGGACTCTCCTCCGTGCCCGGATTCGCTCGTGCTGGCCGATCTGGGCGGCACCACCCTGGCGGCTACGCGCATGCCGGTCGATGCCTCTGAGTTGCTGCGGCTGGCGCTGGAGCTGGCGGCTGTGCTGACGGAGATGCATCGGCGAGGCGTGGTGCACCGGGACATCAACCCGGCCAACATCGTGCTCAGCGAGGATGGACGCAAACCCCGCCTGATTGATTTCGCGTTGGCGACGACCTTTGCCGGCCTGCGCCCAGAGTTCATTCATCACAATAAAATCGTTGGAACACTGCCGTACCTGGCGCCGGAGTCCACCGGGCGCACCGGCCGGCCCGTGGATCAGCGCGTCGACCTGTATGCGCTCGGCGCCACGCTGTACGAGCTGGCCACCGGCGTGCCGCCGTTTGGCACCGGCGACCCGCTGCGGCTCGTTCACGACCTGTTGACCCGGGTACCGCTCCCGCCGGATCGGGTCAATCGGGCCGTGCCCGCCGACCTGTCACAGATCATCATGCACTTGCTGGAGAAGGAACCGGACAACCGATATCAAACGGCTGAAGGGTTGCTGCATGACCTGATCCAGGTCCGCGACGGATTTGCGGTACGGGTGGGCGAGCACGATTTCCCGGCGCGTCTGCGGGCCCCGACCCGGCTGGTCGGCCGGAGCGACGAGATCGCCGGCCTGCGGTCGGCCTTCGCCGCCGCGATGGTCGGCAAGTGCCGCGGAGTGCTGGTGAGCGGGGCAGCCGGTGTCGGCAAGACCGCCCTGATCAACGAGCTTCGGCCGGTGGTCACCGCCGCGGGCGGTTGGTTCGTGACGGGCAAGTTCGACCAGTACCGCCGGGATCTGGAGTTCGACGCGGTGGCGCAGGCGTTCCGGGCGCTGGGGCGGCTGCTGCTGGCCGAACCCGAGCCGGAGCTGGACAAGGTCCGGGTGCGGATTCTGTCCGCGCTGGGACCGAACGCCGGGCTGGCCGCGGCGGTCCTGCCGGAACTCGCCACCCTGCTGCAGGTGCCGCCGGATCCGGGCGATCCGATGACCGCGGAGGTGCGTGCGCAGACCATCGCCGTCGAGATTCTGCGCGCGGTGGCCTCCCGTGAGCGGCCGGTGGTGTTCGTGGTCGACGACCTGCAGTGGGCCGCCCGCACTCCGTTGGGCTTCATCGATGCCGTGCTGAGCGGGCAGGAGGAGGTGGAAGGGCTGCTGTTGGTCGGCGCGCATCGGTCGCAGGGAGTCGATGCCATCCACCCGCTGGCGGGCATGCTCTCGCATTGGGGGCAGCAGGGCGACGCGGTGAGGTTCGTGCGACTGGAAAGCCTGCCGGTGTCTGGAGTGGCCGCCCTCGTGGCGGACATGCTGCGACTGGACGGCAAGCGGGCCGAAGAGCTGGCGGCGGCCATCATCCCGCACACCGCGGGCAATCCCTACGAGACGGTGGAGCTGCTCAACGCCCTACGCGACGACGGTGTGCTGAAGCCGGGCGCCGGTGGCTGGCGATGGTCGCCGGCCCTGCTCCAGCAACGGCTGAACCAAGGTGACGGGGTGGGACTCATGGACCGGGCCGACGCCATCCCGTCGGCAACCCGGGCGGTGGTGGAGGCCATGGCCTGCCTCGGGGGCGAGGTGGAGCTCGACGTGCTGGGCGTGGCGTTTGACCGGTCTGCCGCGGACCTGGAGTCCCAGCTGGCCCCTGCGCTGGACGGCGGCCTGCTGGCGCGGGAGACGGCGACCCGCCAAGTGGTGCGATTCAGCCACGACCGGGCGCGGGAAGCCGTGCTCGCCCACATGGAACGCCAGCGGCAGCGCGCCCTGCGCTTGGGGATGGCCCGACGGCTCGCGACCCGGCCCGACCTGTTCGCCGCCGCGGCCGAACAGTACCTGGCGGTGCTCGACGCCGATGCGGAGGCACTTCACGATCCGGCACTTCACGATCCGGCTGAACGGCGGCGGGTCGTCGAGCTGCTGCGGCGCGCCGCCGAGCAGGCCAACCTTTTGAGCAACCACCCGGTGGTCGAGCGGTGCCTGACGGCCGCCGGGCGACTGGCGGACCCGACCGACACCGCCACGCTCATCAAAGTGCACACCGGCCGCCACGCCGCACTGTATGGGCTGGGCCGGCTGGAGGAGGCCGACGAGGTCTACCAACTGGTCGACCGGCTCTGCAAGGACCCGCTGCAGCGGGTCGACGCGACGTCGGTCCAGGTGATCAGCCTGACCAACCGCAGCCGCCCCCGAGAGGCCGTTGACCTCGGTCTTGAACTGTTGCGGCAGCTGGGCGTCACGGCACCGCCACCTGGGCAGCTCGGCGCCGAGATCGAGGACGGGCTCGACGCGCTGTACCGCTGGGTGGAGGACAGCGACGCCGACGATGACCTGCGCCGCCCGGACATCACCGATCCGACGCTGCTCGCCGTCGGGACGTTGATGAGCCGCATCATGCCGGCGGCATTCTTCTGTGATCACGACGTGATGGCATGGCTGATCCTGACGGCGACCCGGATCTGGGCCGAACACGGCCCCGCCCGGACACTGCTGAGTCCGATCAGCCACATCATGGTCGTCACGGTCGCACGGCGGCAGGATTACCGCACCGGCTACCGGTTGATGCGGCGGATCCTCAACGTGGCCGACAAGCGGGGCCACGAGCCGGACGCCTCCCGGGCCCGTTTCCTCTACGTGATGACCGCCGGCCACTGGTTCGAACCACTCGAAGATCTCCTGCCGATGTTCGAGCACGCCCGCGAGGGTCTCATCCGAGGCGGAGACCTGCAGAACGCCGGCTATATCGTCGATGTCGCGGCGCGGCTGCTCATCGACTGCGCCCCATCGCTGGACAGCTACATCGCCGGCGGCCAGGCCGCTTTGGCCGTGGCCCAGCGAACCGGAAACGACCAGAGCGCTCAGGTCGTCTCGGCCTTCCAGCGGCTGGTGGACCTGCTGCGCGGCGAAGGCGGCAGCCTGGCGGCCGATCAGTTGGGGGCGGCCGCGGAGATGCACAGCAATGACCCGTTCGTCATGGCGATCATCCAGACAAACGGCGCGCTCGCCGTCGCCCTGCTCGGCGATCAGGCGCAACTGCAGCACAGGACTGCGGCGTTGATGCCGACGCTGCCCGCGCTGGTGACGCTCTACCACATGGTGTGGGGCTACCTGCTGCAGGCGTTGGCTCTGGCCGGCCAGGCCCGGTCCACGGTCGCCGAAGAGCGGGGGGCGGTGCTGGCCGAGTTGGATACCACCATCGAATGGATCGCCGCCCGCGCCGCCGACGCACCGGTCAACTTCCTTCACCTGCTGCGGCTGGTCGAGGCGGAGCGTGCCTGGGCCCTGGGAGACTTCCGAACGGCCGCACAGGGTTTCGACGCCGCACAACGAGAAGCCCTTCTGCGGCAACGCCCCTGGCACCGGGCGCTGATCCTGGAACGAGCCGCGCGGTTCCATCTCGCGCACGGCATGGAATATCTCGGCACGTCACTGCTCAGTCAGGCGCGACGCGAATACCTGGCCTGGGGAGCGACGGGAAAGGTGCGCCAGCTCGACCGGGCCTACCCGACACTGCGTGCTGGACGACACCTCCCGGCGCAGGCAGCCGACGAGACATCGGGTGGCCCGCCTGCCCGGCAGTCCACCCCGACGCCCGGCGCCGTGGACCTGCTCGGAATCCTTGCCGCCTCACGGGCGCTCAGCTCGGAGACCAGCATCACGAGGCTGCGGGCGCGG
Organism: Allorhizocola rhizosphaerae; assembly: GCF_003426775.1. Classification (GTDB taxonomy): domain Bacteria; phylum Actinomycetota; class Actinomycetes; order Mycobacteriales; family Micromonosporaceae; genus Allorhizocola; species Allorhizocola rhizosphaerae. Next base: position 7,713 of record NZ_QJUG01000011.1, on the reverse strand, counting down.
GTAACGGAGGTGCTGTCGGCCATGACCGGCGCCACCGGCATCCACCTCCTGTTGCGCAGCGACGACCAGCATCGCTGGATGCTTGCCACGGCCGAAACTGCGGACAGCGGGCTGGTACCGCTCGACGAGGCCGGCCAGGCGGGCGATCTCCCGCTTTCGGTGGTCCGATACGCCGAGCGGACCCGCGAACCGCTGCTGGTCGCCGACGCCACCCGCGAGGACCGCTTCGCCAGGGACCCCTACTTCGCGGGCCTCGAATGCTGCTCGCTGCTCGCGGTGCCGATCCTCAACCGCGGCATCCTGCAGGCGTTGCTGCTACTGGAAAACCGCCTGATCCACGGAGCGTTCTCCACCGAGCGCCTTGACGGCGTCATGCTCATCGCCGGGCAGCTGGCCGTCTCACTGGACAACGCCCTGGTCTACGCATCGCTGGAACGCAAGGTCGCCGAGCGGTCACAGCAACTCGCGGTGGCCAACTCACGACTGGAACTGCTCAGCGTCACCGACCCTCTGACCGGGCTGGCGAACCGGCGCCGGCTCGACGACACGCTCGAAGCCGAATGGCGGCGCGCGCAACAGTCCGGCACGACGCTCGGGTTGGCCATGGTGGACATCGACCACTTCAAACTCTACAACGACCACTATGGACACCCGGCCGGCGACAGATGCATCCAGCGCATCGCGGCCGAACTGAAGCGGCACGTCCGCAACACCGATCTGGCCGCCCGATACGGCGGCGAGGAGTTCGCCGTCGTGATGCCCAAGACGGACGCCGACTCCGCACGCCAGACCGCCGAACGCCTGCGCACCGCCGTTGTGGCGCTCGCGGAGCCACACATCCTGGTGCCTGGCCGGGTCGTCACGGTGAGCATCGGTGTCGCGGCGATACTCCCGGCGGCACAAGACACCGCCCGCCAACTCGTCGAAACGGCAGACGTGGAGCTGTACCGAGCCAAACGCGGTGGTCGCAACCAGGTCCGGGCGGCTCCATAACGTACCGGTGGTTGCGGACTGTCCAATCGCGATGACCGGCGGGTGACGGCCGGTCCCGGGGATCAGCGCCGGGATCGGTTGAGGCGCTTGTAGATCGGGCTCAGTCGCCGGTGCAGGTCCTTGTAGACGTCGAACACTTCATCGTAGGTCGCGCGATTGGCCGGGTTCGGTTCGAAGAGGTGATCCTGGCGCATCAGCCCGGGGATTTCGGCGAACGTGATGTGGCCCGCGCCGACGGCGCCGATCCAGCCCGCGCCTCGGGCGTTGACCGCGACCGGCTTGGCGTCCCGGCGGATCTGGATGCCGAGCACGTCGGCGAAAATCTGGCACCACGCGTCGGACTGGGCGCCGCCGCCCGTGATGACCATCGACGTCACGGGTGCGCCGAGGAAGCGATCCACCGCCTTGGCCAGCCAGCGGGTGTTGAGCGCGACTCCCTCGAACACCGCGCGCAGCAGGTCGGATCGGTTGGTGTGCAACGAGATGTTGAAGAAGCCCGCCCTCAGGTGTGGATCGTCCACGGGTGCGCGCTCCCCGTAGAGCCACGGCGTGTACAGCACACCGTTGGCGCCCGGTGGGACGTTCCGGAGCATCAGGTCGAAGGCGTCGTAGATGCTTCCTTCGTCGCGGGTCACGTGTCCGGCCCCGACCAACGGATCGTCATATTCGACTACCTTGTCCCGCAACCAGGTCAGGTTCGCTCCGGCCGTGGCCTGCAGCGCGGTCATCAGATAGCGGCCGGGAATCGCGCACGGCACAGCGGCGATCTGCGCGACCGGGTCGGTCTTTTTGCGGGCGACGTGCGCGGCGATCCACGAAGAGGTACCCAGATAGAGATGGGGTTTATTGTCTTCGATCGTGCCGGCGCCGATCGCCGCGGCGGTGTTGTCGATGGCGCCGGCGACGACCTGAACCGATTCGGGCAGCCCGAGATGCGCGGCGGCGTCGCGGGAAAGCGTGCCGATCACATCCGTGCAGGCGACAATGGTCGGAAGCTTGTCGCGGTCGATGCCGCAGCCGGCGACGAGCGCCTCGGAGTAGCGAATCCGCGCGGCATCCCGGTTGTCGGTGACCCACGAGGTGAGGATCGAGTCGACGGTGGCCACTGTGTGACCGGTCAGCCTGAGGTTGATCCAATCCAGAACATTGAGGAATTTAGCGGTACGGTCATAGACCCCCGGCATCTCGTCGCGCACATAGAGCATGTGCGCGGCCGGGTCCTTGCCCGTCAGCGACGGCATGCCGCCGGTCAGGCGAAGCCAGCGCACGATGCGGCGCACCGAGATCCCGTCATACGCCGGGAACCCGCCGAACTGCCGGCGCAGGTTGGCGGCCCCGCGCATGTCGAGCCAGCTGATGCACTGGGTCAGCGGGTTCCCGTCGGCATCGACCGCGATCGTGCCCTCGCCCTGCGTCGACGAGCACACGGTCGTGACCGCGCGCAGGTGCTCGGGATGGTCCCGGCCGAGGTCCGCCACGACCTCGCGCAGCGCGTCCCACCAGGCGACCGGGTCCTGTTCGGCGCCGCCACCGGGCAGCACCTGCAGCGGCACGGGCCGCTCGGCCCACCCGGTGATCGTGCCGTCGGCCGCCACCAGGGCGGCCTTCATGCCCGAGGTGCCCAGGTCGATCGCGAGCACCTGCGGCGGGACGCCTGCCATCCGGATCAGACCCCTTCGACTTGAGCGAACACCCGGTCGAACCGCGCCAGCGCCTCGTCGATGACCTCGTCGGTGTCGGCCATCGAGGTGTACATCCGGGAGCCGGCCAGCGTGATGATCCCATGAGCCGCATATGCCGCGCCCATCTGCTCCATCAGCCGCTTGCGCGGCTTGTTCTCCTTGAGCAGCTTGAGCGGGCTGCGCATGTCCATGAGCATCACGCCGCTGCATTCTAGGTGCACGATGGAGCCCTGGTTGTAGGCGACGTACGGCAGGCCGTACTTGTCGAGCAGGCGTTGCAGCCCGCGCGTGAGCCGGTCACCGGCCCGTCCGGCGATGACGGGCGCGTTCGTGCGGGCCATCTCCTGGATCGCGAAGTATCCGGCCGCGCAGGACAGTGGGTTGGCCGACAGCGTGCCGCCGACCTGAATGTGCGCGCCGCTCTTGCCGTCCAGGCCGGAGCCGAAGGTCGCCATGATCTCTGCGCGGCCACCGACGCCGCCCGCCATCGGATAACCACCCGACACCGCCTTGCCGAAGACGGTCAGGTCAGGGGTCACGCCGAAATAGCCGGCCGCCCCGCCCATGCCGACCCGGAATCCGGTGACGACCTCATCGAAGATGAGCAACGCCCCGAACTCGTCGCACAGCCGGCGCACCTGCGCGTTGAAGTCCCTGGGCACCGGACGCGTGCCCGACTCGGGGCCGAGCGGCTCGACGATGACCGCCGCCGTGCCGCCCCGCAGGAACCGGTTTTCGATGAGCTTGCGCCGCAACTGCCCGAGGGCGTGCGGGAACGTTTCGCGGGTGCTGTTGGTGGCGCCGAACGGGATTCCCTTGGCGTTCATGCGATAGGTGCCGGGCACGCGCAGCCCGTAGACCATCGTGTCGGACCAGCCGTGGTAGGCCCCGCCCACCTTGATGACCATCTTCTTGCCCGTGAAGGCGCGTGCCCCGCGCACGGCGGCCATGACTGCCTCGGTGCCCGAGCCAAGTGAGCGATACATCTCGATGTGCGGCATGTACTGGTGGATGATCTCGGCCAGCCTGAGCTCGTACTCGTGGAACAGCCCCGTCACCGGGCCCGACTCGCGGATCACGGCCGCCACCTGTTCGTTGACCGGGCCGTAGTTGCTGCCGAGGATCGTGGGGCCGCCCGCCTGCAGGAAGTCGATGTAGGTGTTGCCGTCGCGGTCGGTCAGGTAGGCCCCCTCCGCCCTGTCGATCGCGAGTGGGAACGGATGGTTGAACGCCAGATTGTGTTGCACCCCACCGGGAATCCGCCGCTTCGCCCGATCGGTGATCTCCTTGCTCGCCCGGCACTTCGTCTCGAAGTAGTTGAGCACATCCAGCATCGCGTCGTGCCGCAGGCCGCGCACGGGCTGCGCCACGAGCGCCTTGAGCCGGCGCATGGTGTCGTCCACGTCCAGATAGCTGCTGATGGCATAGCCTGGTTTGGCTTGCGCGGCAGGCTCGGCGGCCACCGCGTCCGCGCTCGGCAAAACCTCTTCATCCGATACCCGCAACGGTTCCACAGCCTCCGTTATCTGCGCGGCGATCCGCTTCTCGTCCTTGCGCAGCTTCGCGAAGGCGATCTCGCGGATCGCGGCCGGTATGGTGTAGACCCTGCCCGCCTCACTGGTCAACGCCAGCAGGTACGCGATGGAAACCTTCTCCAGCAACGCCATGTTGAACACGGCCCGATCCGGGTCGGTCCCGAGCGCGACGATCCCGTGGTTGGCGATGATGAACGCGTTGTCGCCCCCGGACACCTTCTTCTGCACGTTCTTGGCCAGGAAGCCGGTGCCAGACGGGGCGTAGTCGATGATCGCCACCTGCCTGCCGAGGAAGCGCACCTGCTCGTCGGTGAGCGCGGGGATCGGCTTGCGCAGGAATGCAAGCGCGGATGCGTACGGCTGATGGGTGTGCACGATCGCGTTGACGTCAGGCCGCTCGCGATAGATGTTGGCGTGCATCCCGCACTCGATGGACGGCGCGAGGCCCACTCCCGTGTCGTCGGGCACGTGCTTGCCGTCGAAGTCGACGATGCAGACGTCCTCGGCGCGCATCCGGTCATAGTCGTAGTTGCTCGGGGTCACGGCGTAGAGCCGGTGCCCGGGGATGCGGACCGAGACGTTGCCCTCGGTCGCCTTGAGATAGCCACGCTCGAGCATCGTCCGGCACATCTCTACGACATGCTGGCGGGAAGTCCGGTACCGCATGGAAGTATCGTCTCTCCGCCCGCGAGACACATCATCGTTCCAAAACCAGCGGGAATCGGGACGCGATTTATCACCGCGTGACAAGATGACGTCCGTGAGCGCGCCCCCGGTGTCCCCGACCCCCTGGGAGAGCATCCCCGCGGACCTCTCGGCGGCGATGCGGCCCCGCCTGCAGGCGACCGTGCGGGCGGTGGCCGACGCGGTCACCGAGGCGACACCGGCCTTCGCCACAATCGAGGGCTCCAAGGTCCAACGCGACCTGCGCACCGCCGTCGAGGTGGCGCTTGAGCGCTTCCTCGACCTCGTGGGCACCGGCGAACCGGCGCTGCCGCTGCGCTTCCGAGAGGTCTTCGTCGCCCTCGGGGCCGCGGAGGCGCGCGAGGATCGTGGCCCCGAGGCGCTGCTGACCGCGTTCCGGACGGCGTCGCGCCTGATGTTCCGCGTGGCGTCCGAGTCGCTGGCCCACGTGCGCCCGGTGGACACGCAGATGCTCATCGACTTGTCGGACGCGATCAGCGCATACGTCGACGAGCTGGCCGCGGCGAGCACCGACGGGTTCACCCGCCAGCTGCGTGAGCAGGCCGGCGAGGGCGACCGGCGCCGGCGGCAGCTCGCGGAGCTCCTGCTGCGCGGCAGCGCACCGCACAGCGTCGTGGCCGCGGCCGCGGCCGGGATCGGCTGGCAGTCGCTCGATGCGGTGGTGCCCGTCCTGCTTCCGGCAGACCTTGCACGAGACGCGCGATTTCGTTACAGCGCCGATGGTGTCGTCGCCGAACGCGGACGCGATGCGGTCCTCCTGCTGCGGGCTGGCCCGCGCACGACCCGGACGCAGCTTGCCGAGGGGCTGAAGGGACGGGTGGCGGTCGTGGGCCCGACGCTGGGCTGGGCCCAGGTGCCCGAGGCCGTGCGGCTGGCCGAGCTCATGGGCCTGGCTCCCGGCCCCGTTTTCGTTGACGACCACCTCGGCACGCTGGCCTTGCGCGGCGACCCGGGTGCGCTGGCCGTGCTTTCCGCGCGACGGCTGGCGCCGCTGGCCCATCTGCGCGCCGCGCGACGGGAGAGCCTGCTCGTGACCCTGCGCAGTTGGCTGCGGCACTGGGGCTCCCGTGCCGCGGTGTCGGCGGAGTTGTTCGTCCACCCGCAGACCGTCAGCTACCGCCTCAACAGCCTGCGCGAGCTGCTCGGCGACGACCTCGACGATCCGACGGCGCGGTTCGAGCTGCTGCTGGTCCTGGAAGCCCGATAAAGCCGTTACGTGGCAACCTCTTTGGCCGAGGGTGCCCGAGCGGGCAGGCGAGCCGCCAGCACGATCCCGGGCACCGCTACCGCCGACATGGCGGCCAAAGCCAGATACGGGTTGCCGAGCAGCACCTGCACGAGCAGCACGAGCACGACCCCACCGAGATTGCCGACGAGCATCAGAAACCCGGCCGCGGTGCCCGCGCGCGTCGGCCCTGCGTCCAATTCGGACCAGTCCAGCGCGATCGGCAACCCGGCGAGGAGCACGAACCCCTCGACGGCCAGGGCGAAACCGGTGAAAAGCACGTTGTCGACGAGCGCTATCGAGACGAAAACGAGCGCGGTGATGACGGTTGTGCACACGAGCATGCCTCGGCGCAGGTTGCGCCTGGCGGCTATGCCTGGCAGCACGGCCGCTCCCGCGATCCCGGCCACCGTGGCCACGGCGATGAGCGTGCCCGCGACGCCCGGCCGCCCGATGCCGGTGAGAATGGTGTCCAACCAGGTGGCCAGCGCGTTGAATACGCCGACGCCGATGAACAGCAGGCCGGCCAGGCGCCACATCAGCGGATCGCGGCGCAACCATCCGAGGGACGTGGCGGTCGCCTCGGTGGCGAACGCCGGTGGCACGCGCAACGCAAACACGACGGCCAACGCGGCCACCACGGCGACGCCGGCGTGGCAGGCTAGCACCAGCTGCAGCCCACCGGCTTCCAGCAGTGGCGCACCGGTCATCGCGGCGACGAGGATGCCCACGAACTGCGCGGCGCTGGCCACAGAAATCGCCGCCGTGCGCTCCGCGGGCGGAAAATAGCGGGCGGCGACCTTCGTGCTGGCATTGAGCACGAGCGGCTGCCCGGCGGACAGGACGAATTGCCCGGCCAGCATCCACGCATACGACGACGGGTCCACCAGGCGCAGGGAGGCTCCCAGCGCCGTGAGAAGAGCCCCGGTCGCCAGCGCGGCACCGAACCGCCGGTCCGTCCAGCGACCGGCAGGGATCGCCAGCAGGACGAACATCAGCGGGTTGATGACGGCCAGGTCGCCGATGGCGCCTTCGGAAACCCCGAGAGCCTCGTGTGCCTGCGAGGTGATCGGCGCGAACGACAGCCAGAGAATCTGGCTGCCCGCCACGAGCGTGCCAAACGCGGCCAGCATCAACCAGCGACCGCGCCGGACCGTTTGGGCCATGTCGATTCCTCACTCGAGCGCCGGCACGTGTGGGCTGGGTCTTCAGCAGCGGCTATGGTCGGGCCACTTCGTGGCCGGACCTTAGCCGCGCCCGAGCGGACGGCTTCGACTGAAGGAACCAACCCGTCATGGCACACGATCGGCATTGACCGCCATCCTCATCCGCGAGGCATGACAAATCACTGTCTCATCGGCAGCAGGTATCAGCGCTCGATTTATCATCCCGTGATAGATGCACACCCTTGCCTCTCGACAGTGCTGGCGGAGACTGTGTAACGAACGGTGTTTCCGGCACCGACACGCTGAGTGAGGACTCGGCGGGAAAGGTGCCGTGATGACCACCACCACGACGCTGCGTGAGGCCACACTGGATGTTGTGGCATCGAAGAAGCGACCTGTGTCCAGCC
>NZ_QJUG01000109.1 GCF_003426775.1 Allorhizocola rhizosphaerae | reverse complement strand
CAGGACCACTTCGACGCAGTCCATGATCGCGGTAAACGGCGGCGCGCCGACTACGACGCCCAGGGCGCGCGCCGGATGCGGTACCTGCTCCATATGGAGCATTCTTACCGCATGACTCATTCCACCCCGGCCGTGTGGGACGGCCACAACGATCTGCCCTGGAAGCTGAGATGCCATGCCGGAGGCGCGGTCGCCGGGATCGATGTGCGCGGCGGCACCGGGTGGGCGCACACCGACATCCCGCGGCTACGGGCCGGTGGGGTCGGCGCGCAGTTCTGGTCGGTGTGGGTACCGTCAAATCTGCCTGAAGCGGAGGCAGTGCAGACGACGCTGGAGCAGGTCGACATCGTCCACCGGATGGCCGAGGCTTACGCGCGCGACCTGGTCCTGGCCACGACGGCCGGCGGGGTGGCCGACGCGATGCGCGAGGGGCGGATCGCGTCGCTGATCGGCGCCGAGGGCGGGCACAGCATCGGTTCGTCGTTGGGTGTGTTGCGCACTTTGCAAGCGCTCGGCGTGCGATACATGACGTTGACGCATAACGACAACGTGCCCTGGGCGGATTCGGCCACTGACTTCCCGGCGGTGGGTGGGCTGTCGCCGTTCGGGGTCGAGGTGGTGCGGGAGATGAACCGGCTCGGGATGATCGTGGATCTGTCGCATGTGCACGAGCTGACGATGAACGCTGCGCTCGCGGTGAGCGCGGCCCCGGTGATGTTCAGCCACTCGTCGGCGCGGGCAGTGTGCGATGTTCCGCGCAACGTGCCCGATGGCGTACTCGCGAAACTTCGTGACAACGGCGGCGTGTGCATGATCGCGTTTGTGGCCGAGTTCGTGTCGCCAGCCCGAGGGGCACGATGGGAACGGGACCCGGGCGCGGCCGCCGGCGACTGGAAGTTCCCACCGGACGCGCCCCCGGCCACCATCGCCGATGTCGTGCGGCACATCGAGCACGTCCGGGAGGTCGCGGGCGTCGACCATGTCGGCATCGGCGGAGACTACGACGGTTCCACGCACATGCCGGTAGGGCTGGACGACGTGAGCGGCTATCCGCGGCTGTTCGACGCCCTGCGCGAGAAAAGGTGGTCACAGGCCGAGCTGACGAAGCTCGCCCACGGCAACATGCTGCGCGTAATGCGTGCGGTTGAGGATGTGGCTTCCCGTCAGCGGTGACCTCGTGAGCGCAGCTGCCGGTGCTGCGCCGCGTGGCATGCCTACTCACCGGCGATGCGCATCAGGCCCGGCCCGGGCGGCCGCCGCCCGATCTGCCGGTGCTGCGCCGCGTGGCATCGGGCGAGCCCGTGCCGGCCTGGCGCACGGCGATGCTTGTGCGGTGACGGATGGCACGCAGCAACGCGCAGTTGAGCATGAGGCACTCGAACCCGGCGTCCTGGACCCGGCATGCGATCTCGGGCAGATGACCCGATTAAACCCGGGTCCAGGCGGTGCGCACCGCGCCGCCGGTTTCCGGGTAGCACGTCAAGCGGATGTGGCCGGGTGCGACCGTGTCGAAGGCGAAGCGGCCCAGCGCATCAGCCGAAGTCCACAATGGATCCCCGCCGCCGTGGTCGAGCCGGACGCGCGCCGCCTGCGGCGGCACGATCTGCCCGGCGAGCGACCTGCCGAGCACCTCAACCTCGATGGTCAGCGAACCCGACTCGAACGTGAGCATCGCATGCTCCCCCCGCACCTCGGCCAGCCCGTGCTGCTCGACGAGCGCGGCCAGCTCGGCGTCCGGGTCACGCCAGCTCAAACTCGCCTTCGCGGCCGCGACCACATGTGCCGGAACCGGGTCCATGCGCGATACGAGACCGTCCCAACCATCGCCACCATGGCGTCCCTCCGCTTCGCCACGTGGCGCATCCCTGTTGTTGATTCGCTCGGGCAAGCCCTCGCTCATGACGACACCTTTCGCCGCAGGTGTTCCAGACATCGGGCGCGCGTCGGGCCGATGCTGCCGATCGGGATGTCCAGCGCCGCGCTCACCTCCGCATAACTGGGCGGCGGATCGACCAGCAGCATGCGCAGCAGGCTCTGGCAGCTGCCCGGCAGCTCGCTGAACGCCCGCCACAGGGCATGGTCGCGTTCGCGCACCAGCACGTGGTGGTCGGGCTCGGGTCGTGCCACATCCTGCCGTTCGAACGCGAACATGTCATCGGTCGGCACATCTCGATTTGCGCGCCGCAGCAAGCCTAGCGCCTCGCGCCGCGCGGTCGTGGCGAGCCACGCGCCCAGCCGCTCCGGGTCGCGGATGCTGCCGAGCTGCTCGACCAGGCGTAGCCAGGTCGCCTGGTGCACGTCGGCCGCATCGGCCTGGTTGAGCCGGAACCCGCGGGCCACCGACCACACCAGACCGGAATACCTGTCCACAATGGAGTCCCAAGCCCGCTGATCGCCCGCTGCCGCCGACTCCAGCAACACCACCGTGTCGGACTGTCCTTCGTCGGTCATGTGAGTCCCGGATAGCCACTGTAGCTGCGCGCACGAGCCTGATTGAGGACCGCGTCGCGGGCCGCCTGCACGCTTCCTGTGCGGTGCAACTGCTCTGCCAACGCTGCCACCACATGTGGCGTGGCGAACGACGTGCCGCTCCACAACGCCCACCCGCTCGGGAAGGCCTCATGCCGCACGAACGTGCTCGTGATGTCGGCGCCCGGCGCGGCCAGCGTGACCCAGTCCCCCGCGTTGCTCCAGTCGCACACCCGCGCGCCGTCGTGCGCGGCCACCGCCACGACCTGGTCTGCCCACTCCTCGTCACTCCCGGCGAACGCCGCCGGCCAAAACGGCCTGTCTCGCTGCCCGTCATTGCCCGCCGCCGCGACGACAAGCCGTTGCTTCTCGCTGAGCAATGTGGACAGTGCGTGCGCCAGCGCGAGCGGCGGCCGATCGTCGAGAGTGAATCCACCCAGCGACAAATTCACAATCTTTTCATCCTGTACCCGAGCCAGCGCAGCGACGAGGTCGGCCTCGGTGCACACGCCAAACGTGTCCAGCACCCGCAGCGCCCGGATGCCGGCCCGCTGGGTCTGCCCCGCGATCACACCGATGATGAAGTTGGCATGCCCCACGTCGCCGTCCATCACGCCGTCGTTGTCGACATCCGTATCGTTCTCGTAGTCCGTCGCCGCCGCGGTGTAGGCGGTCGGCGGGAGTGGACTGTCGCTCCACACGCCTGTGTCGATCACGGCCACCGCGATCTCGCCCTGCAGCGGCAGCGGTGTGGACTTCGGGCGGGTGGCAGGAACCGGCGGGCCGAACGGTCCGCCGTGCTCGAACGGCTCGCCCTCCACCAGGCGGGTCGACAGGAACACGTGGTTGGGCGCGGCAACCGGGCCAAGCGTGCGGGCCAGCGCCGGCGCGTCAAGCGCGTCGGCCCGATAGCGCAGCAGGCCCGGCGCGAGCTCCTCGGCCCGCACACCGGCCAGCCGGCCGAGGGCGCGCTCGGTCTCGCGCTGATGATCGGCGATGACGAGCAGCTCTCCCTGCGCGTACCAGACAGGTTTGCGTCGGGCGCCGGCCGTGCCAAGGGTGCCGTTGGTGTCCTTGCGCAGCCAGGTCAGGCGGCTCAGGCGGGATGCGCGGCGGTCCTGCCACTGCCGCAGTCGGTCTTCGGCGAGTGCCATAGGAGCCTGCTTACCAGACGCGAAACCGGGTTGCGAGTCGGAATACCGACAATTGTCCATGCGACGATTCGATGGTGGACGCTCTCGCGATGGTGATGGCCGATCCGCGACGCGCGCTCGCCCTGGCATCTGATCAATGGCAGCAGGCCCATGATCCGCTGGAGAAGGCGCGGGCGCTGCGGGTGATGGGCCTGGCGGAGCGCGAGTTGCACGACGCCGCCGCGGCGGCTCGTCATCTGCGCCGGTCGATCGGCTTGGCGACACGCCACGGATTGGATCACATGGCGGCCGAGTCGCGGATGAGCCTGGCGCTGGTACTAGATGATCTAGGAAGGCCGCGGGACGCGCTGCGGGAGATCGACCGGGCACTGGCGCTGCTTAAAGGGCTGCCGTGGGCGCGGGCCCGGATGCAACGCGGTATCCTGCTGCGCCGCGTCGGGCGGGAGGCCGAAGCCCTTGCGGCGTATGGTGAGGCGCTCGCGGCGTTCCGCCGGCGCGGCGATCGGCTGTGGCAGGCTCGGGCGCTGACCAACCGGGGGGTGCTGCAGGCCTATCGAGGGGCGCTGGGTCAGGCGCGGGCGGATCTGACCCGTGCCGAGAACCTCTATCGCGAACTCGGCCTGACCTCCGCCGTCGCGCAGGTACAGCATAATCTGGGTTTCGTCGCGGCGCAGGGCGGTCACATAGTTTCCGCGTTGGAGTGGTACGACCGTGCGGATGAGCATTTCCAGCGCAGTGGCGGGCGTCCGGCGGTCGCGCTCGTCGACCGGGCCGAGCTGTTGCTGGCCGCACGGCTGCTGCCCGAGGCGATGCGTGCGGCGCGAGAGGCGGTCGAGGCCGCGCAGAGCGCACGGCTCGGTTCGCTTGTCCCGCATGCGCGGCTCCTGCTCGCTCAGGCCGCGCTGGCCGCGGGCGACGCTTCGACAGCGCGTGCCACGGCTCGGCTCGCTGAGCGCGCGTTCCGGCGGCAGCACCGGGATCGGTGGGCGGTGCTCGCTCGCTACGTGGCGTCCTATCACGACAGTCCGGCGCGGCTGCGGGCTGTCGCGGGCGAACTGGAGTCGGCCGGGTGGGCGGAGCAGGCCTTGCAGGCACGGCTCGATGCGGGCGCCGAGATCGGGCCGGTGAAGATGCGGGGACCGGTGCGGCTGCGGATCAGGGCGTGGCACGCGACGGCGCTCAACCGCCTGGGCGCGGGCGACACCCGCGGGGCGAAGCGGGCCCTGCGGGCTGGGCTATCGCTGGTGGACCAATACCGGGCCACGTTTGGCGCCACCGAGCTGCGCGTGCTCAGCTCCGCCGAGGGGGCGGGCATGGCCGAGGTCGGGATGCGGCTCGCGCTCGCCGACGGGCGGCCCCGGCAGGTGCTCGAATGGGCCGAGCGCTGGCGTTCGGCATCGTTGCGGCTGCCGCCGCCGCGCGACCCGTCCATCGTCACGGAGCTGGCCCAGCTGCGCTATGTCGCGGCCGAACTGGAGTCGTGTGTGGACCCCGGGCAGCGGGCGAGGCTGCAGCGGCGGCAGCACGTGCTGGAGGACGCGGTGCGTCGGCGCACTTGGCGGACGAAGGCACGGGCGTCCTATGTGGAGGCGGGATCGGTCGGCGAGGTGCTCGACTCGCTTGGCGAGCGGGCGTTGTTCGAACTGGTCGAATTGGACGGTCGCCTGTTCGGGCTCGCGGCGGCCGGCGGACGTGTGCGCTTGGCCGAGCTCGGGTCGTGCGAGACGGTGCAGCGGGAGAGCGCCGCGCTGGCGTTCGCCATGCGGCGACTCGTGCTCCGGCACGGCTCGCCCGCGTCGCTCGCAGCCGCTTCAACCGCCGCGCGGCACGCGCTGGGTGTGCTCGACGGGCTGCTTCTGGAGCCGGTGCGCGGGTGGCTGGGCCAGCGCGAGCTGGTGATCGTGCCGACCGGGCCGCTGCAGGTGCTGCCGTGGTCGGCGCTGCCGGGGTGCGGCGACGGCCGAGGGGTGACGGTCGCGCCTTCGGCGTTCGCGTGGTGGCGTTCCTTTCACCGCAAAGCGAGCGGCGACGGGCGGACCGTGCTGGTCGCCGCGCCCCGGCCGGCGCAGGCGGTGCACGAGGTGGAGGCCTTGCCTGGACACACTCTGCCGCAGGCGAACGTGCAGTCAGTACTGTCGGCAATGGACGGTGCCAGCGTCGCACATGTCGCGGCGCACGGGGTTTTCCGCTCCGACAACCCGCTGTTCTCGTATTTGAGCATGGCCGACGGACCGCTGACGGTGCACGACCTGACCACATTGGACGCCGCGCCGGAGCTGATAGTGCTGTCGGCGTGCGAGACCGGCCTTTCGGCGGTGCATCCGGGTGACGAGCTGGTCGGGCTGACCGCCGCGCTGCTCGGTGCGGGCACCCGCACGCTGATCGCGAGCATCGGCCCGGTCGAGGATGTCGCGACCCGCGAATTGATGATCCGGCTGCATCGGCTGCTTGGCGAGGGTCTCGGCCCGGCGGCGGCGCTCGCTTGCGCGAGAGCCGCGATCGATCCGGCCGACTGGGCGACGGCACACAGTTTCACGTGCTTCGGGAGCGGCAGCGCCCACTAGATCGTCGGGTTTTGGCTCGGGTTCGGTCGCCGAGCCGACATGTAAGCATGTATCAGCGCGGGGGTCAGCGCGCTCTGTCCTGTCATGCGTGAACCGAATCCGACCGGCGCCCTTGTCCGGGCGGCCGAAAACCTGCTCTCGCGGCTGACGGCGGCCGGTGTGCCGGCGCGGCTCCAGCGTCCGTCCGATGCGGACACTGGCGGCTTCGTCGGCGCCTGGCCGGTGTCGCTGCTGCCGGAAGCCCTGCCGGGCAAGGGTGGTGGCGGCCCCCTTCGCCTGCGGCTGCGTTTCCTGGTCTATGCCGCGGGCGGCGGCGAGTGGTCCGGGCTCGATCTGCTGGATCGGATTTTCCATGAAGAACCCCTTTATCTGGTACCAGAGGGGGTCCCCGATTCCCTGTGGCGGGCGATCGGGGCCAAACTCCGGCCAGCGCTGTTCTTCGATGTGCCGGTTCACGTGTCGTGGCCCGAGGAGTCCGCTCCACGGGTGACGTCGCTGCCCCGGATCGTCGCCGCGACGCTGCGGGACGTGTCCGGGACGGTGGTCGCACCGGGCGGCGTGCCGCTGGTCGGGATGCGGGTGGCGGTTGCCGACGGCACCGCCACCACGCACACCGACGGCCAGGGGCGGTTCACGCTGCCCGGTGTCCTATCCGGACAGCCGGTGCGGCTCGTGGTCACGGGTCGCGGTCTTCATTTCCACGCCGACGTCGACTTTGCCGATGGCGAGCCCGTCGTCATCACCTGCCAGATCTAGGAGGTCAGTTCATGCCCATGTATTCCTCTCCCGGCATCTACGTCGAGGAGGTGCCCGGCGGCAGCAGACCGATCGAGGCCGTCGGTACCAGTACCGCGGGCTTCGTCGGCACGGCGCCGGACGCGAACGCGCGCCGCAACGAGGCGGTCGCCATCAACAGTTGGTCCGAGTTTCTGAAGATCTTTGTCGGGGAAAGTCAGGTGAGCACGCCGCTCTCGCGGGCCGTGTACGGCTTCTACGACAACGGCGGCGGGCGGTGTTACGTCGTGAACGTCCCGCCGGGAGAACCGTTGGCGGGCAAGGGCAAGGCGCGCAGCGGGCTGCGGTTGCTCGAAGCGATCGACGAGATCGCCATCGTGGCCGCGCCCGGGTACACCGATCCCGGGTCCTACGAAGACCTGTTGGCGCATTGCGAGCTGATGGGCGACCGGATGGCCATTTTGGACGGTCCGGAGTCGGTGGGCGATGTGGAGCGGCTCACGCGGGTCGGCTCGGCGCAGGCGCCCAAGGCCAAGAAGCCGGAGGGTGACGCGGCCTCGGCCCCAG
Organism: Allorhizocola rhizosphaerae; assembly: GCF_003426775.1. Lineage (GTDB taxonomy): Bacteria > Actinomycetota > Actinomycetes > Mycobacteriales > Micromonosporaceae > Allorhizocola > Allorhizocola rhizosphaerae. Next base: position 20,279 of record NZ_QJUG01000109.1, on the reverse strand, counting down.
CCGCAGAAGACAACGCCGGGCTCCGGCCGCGGCAGTCGGACTACGGCACGTTCTATGTGCCTTGGCTCGTGGTTCGGGATCCGCTGTCGGGTGACCTGGTGAACACGCCGCCGAGTGGGCACATGGCCGGGATCTGGGCGCGCACGGACACGCTGCGCGGCGTGCACAAGGCACCCGCGAACGAGCCCGTGCGCGGTGCGGTGGACCTGACCTACCGGGTCACGAAGGTCGAGCAGGATGTGCTCAACCCGGCCGGGGTCAACTGCATCCGGCACTTTCCCGCCGAGGGGATCCGGGTCTGGGGTGCCCGCACGCTGGCCGCGTCGGCGAGCGAATGGCGCTACCTCAACGTGCGCCGGCTGTTCAACATGCTCAAGGAGTCCATTGGGGACGGTACGCGCTGGATCGTGTTCGAACCCAACGACAACCTGTTGTGGAAGTCGATCCGGCGAGACGTGTCCGCGTTTTTGACCCGGGTGTGGCGGGATGGGGCCCTGCAGGGGCGCACGCCGCAGGAGGCGTTCTTCGTCAAGTGCGACGAGGAGACCAACCCGGCCGAGGTCCGCGACGCCGGCCAGGTCGTGACCCTCATCGGGGTCGCGCCGGTCAAGCCCGCCGAGTTCGTCATCTTCAAGATCAGCCAGTCGTCCGGCACCGACCAGGCAGGAGTCTGACATGCCCGAGATCACCGCGACCCCGGCCGCACAGCCCGGAAACCTGGTCGACCCGTACCGCGCGTACAACTTCAAACTGCTCATCAACAACGTGACCGAGGGCCACTTCACGGAGGTGAGCGGGCTCGGCGTGAAGGTGGAGAACATCGCCTACCGGGAGGCCGGCAACAACTCCGTCGTGCGGGCCATCCCCGGGCGAGTCACCTACCTGCCGGTGACCCTCCGGTTTGGACTGACCTCGTCGGTTGAACTGTGGGACTGGCTCATGACCGCAGTAGACGGCAAAGTCAGCCGCCGCAACGTATCCATCGTCATGCTCGACAGCTCCGGCGCGACCGAAGCCCTGCGCTGGAACCTCGTCAACGCGTGGCCGCAGGAGTGGTACGGCGCCCCACTCGACGCCCTCAGCCGCGAACTGGCCGTCGAGACACTCGTCCTTGCCCATGACGGAATCCAGCGGGAGACCAGCAATGTTGGCGTGGTTGCGGCGTAACCTGCCGGGCCGGGCCGAAAGCCGCACTGAGCCACCCCCCAGCCCGCCGGCCGCCTCCCCCGTTACCGGTCTGCAAGGGCCGACCCCCACGGGCGAGCCGGCGGGCACGCCGGGCGACGCGCACCCCAGCGCGTCGCCCGGCGCCACCGGGCCTGGCCCATCGGCCCACGACGCCGAGCCCGGGTGGCTAAAGCGCATGCTCGCAAGCCGTCAGCAGGAGGCGTCGGCTTCGGATGAGTCGTCGAGCGCGTGGGACGAGTTGGAGCCGGAGCAGTACGTTTCGCGGCGCTACAGCTCTGCACCGGCTTCTCGGAGCAGAGACGTAGCGCCCGATGACACCCTTCCCGATCACACCGCCACCAGGCCAAGCCCCCCGCTCGTCGGCGACCCGGAGTCTTCGGCAGCTTCTGGGCGGGCAGGGTCGATCCCGCCCATCCCGCCACAAGCCGCCCCGGCCACCACGCCGACCAGGCAAGCCGCTACGCCAAGCGAGCCAGCCCCCGTGCGGCTTGGGCAAACCGACCCGCGGAGCGGGCACGCCACCACGCGGGATGAGCGACTTGCCGGGCTACAGCCACAGCCGCTCCCGGGAATGCTCCCCTCGCGGGCGGAACCGTTGGCAGATCGAGCGCCGACGGAGTGCGGCGAACGCGTGCCATCTTCAGAGTCGCACGAGGCACCGCCTGCGGGACGTCTGTGGCAGGTACTACGCCGCCGCGCAGGCCAGGCCACGCAAAGCGTCGCCGACACCGGCCTGGAGGCGCGGTCCGCGGACGCCCGTGTCCCCGGCCTCGACGACGAGCACCGCGCCGACGCCCACTTCCCGGATCACGACCACGACGCGCCGCCAGCCAACGGCCGCTTCCCCGATCACGACCACGACGCGCCGCCCGTCGACCGTCGCTTCCCCGATCACGACCACGACCCGCGGCCGGTCGACCGTCGCTTCCCCGATCACGACCACGACCCGCGGCCCGTCGACCGTCGCTTCCCCGATCACGACCACGACCCGCGGCCCGTCGACCGTCTCTTCCCGGAATTGGACCAGCGGCCCGTAGACGGTCGCTTCCCCGATCTCGACGAGCGGTTCGCTGACGGTCGAGTGGACCAGGGCGGTCACGCCCAGCGCCGGTCGTCGGCTTGGGCCGGGCAACGCGACCGCTCGGTGACCGATGCACCCGAGCAGCGGGCCGGGCTCAAGCAACCCGCCGACGACCTGTCCCTGGCCGACGCGGTCACCGGCGCTCGAAAGGGCAGCCATCCCATCGAAACGACCACCCAATCGGTGAATCCGACACCCGAAAAGGCCTATCCCGCAACGAATCCCACCCAACCTTGGCCAAGCCTCATCGACACTGAACCGCCGGCAAGAGGCCGATGGCCGGAGCTCCTCGATGACGCGCGGCTGTGGACGGTACCAGAAAGAAAAAGCTTTGACCCCCAACGGATAGCGCGACTCGAACGCGAACAGGCAGGTACACAATGGAACGGATAGCGTTTCTCGTCGACGCGACCGGCGAGCGCGTCGATTGTCTCGTCAACCCCGAGACGCTGGTGGTGCGGCGGCTGGCCGGGGTGCGGCCGGCGGCGCTGCCGGGCGCGGTGCTCGGCTCGGGCGAGGACGACGAGCTGCTGTTCACCGGCGGCGGCCGCACCGAGCTGGTGATGGATCTGCTGTTCGACGTGGATCTGGTCGAGCCGGCGCACCGACCCGACGATGTTCGCACGCTGACCGGTCGCCTGTGGCGCCTGGCAGAAAACGGCGACGGCCGCCCGCCGCTCGTGCGCCTCGTGTGGGGCAAGGCCTGGAATCTGCCCGGCGTGGTCGTGAGCGTGGCCGAGCGCCTTGACGCCGTTGACGCCTCGGGCACGCCGCGCAGATCATGGCTGCGCCTGAAGCTTGTCCGCGTGCGCGACGAGGCCGAACCGACGAAGACTCGCACGACCGAAAGCGCCGTGCAGGCAACGGGAGGGGGAAGCGACGCGGGTGTCCGCTTCGATGTGCTCGCCGCCGAGGCTCTCGGCGATCCCACCCAATGGCGAGAGCTGGCCCACCACAACGATATCGCCAACCCGCTGGACGTCCGGCCCGGGGCAGTCTTGGCGGTGCCGTCATGAGGATGCCCACCATCGACGTGACGCTCAACGGCCGCCGCATCCCCGCGCGCATCCTGGCCCTGCGCGTGAGCGAAAAGCTTTCGCAACCGACACAAGCGCAGGTGACCATCTCGGGCGCGCCGGAAGGCAACGACTGGCCACTGGGCGCGAGCATGACCGTAACCGTAGCCGAGGCGGAGCTTTTCACCGGCGAAGTGACGGCCGTTGAGACAATTCATAACCCTGGCTCCGAGCGGGCGTGGATTCTGCGCGCCTATGATCGCCTGCACGGCCTCCGCAAGCGCCAGCAACCACGCGTATTCGAAGACGTGACGCTCGCCGACCTGGCCAAGCAACTCACCGGCGAAGACGTCGAATGCGCGCCTACCGGTCGCATTCCCAGACTCGTGCAACACCGCCAGACCGACTGGGATCTGCTGACCCAGACCGCCGCCCGCTGCGGGCGCTACATCGTCCTCACCGGACCGTCACCGCGCGTCATCGACCTCCGCCCGCAGGGCCAGCCCCTCCAACTGGGTCAAGACCTGTGGCAGCTGCGCGTCGAGGCCAACACCGACGGCCGGTTCGGCTCGGTCACCGCGATCGGCTGGGACTCGCAACGCGGCGAGTTCCTCACCGAGAACGCACACTCCGATCTGGACGGTGAACGCACGCTCGTGGACCAGTCCCCCGCCCTGCTGGCCGAGGCGGCCACCGCGGCCGTGAGCCGCGGCCGCATCCACCTGGAAGGCGTGGCCAACGGCAATCCGGCTCTTCGTCCCGGCCGTGCCGTCGGCGTGTCCACTGTGGACGGCGTCTACACGGTGACCAGTGCCGTACACACCATCGATGCCGACGGCTATCGCACCTGCTTCTCGACCGAACCTCCAACCCCGACAAGCCATGCCACCGGAGCCTCCATCACCCTGGGCCGGGTCACCTCCGTTCAAGGCGGAGATGGTCTGGTACGGGTGAGCCTGCCCGCTTATGGCGACATCGACGCTGGCTGGCTAGGTGTCCTGTGCCCCGGCGCGGGCCCGGGGAAGGGCATCGTGGCCCTGCCCGACCCGGGCGACCTGGTTCTCATCGCGCTCCCGCACGAGAATCCGGCCGAGGGCATCGTGCTCGGCGCGCTCTATGGCCCGGCCGACCCGCCCGACCACGGCGTCGTCGGCGACCGCGTCAAGCGCTGGACCATGCACAGCTCCAGCGGTCAGACCATCGTCATCGACGACGACCGCAAGACGCTCAAACTCTCCAATGCCGACGGCAGTGCGCTCGAACTCGCTCCGGACCTGGTCTCGCTCACCGCCAAAACCGACATGGTGATCGAGGCCCCGGGACACCATCTCAGCATTCGCGCCGCCAAAGTCGATTTCGAACACGCGGTACTGCCATGAAAATCATCATCACCACCGCGGACGTCCGCTGCGACCACGACGGCAATGTCCAGAACAACCCGTCGCAGCATTGGGTCGACGTGAGCGGCCACGCCATCCTCGTCGACAACGACCCCGAGGGGCGCGCGATCGCCCGCTGCCCCAACATAGGCGCCACCATGAAGCCCTGCACGAAGACCTTGCGCGTGTTCGAGGGCTACAGCACGTGGATCCGCATCGACGGCAGGGCGATCGTCATGGACACGCTGGACGGTCTGACCGACGGCACGGTCCCGGGCACTGTCCACTATCGAGTCCGCCATCCCGGCCAGTCCTATGTGGAGGTCGACCAGCCATGAGCGCGATCAGATTTGAACCCACGACCACGGCCACGGGACGCGTCGCCCTGGTGCACGGCGACGAGGCGATCCGCCAGGCCATCATGCTGCTGCTCGGCACGGTGCCGGGCGAGCGCCTGATGCGCCCGGACTACGGCTCCTATCTGCACCGGCTCCTGTTCGCCCCCAACGATCAGACCACCGCCGGCCTTGCCATCCATTACGTCAAGCAGGCGCTGCAGCGCTGGGAGCCGCGCGTCGAGATAGAGGAGATCGACGCCGATCCCGACCCTGAAGTGGTGTCCCGATTGAACATCCGGCTGCGCTATCGCGTGCGCCAGACCCTGACCGTCGCCGACCTCGAATACCCGATCCCCGTTGGAGAACCGTCATGACGATCCCCGTGCCTAATTTGGACGATAGGACCTTTGCCGACCTTGTCGCCGACGCCCGCGAACGCGTGCAGCGCTCGTGTCCGGAATGGAGCGACCTGTCCGTGCACGACCCCGGTGTGGCGCTCATCGAGGCGTTCGCCTACCTCACCGAGGTCATGCTCTATCGCCTCAATCGCCTGCCCGAGAAGGCCTATCTGGAGTTTCTCAACCTGCTCGGCATCGCGCGTCACCCTCCGGCGGCGGCCTGGGCGGAGCTGACGTTCAGCCGCACCACCACCGAGACCGCCGAGCGGGTCATCATCCCGGCAGGCACGAAGGTGACCGCGGCCCGCGGCTCCGACCCGCAACCGGTCGTGTTCACCACCACCGCACCCGCCGCGATCCCCGCCGGCGAGACCGAGACGCGCATCCGCGCCTATCACTGTGAGCTGATCGACGGCGAGCTGCTCGGCATGGGCACCGGCCTGCCCGGTCAGGTCGTGCGTACCGCGCACGCGCCGCTCGTCACGACCGGCGAGCCGCTCGAAATCATGCTCGGCGTCGAGACGTCCAACTCGGACGGTGAGGCACGCGAGCACCTGGGCAAGACGTTCGAGATCTGGCGCCGGGTCGAGACTTTCGCGGGCCTCAAGCCGACCGACCGGGCATACCTGCTCGACAGCGCCGCGGGTGTTGTCACGTTCGCCTACGAAACGAGCGTCATGCCGCAGGCCCATAGAGAAATCAGGATGTGGTACCGCATCGGCGGCGGCGCGGCGGGAAACGTCGCAGCCAACACGCTGACCGGCCTGCGCGAGCCGATCCCGGGCGTGCGCGTGACCAATGTGGACCCGGCGCGCGGCGGCCGCGACATCGAGCCCGTCGAGGCGGCCGCCCGGCGCGGACCGTACGAGCTGTTCACGTTGCACCGTGCCGTCACCGCGCGCGATTTCGAACTCCTCGCCACGGCCAACTCCCCCGCCGTGGCGAGGGCCAAGGCCTTCACCCGCGCGTCGATGTGGTCGTTCGCGCGGCCGGGCGAGGTGGAGGTCACCCTCGTGCCGTATGTGTCGGAACAGGCGCGGCCCGGCTGGCGCCTGCCCGTGGAGACGCTCACCGATCGCCAGCTGGAGGAAGTACGCCAGGCCGCGCAGTCCGATCTGGACAGCCGCCGGGCACTGGGCACCAGCGTGACCACGACGTGGGCGCGCTACAAGACGGTGTCCATTCGTGGGCGGGTCGTTGTCGGGCGTCAGGAGGATCTGGAGGCTGTGCGGCGGCGCATCCACGACCGGCTCTACCAGACGCTCAGCCCGCTGCCCGCGCCCGGCACGGTCGAGGGGTGGGCGTTCGGCGAGCCGCTGCGGGCGTCGAACGTGTACCGCATTCTCGAACAAGCCGAACCGGGCGTGCGTTACGTCGAGGATGTGCGGTTCGTGGTCGACGCGGCACCCGACTCCAGCGTGCGTTCCGTTGCGGCCGACCGGTATCAGGCCAACACGTGGTACTGCGCGGGCGGCGAGACCGTGTTCCGCTCCACCAACGGCGGGCAGGGCTGGGAGCTGATCGCGCGCTTCCCCGGTGAGACCGTGCGCCAGGTGGTGCCTTCGCCGGCCGCCGATCGGCCGGGCGTCGTCGCCCGGCCGGGTGTGGTCGCGGCCATCACCTATTCCGACGAGTCGGGGCACTCGTCGATCCATGTGTCGGAGAACCTTGGCGAGGCTTGGCGCAAGCTGGCCGAGCTGGAGGCGGTCGTGCTTGAGGCGGCCTGGATCGATCGCGAGGAGGCGGTGTCGCTCCTGCTCGCCACGGATGTCGGGCTCTATGAATTGTCGTTGAAGGCCGATTCGGTACCGCTGCAGATCATCGTCGATTCCAAAGACCCCGATCGCGGGTTCTATTCGGTCAAGGCGTTCGTGTCCGAGCGCGGTGTGTGGGGCGTCGCGTGCGCCTCGCAAGGGAACTACGGCGTCTACCTGTCGACCAACGGCGGCCGGCAGGGCACTTTCGTCCATGTCGGACTGTCCGGCAACGACACTCGCACACTGGCCGTCCAGATTGACGGGCCTGACACGGTGCTGTGGGCCGGCACGGGCATGTCCGACCCGAGCAAGCCGGGCAAGGGCTGCTTCCGGGCACGCCTGTTCGAGGCCGATCTGCGCTGGGAGCCGATGTCTGCCGGGTGGAGCGGTGGCACCTGCTGGTCCCTGGACTTCCTCGGCGGCACGGCGGTCGCCGCCAGCCAGTCGGCCGGAGTGCTCACCTTGGACACCGCCGCGCCCAGCCCGCAGTGGGAGACGCCATCGGTGAACTGCGGCCTGCCGCTGCGCGACCGCACGCGGTTCGAGCCGGTCCACTCGGTGGCGGTGTATGGGCGGGTGTTCGCGGGCGGGGCGCGCGGGATTCACCATCGCACGAGTCCCACCCAATGGAAGTCCGCCGCGAGCAAGGAGGTCGCCCAGCTGGTCACGATCCCGCCCACCTGGCTGCTCGTCTCCGGCGAGCACGACGTCGAGGTGGTGAGCGAGGATGCGGCGTGACCATATCGCGGGACTCCTGCCCGCGGCCTACCAGCGGGCGCTGCTCAAGCCGTCGAGCGTGTTGAACGCACTGCTCGAAGTGATGGAGGGCCTGCACGAGCGCAGCGAGCAGCAACTCGCGGCGGTCGAAGACCTGTTCCACCCGTACCGCTGTCCGGACCGGATGGTCGCGTTTCTCACGCACTGGGTGGCGGCCGACCATCTGGGCGCACGCCGCGACGTCGTCTCGCGCGGCGCGGCAGTGGCCCAGATCCGCGGCACCGCAGCGGGTTTGCGCGACGCGATCAGCGTCGCGACAGGACTGTCCGAAGTGGAAGTCGAGGAACCGGCCGACCGCCCGTTCCACCTCATCGTGCGCGTGCCCGCACACGCCGCCGAAACGGTCAAACACATCGTCGAGCTGGAGAAGCCGGCCGCGACAACCTTTGAGATGGGAGAACTGTAATGGCCACCGACACCAAGTGGGTGGTCACCACCGCGACGGAACGAGTCACGCTTGACTCCAGCCGCAGCGGTGAGGTGACCTTCACCGTAACGAACCAGTCCAACCGCAACGCGCGGGCCGTGTTCGACATCCGCACGGGCGAGGGCGTGGACGAGTCGTGGTTCGCGATTGACGATCCGCAGCGGCCGATCCGTCCCGCGGCGTCCGTGCCCTATCTGGTGCGCATCAACGTGCCGGCGGGGGTCGCGCCCGGGTCCTATGAGATCGCCGCCCGGGTGTGCCCGCCCGACACGCCGCCGGAGGAGAGCTTCGTGCTCAGCCGGCGCGTGATGATCGAGGTCCCGGCCCCGCCCGCGCCGCCGAAGAAGAAGTTCCCGTGGTGGATCGTTGTCGCCGCGGCACTGCTGGCGCTCGTCATCGGGGTCGTGACGTGGCTGGTGTGGCCGGGTGGTTCGCCCGAGCCGACGCCCACGCCCACCCCCGGGCCGACGACATCGGCCGCCCCTGTCGAATACGCGGTGGTGCCGAAGGTGGTCGGCCTCAGCCCCAAGGACGCCGTTGTCGCGCTGGAGAAGGAGGGCTTCACCGCGGGCACCGTGCGCTACCGATGGGACCGGGCGGCCAACGGCACAGTCGCCAAGCAGTGGATGCCGTGGTCAATTCAGGCACCGAAGGGAACACAGATAGACCTAGAGGTCAATGCCCCGGCGACCAAGCCGGTGATTTCCGTTCCGGCCAACGGCGCCACCATCCCGGCCAACACGATGCCACAGCTGACCTGGACCCAGACCGATTCGTGGGTGCGCAGATGGACGGTCTTCGTGTTGCCGGAATCGTGCACGAAGGTCAGCGGGAAGGACTCGTGCGCAGCGAACCTCTCCACCGCATATGTCGTCGAGGCCAAGCAGCACACGCTGCAGCTGCCCAAGCTGGACTACACGCCCGTCAACAATGTCTGGCACAACGGCTGGGTGCAGGTGCAGATCCAGGGCATGGACGACTTCGGCGGGCTGCACGAGATCGGCGTCGTCCGTTTCTACCTGGAGCACTGACATGATGCCGGTATTGACTCGGGGGCAGAAGCTCCTCGCGGTGGTGGCAGTGGTCATCATCGCTCTGTACGTCACGGGTGCGGCCACGCAGAACAGGTCCACCGCACCGGCTGACCCGTCCCAGCACGGGTTGGTGAAGGCGCTCGGCGGGTTGTTCGGTGGCCCGCCGCAGGCCCGGCTCGATGAGCTTGCCGCGCCCTGCCTCTCGGGCGACCGCCTGTCCATCAAGGACAGCTGCGTGCTCACCGTCGCGTCGTCCGATGAGGACATCCGTGAGGTCCGGCTCAAGCCAGATCGCGTCGTATCGCTCAAGACCCGTGCGCCGCGTGGCGACTCACCGGTCGAGGAGACCCTCGAAGGCGGGTCCACAGTGGACGTCGCGGTCGACGGCGACGGCGTCGAGATCAGGCTCGTCTGCAAGGAATGCACCGTGATCGTGGGAGGTGAGTGAGATGCTCGACCGGCTGCGCACCCCGTTCTTCTTCATCTTCCTGGTCGCGTTCGGCCTCGTGGTCCTCATCGAGGTCGGCGCCACGGCGGTCGTGCCCGAGGGTATGGCCATCAGCTACCTGGCGCTCATCGATGTCATCATGCTCGGCACGGCCGCGCTGATGGGCCTGAGCGTGCTGGCCTCCAAGCGGCTGCACGCCCGAGCGCAAGGCATCATCACGCTCGTCGGTGCGATCATCCTCATCCTCGCGGCGATCGTCTTGCTGGTGCTGGCCATCGCCCAGCTGATCCTGATGGTGACGCTGTTGCTGGCGGTCCCGTTCGGGACCATCGCCTACCTCATCATCTGGGGCGACTTCCCACGCGGCGACGCCTCGGTCGTGCTGTCGCTCATCATGTTCCTGAAGGTGGTCGGCCTGGCCTGCCTGGTCGCCGCCCAGCAACGCTTCCTGCAGAACAAGGGACTGGTGGCCATGGCCATCACCTCCCTGCTGGGCAATGTCGTGGCGGTCTTTTTACATGGTCTGGTACCAGGAATCCTCGTCAGCATCACGGACGACATCGCCGGAATCGTCTTCGCGATCGTCGCCATCGTGTGGGCCATCATCCTGCTGATCGGGTCCATCCCGGCCATCGTGCGCGCCCTCCAGCAAACCGCTCAGCGCACTTGACACCGCCGGCAAACGGCGGCGCGGTCAACGTGTGACCGCGCCGCCGGGAACCTTGACTTCACGTTGACCCGCCCTCCCTAGCGTCAGGAGTAACCGACCGATTAGGGGGAGCAATGAACATCACGCAACGACTCGCGTTCGCGGCCAGTGCCGCGGCCTTCATCCTCGTGCCGGCCACCGGGGCACACGCCGCAGCCCCCGACCGGCACTGCGTCATCAGCGTCATGCCAGGCGCCACCATGACGTGCTACTCGTCGTTCGCCACCGCCATCGCGAAGGCTACCGGAGGCCGAGTCGTCGACGCCCCAGCCGACCCCAAGGCCGCCTTGAACGACCAGGGGTTCGCCGTCAAACTCAACTCGCTTGGCGACGCCTCCAATAGCGCCACCACCGCAGCGACCACCGCGTCAAACGTTGTCATCAGCATCGAGTACTCCGATGACGACTACTACGGCTACACCTACACCATCAGCGCCCCCTGGGGCTGCGACGACGACATCAACGAGCCGGACTGGAAGCTCACCAGCATGGCGTCGGGCTGGAACGACGAAGTCGAGTCATTCAAATCCTACGCCGGCTGCGCCGCCATGCACTGGCTGCACATCGGTGCCAGCACCGAGTTCGGCCCGGGCGACAACGCGTATTACTACTACCGCAGCGGGTTCCCCGACTGGCTAAGCGACGAGATCAGCTCCATCTCGTGGTCTTGACCTTGACCGAGCCGACGAACACCACCGATCGCTGCCCCGTTCGCTTCACGCAAGCGAGCGGGGCCAATGCGCCGAACCGACCCCCGACGGCGGAATTGCACCACGGATTGCCTAACGCATGGACACGGGAGTCTTGCGGAAACGGCCGCCGTTGGCCAGATCCGCGGTCAGTTCATCGAGGATGCGCACGATCCGCAGGAACGAGTTGGCCTGCTGACCGGCCAGCAGGTCGATCAGCCAGCGGCCGGGGCCGACCGGCACCCGCGCCGTGATGGCTTGGCGCCGGGCGCTGTCGCCACCGCCCGGCTCGCCGATCGCGGCAACGACATCCGGCGGAGTGGCCGGGAGCATCCGCCGGTAGCGCATCCAGAATTCCGGCTTCGTCCTCGTCCCGCGGCGTCTTTGACGGCTACGCGGAGCCCAATGCGGCAACAGGCGAAAGACGCGCCGCACGCGTTGCGGGATAGACCCCCGCAAGTGTGCCGATGGCCATGCTCATCGCGACCGCCAGTGCGAGCGCCGAACCTGGCAGAGCAGGCGGCCAGCCGCGCAAGGCCGCATAGATGGCCGTGATAGCCGTGCCCGATGCCAGCCCGGCGAGCCCGCCCAGCACCGACAGCAGCCACGACTCAGCGACGAACTGGAGCCAGATCTGGCCCTTCGTGGCGCCGAGGGCCCGCCGCAGCCCGATCTCCGACCGTCGTTCCAGGACGGACACGACCATCGTGTTGGCCACGCCGAGGCCGCCGACGAGCAGTGCCACCGCGCCTAGCCCGAACAGCAGACCGCCGAACGCCGTGCCTGCCGCCCGCTGGGCCAGCAGGGCATCGGACGGGCGCGAAACCAGGACCTCGCTCGGGTCGGCCGGATTGGCGGTCGCGGCGAGCACCGAACGCACCGACTCCACGGCGTCGGGGTGGGCGCGCACGAACACCGTCGTCGGGTGCCCGTCGTAGTCCAGGAACCGTTGTGCCGCAGGCCAGCCCACGAGCGCGGCGGTGTCGAGCTCGGGTGCGAGCGGCACCGGTTCCAGCACACCGGCCAGGCTGAACCACTGCTCCCCCAACCAGACCCGCGTGCCGGGCAGCGCAACCCCCAGCCGCCGTGCCGCTCTGGCTCCCAGCACCACGGCGGGGAACTCCTCCGTCGCGGGCGTGAGCCACGACCCGACCCGCATCGACGCCCGCACGGTGTCGAGCACGTCGAGCCGCGCGGCCAGCACGGCGATCCCGCCCGACTGTCCTTTGGGGACATGTTCGTTGCGGTACACGGAAGCGGTGCGCACCCGGCCCACCGCCGACACAGACTGCACGGGCCCGACCCGGCGGATCATCGTCACGGATTCACCGGGCAGCACGGCCGCCTCGCCGAACAGCGTGGTGCCGGGGACCACGGTCAGCATGTTGGTGCCGAGCCGGTCGAGCGTGCGGTCCAGGTCGGCGCGGCTGGACGCGGAGATGCCGACCACCGACAGCATCGCCGCGATCCCGATCGCCACACCGAGCGCGGACAGGCTCACCCGCAGCGGCCGGGCACGCACGCCCGCAACGGCCAGCCGCACCACATCACCGACCGCCAACCGCGCCGGACGCAGGCTCATTCGGGCAGCCCGACGAGCATGCCCTCGGCCAGGCCCTCTCCGGGCACCTCGACCCGCCCGCCCGCCACAAGTCCGGTTTGGACCGTCACTATGCGACTGTCCGAACCGGACACGACCTCCAGCCCGTATCCGCCCTCCGCGACTGCCAGCAGCGCGGTGACCGGGACAGTCAGCACACCCTCCCGGCGCTGTGCCACGCGGCTGACCTCCACCGGCGTGCGTTCCAGCGCGCCCACCCTCGCCTGATCGCGCGGCGCGATGGTCACCGCAACGGTTGCGCCCGCTTCACCGGTACCATCCAAATCGCCTACCGCGGTGACGATCCCCTCCACCTCGCCGCCGTCTGGCAGCCGGATCGTCACCGCGGAGTCTTTGACCGCCCACGCGAGCTCGTCGGCGCGGGCGTCCACGGTCACCACCTTGGTGGTTGCCGTGTAAGTGAACATCTGTCCGGTCGCGGCCGCACCGACCCGAGTCTTGCGCTCCGCCACGCGGATCGGACCGTCCACATAGGCCACCCAGGTCGCGTCGGCCACACCGGTCTCCGCCAGGCCGAGGTCGCGCTGCCACCGCTTCACGGCCCGCTCGGTCGCGGCGTTGAACCCTCGATCGACGGCGAAGTCATTGTGGCCCAAAGCCTTCAGGTTGCCCTCCAGCTGCGTGACATCGTTGCCCTCCACGCCGACGCCCAGCGGCCGGTACATCGGCAGCGGACCATACAGCGCGACCACCGGGCGGTCGTCGGCCCGCAGCAGCTGCTCCCCGCGCGATATGACGGCGCCCGCGGGCGGCAGCCAGGTCACCGTGCCGATCGCCTTGGATTCAAACACCTGGCGGGTACCAAATCCGAGCCGCCCCGGCAAGACCGTCTCCAGGGTGAGCGTCTCGCGCAGAACCCTAGCCGTCGCGGCGGGCACACGGACCGGCGGCACAGCAGGAGTCCACTGCCGGGCGAGCACGAACTGCATGCCCGCGGCAGTGGCCAGCGCGGTCCCGCCGACAGCCCCCATCACCACAGCCCGACGATTGAGCCCCATCAATGGCTCCCTCCGCTTCACTCCGCGGCGCATGCCCCCTGATTCGCTCAGGCAAGCCCTCGCCACCATGGCGTCCCTCCGCTCCACTACGCGCCGCATGCCCCCCGATTCGCTCAGGCAAGCCCTCACTCATGCATTGGCCCCATCGGACTCGGCGTGCGGCAGCCGGTTGCGGCAATGCTCATCGGCGGTGGCCAGCTTGGGGTCGCGCTTGAGCCGGTCGCCGAGCTCGGTGGTCAGCTGTGGGCGCCCGGTCTCGGGATCGGGGTCGGGGTAGTAGGGCACGCCGTTGTCACGCATGCACTTGGCGTAGGCCCGCGCCTTCTCGATGTCGTCCACCGACGGGCGCGGCGGGACCCCGCCGCCGGTCAGATAGCCACGGCACCGCTGCATCGCTGCCTCACTTCGCTCTGCCTCCGGCCCCACGGAGGGCGGAACGCGTCGCTCGGTGCCCGGCGCCGGGAGCTCGGCGCCCTGCTCGCGCATGCAGTTGAGAAACTGCCGCCGGCGTTCGTCCTCGTCGGCCGCTTGTGCGGGAAGGGCATCGCCGCTTGCGACTTCCGGCACGCGGGCGGGCGAGGCGCAACCCATTGCCGCGGCGAGCGCCGCCGCCAGGACAAGGTGACGCACTCGCATGTCAATCACCTCCGGTCGGGGAGAACCTTCGTTGAGCCGCCACCCTGCGGGCTGTGATGAACAGGACTCGCGTTTGCCCTAGAGATCGAGGAAATCACATAAGCGATAAAGAGGGCATCAAGGTCAACGCTTACCGGCTCTTTATCGTGCTCAGGGCATCATGGGTGGCATGCGTGTCCTGGTGGTGGAGGACGAGAAGCTGCTCGCGCATACGATCACGGAGGGGCTACGGCAGGAGTCGTTGGCGGTCGACGTCGTCCACGACGGACAGGCGGCGCTGGATCGGCTCAACGTCAATGCGTACGACGTGGTGGTCCTCGACCGCGACCTTCCGGTGGTCCACGGCGATGAGGTGTGCCGACGGGTGTTGGAGTCAGGACGCGACACCCGCGTGCTCATGCTCACCGCCGCCGGGACGGTCGACGATCGGGTGGCCGGGCTGAGCCTGGGCGCCGACGACTACCTGCCCAAGCCCTTCGCCTTCACCGAATTGCTTGCTCGCATCAGGGCGCTGGGACGCCGCGCCCGACCCGCGTCGCCGCCGGTCTTGAAGCGCGCGGGGATCTCGCTAGATACAGGGCGGCGCGAGGTCTTCCGCGACGGACGATACATCTCCTTGTCCCGCAAGGAGTTCGCCGTGCTCGAAGAGCTGCTTCGGGCCGGCGGCGACGTGGTAACCATGGAGGAGCTGCTGGAACGGGCCTGGGACGAAAACATCGACCCGTTCACCAACGTCGCCCGGGTCACGGTGATGACCCTGCGACGCAAGCTGGGCGAACCACCGGTGATCCTCACCGCGCCCGGCTCCGGCTATCAGATCAAGTGAGGCGCGCCGCCGGGCGGGCCATACTGGGGCGATGAGGCCACCGATGTGGGTTGTGCGTGCCCGGCTCACCCTGCTGTACGGGGCGCTGTTCCTGATCGGTGGCGCGTTCCTGCTCGGCGTCACGCTGGCCCTGGTGCACCAGCGGCTGCAGGAGCTCCCGCCCAGCAAATCGGCCGTCACGCCGCTGCCCGGTGCGGGCAACGGGGCCAACCTGCCCGCGTCAAAGGGACCACCGGGGGCCAACGTGGCGCCGTCGGCGATCAGCGTGCCGATCACCGCGACGCCCGCCATGGCCGACCCACCGGTCAACGCCAAACCCTTTGGTACGGCGGCCGCGCCCGCGCTGTCCACGGCCGACGAGGCCATCGTGCGCAAGTTCCAGTCGGACCTGCACGCCGCGACGATCGAGGCACTGATCACCCGTGGTGCGATCGCACTCGGCGGGTTCGCGATCGTGGGCGCGGCGGTCGGCTGGGCCATGGCCGGGCGGACGCTGCGCCCGATCGAGGACGCCTACGACAGCCAGCGCCGATTCGTCGCCAATGCGTCGCACGAGCTGAAGACGCCGCTGGCGATCAGCCGGGGCCTGCTGGAGATGGCGCTGCGGCGGCGTGATCCCCCGGCCGAGGTGCGCGAGCTGAGCGAGAGCCTGCTTGAGGTCAACCATCGGCAGGAGCGGCTCATCGACGGGCTGCTCATCCTGGCCCGCTCGGAACAGGCCGGGCTGCGGCGCGTGCCGCTGGACCTCGCCCAGATCACCGAGACCGTCATCGAGGAGACGCCCGCCGACGGGCTGACGGTGCGCAGCGCGCTGTCGGCCGCGCCCATGCATGGCGACCCGGTGCTGCTCGAACGCATGGTACAAAATCTGCTGGAAAATGCGATCAAATACAACCAGCCAGGCGGTTCGGTACGGGTCACGTGCACCCGCAACCGGCTGACCGTCACCAACACCGGGCCGGTCGTGGCGCGCGAGCAGCTGCCCGCGCTGTTCGAGCCGTTCCAGCGGCTGCACCTCGGTCCCGACTCGCCCGAGGGCAACGGGCTGGGTCTGTCCATTGTGCGCTCGGTGGCGCACGCTCATCGCGGCAACGTCACGGCCGTCCCGAACCCAGACGGCGGGCTCACTGTGACCGTTGACTTCCGCAGCAGCTGATCAGACACCCAATTGGTGCGCGACGGCCAGTTGGCCGGAGTGGGCGCGGCGCACGGCGGCGAGTTCGGCGCGATGGCGGGCGATCATCACGCGCTGCCAGCGGGCCTCCACGTCCGACCAGGCGCGGACGAGGCCGGTACGTTCCTTGCACTCGATGTCGGCCAGCGCGGTGGTGATCTCCCGTGCCGAGACTGGCCCGCGAAACGCCGGGTCGCCCGCTGCCGCCAGCGGATCGGGGTAGCGGTGTCCCTTGGCGTCCATGCATCGCGACCACTTCGCCCACGCCGCCCGCACACGATCGTCCGCTTTGGACTCGCGGTGGCTCTCCATGTCGAGGCGTTGCGCGACGTACATGTCTCGTGCCGCGGGCGCGTGGGTGTGCAGGCGGCGCCGCGCGTCGGCGTAGCAGCCGCCCTCGGGCACGGCCTGCCCACGGATCACCCGGGGGCCACGGCCCGACATGACCGCCAGCAGATCGAGGTCCTGCGCCGACCCATCCCGCGCGGCGGCCGGCGCTGCGCCGGGCAGGCGATAGCCGAACTCGTGGGCGTGGCGCGCGTTGGTCAGGCCATATCTGCGCTCGTTGCGCCCGACCATCGCCGCGTCGGGCGGGGGCGCGGGCTCGGGCACGATCAAACCGAATGGTGCCAGGCACTGGGCGAGCAGCAGGCGGTGCGCCCGCGCCACCCGGCCCGCCTCGGCGGGGCTCAGCCGGTACTGGTCAAGGGGTAGAAAAAGGGGTTTGGCGGGCTCGACGGCCGGAACATATGCGGCGGCGAGCACGAGCACCAAGACCATCCACAGTGGACGCATCAGAATTCCTTCGGCGGAAGCGTGTTGACCATGAAGCTAGTGCCGCGACACGCCGTCGAACATGGACTCAAGTTCATGATCGACGGCGCGAAGCGAAGCGATGGCGAGGGGCAACAGGGGTGGGGGTCAGTAGAAGTAGAAGCCTTCGACGTTGTTGCGGAAGGTGGGGCTGAGGTTGCCGCCCGTGCCCGGTGCGACGTCTCCCCATGTGCCGGTGCAGTTGGCGCCGGTCCATAGCCGGGCGGTGTGGACGAGGTCGTAGTTCCAGTCCGACTCGGCGTTGTTGGCCACGGTCTGGCCCTGTCCCCCTCCGGGGGTGATGTAGGTGTCGTCGGACAGGTTGCAGTCCTGGATGAACAGGTCGATGAGGCTTCCGCCGAAGTCTTGGAAGTACCAGAGGCAGAGGTCGCCGAATCCGTTGTTGTACTGGTGGCAGATGCCGTCCTCCGAGCCCATGATGCCGGTGCGTGCCGCCGGCTGCGGGACCTTCGTGGCCTCCGGAACCGTCACGGTGATCGTCGAGCTGTCGTTGGCATCCGTGCCGCCGCCCGTGGGTGCGGCCGCGGCGGGCGCGGCCAGCGCAAGCCAGCCGGCCAGCGCGCACAAGGCACCAGTCGTTGCTGTGATGGGGGTTTTGCGCATGTACGTCTCCTTTCTCGTTGTGCCGATGGGTTTTCCGGCAACGATTAGCGATCCTGCGGCAATCGGGCGGCACGCAAGCGGGAAAGCGGACGCTGTTGGATATCGCTGGATGTGGTCGGACAACGCCAGGCGACGGGCGATGAGCGACGGGCGGCCGGGACGGACAGGGCGGTGCGACACGCGGTCGCCAATTGTTTATGCCTTCCTTTCCGGAAGATGTCGCCAACCGCGCTGTAAGACTTATAGCTATAGATGCGTCAATCGATTTTGAACTTGGGAGGTGGCACAGCGAACATGGATAGCCTTGCGGATCTGGCGAAAGTGCTCAGGCAGCTGCGCAGGCGCGAAGCGAGGCAGCGCAGGGGTTCGCAGCTGACCTACCGGGAGATCTCCGCCAAGACCGGCTGGTCGCGCGGGATCATCGGGGAGTATTTCGCGGGCAAGGTGCTGCCGCCGACCGACCGGTTCGACGTGCTGATCAACCTGCTCGGCGCGACACCCGCCGAACAGCGACAGCTGGCGACGGCTCGCGACCGGATAGAGGAGGGCCGCCGGGGCACCACTCCGGCCGATCCGGGTGGAGCCGCCCGGGGGCTGCTGAAGGCGCTGAGCAGCAAGTCACCGCGGCCGCACTACGCCGGCGAGCCGCCGTCCGCGCTCACCTCGCGATACGTGGCGCTGAGCGGCCCGGCGGCACGCGTGTTCCGGCTGCTGTCTGTCCATCCTGGACCGGACGCCACCATCGAGGCGCTGGCCAGCCTCACCGGTGTGCCCGTGCCGCACCTCGCGCCAGCGCTCACCGAACTGATCGACGCGCATTTGGCCGTGGTGTCGCGGCCGGGGCACTACGCGCTGCCGATCTCGGCCCGGCCGTATGCCGCCGCGCTGCTGGACCAGACCGACGGCACGGCGGTGTCGCGGGCCGCGCGCCGCCGCATGCTCGGGCACTACCTGCACCGGAGCAGGCAGGAGGCCCTGGGCTGGATCGCCGACGAATACCCCGTGCTGCTGGCGGTCATGCGGGAGGCCGCCGATCACGGGCACACCAGCTGTGCTTGGCACCTGGCGACCGCGCTGGCGGTGTTCGTATCGGTGGAGTAGAAAGTTCGGATGAATCGCACCGCACCCGTCATCGCAGTCCTCGCCGCCAAGGCCGTCTCCGATGTCGGGTTCGCGCTCGACTTCGTCTGCCTGACCATCTTCGTGTGGGTGCGCACCGAGTCTGTGGTCGCCGTGAGCTGGGTGGGCCTGATGCTCTACGCGGGTGGCGTGGTCGGCGGGCGGCTCGGTCATCGTTACGCCGCGCGCTGGGACCGCCGGCGCGTCATGGTGATCGCCGATCTGGTCCGGATGGGTGCGCTGCTCGTGCTGGCCGCGCTGCCCACGACGCTCCAAGTTGGATGGTTGTTCGCGGCCGTGCTCGTGATCGGCGCCGGGCGGGCCGTGTTTGAGGCGACGTTCGCCGCGGCCACTCCCGCCCTGGCGGGCGAGCGCACCCAGCTGGTCAACAGCCTGGCCTCCGGCTTGAAGGGCATCGCGCTGGTCGCGGGCATGGGCCTGGCCACGGTGGCCGTGCCGCTGGTCGGCTTCCGCGGCGTGTTCGCCCTGGATGCCGCCACCTACGCGCTGTCGGCGGTCATGCTCCTGCTGTTGCCACTGCGCCTGTCCGAGAGCCGCTCGTCCACTGTGGACGATGAGCGGGCCCGCCCGTCGATCCGGGCCGCGATGCTCGCCGCCGGCGTGGTCGGGCTGATGGCGGTGCGCGGGCTGGACGCGTTCGGCAGCTCGTCGCATCACGTGGGGCTGCCGTTGCTCGGCGCCGAACACGACCCGGCCAACCCGGCGGGCGTGACCGGCGCGCTGTGGATGGTGTGGGCGGCCGGCACGACGCTGGGCAGCTTCGCCGTGCGCCCGCTGCTCGCGCCGCTCATCGCGCGCTCGCCCACGGTGGTGTTCTATGGGGCGACCGCGGTGATGTCGGCCGGGTTCATCGGCATCTTCTGGCTCGGCCCGTGGTGGGCGATGCTCGCGGCGGCCGGGATCGCGGGGGTGGGCGATGCGCTGAGCGAGATCACGTTCCGGCAGACCGTGCAGCGCCTGCCCGACGAGCAGCGCGGCGCGGCGTTCGGGCTGGCGCAGATCGTCATCAACGCCGGGTTCATCGCGGGCCTTTTCACCACGAGCCTGGCCCTCACGCCCGCTCGGGTCGACGGTTGGGTGCTGGCCCTGCACGGCATCCCGCTGCTGGCCGCGCTGGCAGTGGGAGCCGCCGCCGCCCGCGCTCCCGCAGCCGCCACAGCGGCAGGCCGCCCGGCATGAGCCCGCGGCCGCGGAGGGCAGCCGGCG
>NZ_QJUG01000108.1 GCF_003426775.1 Allorhizocola rhizosphaerae | reverse complement strand
GGCCCAGCGCGCCTTGCGGTCGACCAGCTGCTGCGCGGCCAGCGGCTCCAGCAGGCCGAGCTCCACCCGATAGGGCGGGGGCGCCGGCCGGGTCAGCGCGGCGACCGACTCCGGTTGCACCGGCCGGCCGAGCGCCCACTGCGCCACCCCGGTCGCCGCGATGACCCGCCCGCCGGTCTGGATGTCACGATCGATCTCGCACACGGCCACACCGACCGCGCCCAGCGCGCGCTCGCCCAGCCGTAGCAGGCGGTCGAGCACGGCCGTGTCTTGGTGAGCATCGTTGATGAGCGCGGTGAGGCTGAAGATCAGCTCTCGGTAGGCGACACTCACAATTCGGCAGTCTTACATCTACGCGCCGAGCCGGGCTACCACTTCTTTGGGCCGATCCGTGATGATCCCATCGACGCCGAGCGAGACCATGAGGTCCACGTCGGCCGGCTCGTTGACGGTCCAGACGAACACCTCGTGCCCGCTGGCCTTGAGCCGGCGCACCACGTCGGGGCGGCGGCGCACGAGCTCCAGCCCCGGCCCCGCGATCCTCGTGCCGAACGGGAGCCGCTTGACCCGCACACCGGGTGGCAGCAGGTCGATCAACTGCACGGTCGGGATGGCGGGCATCAGCTCGCGGCTGCGCCGCACGGCCAGTGGGGAGAACGACATCATGATCACTTGGACCGGGGCCTGCCCGTTGAGCAGGCCGTGCCGGCGCAGCACGACGCGCAGCCGATGCTCGACCGCCGCGCCGAACCGGTTGGGGTGCTTGGTCTCCACGAGCACGCGCAGCGGGCGACCCGCCCCGCGGCACTCCTCCAGCAGCTCGTCGAGCGTGAGCACCGCCGCGGCCTGCCCGCTGGGGTGCCAGCTGCCGAAGTCGAGCTCGCGCAGCTGGCCGAGCGTGTGCAGGGCGAGCGGCCCGCTCCCGCTGCTCGTGCGCTCCAGCCGGCGGTCGTGGAAGCACACCAGGTGGCCGTCCCGCGTGAGCCTGATGTCGCATTCGACCCCGTCGACGCCGGCGGCGAGCGCCGAGCGGTATGCGGCAAGCGTGTGCTCGGGCAGCTCGGCCGAGGCCCCGCGATGCGCGAAGACGAGCGGCCGGCTAGATGATGCTGGGTGCACGGCCGTCGTCCGTGGTCACCGGCTTGCCCGCGGCGGCCCAGCTCATCATGCCGCCGTCCAGGTTGGAGACATTGTCGTAGCCCTGCTGCCGCAGGTAGGCCACCACTTGGCCGGAGCGGCCGCCGACCCGGCACACGACCACGACGTCTCGGTCCTGCGGGACCTCGGCCATGCGCTGCGGGATCTCCATCATGGGCACGTGGACAGCGCCCGGGGCGTGGCCGGCGGCCCATTCATCGTCCTCGCGGACGTCCAGCAGGTATGCGTCGATGGACACATCTTTGACGGTGACAGTAGGAATCTGCACAGTGCCAATTGTGACCACGGATCACAACTGGTGCACCCACTGGGGGTTGAGTGCCACCCACCCTTCGAGCTGTGCGTCACGCAGGGCGTTGAAGAGCTCGGGCGCCTCCGCGTCCATGAGGACGAACGATTCAGCCCCGATCATTTGAGGATATGAGGGTACGGTCACCCCGGTCAGCGCGTGCGGTCGCAGCTTGCGCAGCGCGAGCAGGACATCGGCCACCGAGGCGCCGCCCGTGTCCACGGTCAGCGAGTCGCCCAGGGCCCGGATGAACTGGTCGATCTTCAGCGGGTTGGTGGTGATGCCCCGGCTCAGCGCAGTGGCGAAGATCGCCTTGAGCAGCTGCTGGTTGTGCCGCTGGCGGTCGTAATCGCCGTTTTCGAGTCCATAGCGCTGGCGCGAATAGTCCAGCGCCTCCTCGCCGGTGAACGTGTGGCATCCGACCTCGAAGTATCGCCCGGTGTGGACGGAATCGACCGAGGTGTCCACGCACAGCTGGACCCCGCCGAGCAGGTCGATGATGCGCTCGAACCCGCCGAAGTCCACGACCGCGGCGCCGTCGAATCGCAGGCCCGTCATCTGGGCCAGGGTCGCCGACAGCAACTGGACCCCACCGCTGGCCCCGCCGCCGAAGTGGAACGCCGCGTTGATCTTCTCGCGGCTGC
Organism: Allorhizocola rhizosphaerae; assembly: GCF_003426775.1. Taxonomy (GTDB): domain Bacteria; phylum Actinomycetota; class Actinomycetes; order Mycobacteriales; family Micromonosporaceae; genus Allorhizocola; species Allorhizocola rhizosphaerae. The sequence continues at coordinate 25,779 of NZ_QJUG01000108.1, read as the reverse complement.
CGTAGAAGTTGGTCGGTTCGAACTGCGGGATGTCCACGAGCAGGTCGCGCGGGATCGACACCAGGTGCGCCGCGTCGCGGGCCCGGTTCACCTGCGCGATGATGATCGTGTCGGAGCGCTGCCCGTCCTCGGGCTCGGTCGGGCGCAGGTCCGAGCCGATGAGCAGGAAGTTCAACGGTTCGTCGGGGTGGCCGAAGTTGCTCGCCTGTTCGGCGCGGGTGTCCCGGGCGCTAGGGTCGAGCAGAATCTCGTGCGTGATGTTGGACTCGTAACGGTGCAGCAGGGTCCGCAGGGCGACGCCCCCGGCACCCGCCAGCAGAATGAGCGTCAAACCCACGCCGAGCAGGACTTTTGGCCAGCGCGCCCCCCGTGCTTGCATGTCCCCAGCTTAGGAACCGTTCTTACCAAATGAAGGCGTTTCGCACGTTTTTTCCGCAGTGGAGAGCCTCGGACCGCTCCGCGGCCGAGCCTCTCCACGCGAACAACGTCAGGTAAGCCGAGCGTGCCGCCCGGTCGGTGTTTCGCCGCTTCGCGGCGAAACGGTTCCGTGTGGTGGGAGCCTTGGACCGCTGCGCGGCCGAGCCTCTCCACGCGAAAGCGAGCGGCTCCGTCAGCGGGGATTGGCGCTCGGGGTGGGGGTGATGTTGGTGCTCGCCCACTCGCCCATCTTGTCGCTGACTATCGCGTTGTACAGGGCGATCGCCTTGGTCCGGTCACTGACCACGACCGACTGCCCGCCGATGGTGTCGGTACCGGATGTGGGGCTTGTCAAGAATGTCAGGTCCTTGCTCCTGATCCCACGGAACTGTATGGCCATGTCGATCAGCTTGAACTCCCTGTCCACCTTGACCGCCTTGCTCATGGCCTGCACGAACGCGTTGAACTTGACCGGGTTGCTGAGCGTCTCGCCGCTGGCCGCCTTGTCGAGCAGCGTCTTGAGCAGCAGCTGCTGGTGGCGCATGCGGGCGAAGTCGCCGTCGGGGAACTGGTAGCGCTGCCGCACGTAGTCGAGCGCCTCAGCCCCGTTGAGGTGCATGGTGCCCTTGGTGAACTTGCGATGCGGCGCGTGGATCGAGGTGATGTCCTTCTCGATCTCCATGTCGACCCCGCCCAGCGCGTCCACGACCTGCTTGAAGCCGCCGAAGTCGATCTGCACCACGTGGTGGATGCGCACGTCGGTGAAGCACTCCACGGTCCGCACAAGCAGCGGCAGGTCGCCCCAGGCGTACGACGCGTTGATCTTCGCGCGACGCGAGCCGCACTCCTTGTCCGTCGCCTTCTGCGGCACCGGCACCCACAGGTCGCGCGGGATCGACACGAGATAGGCCCGATCCTGCGTGGACGGGATGTGCATCAGGATGATCGTGTCGGTGCGCGCGTTGGCCGGGTCGTCGGCCTGCGAATCCGGGTCGGCGTGGTCGGTCCCCACAAGAAGGATGTTTTGCACGCCCGTGACCTTCTCCACCGGACGACCGTTGGTAAGCGAGGAGAACGGGTCCGTGCGCTCAAGGCCACCGTCGACGCCCTTGGCGTAGAGGTACGCGCCAAGCCCGCCGATGCCGCCGCACAGCGCCAAGGCCAGCACAGCGACCAGCGCGATCCGGCCCCATCTGGGCCTTGCGCGGCGCTTTGCGGTTGAACCGTAGGTCACGCCCGTTCCGCGCGGAATGCGCGATGCGTCCTGCGCAGGGACAGAACGTCCCGGAACGGAGGCGCGGCCGGTGGGCCGTTGGTTCTCGGAGCGGGGGCTCTCGGAGGAAGGCATGCGCTCCAGGGTAAAACGCTCTGCCTAGAGGTTCCTGAAGTAATCGATCGTGGCGCGCAATCCTTCGTCAACTCCGACCTGTGGCTCGTAACCCAGCTTCTGCCTGGCCAGGGTCAGATCGGGGCGGCGCCGCTCGGGGTCGTCGGGGGTGCGCGGCAGGAGAACGATCTCGGAACTGGACCCGCTCAGGCCGATAATTTTCTTTGCCAGATCGATGACACTGAACTCATATTCGGTGCCGCAGTTGATCGGCCCGGACTCGGCGGAGTCGAGCAGCAGCACGATCCCGCGCACCAGGTCGTCCACGTAGCAGATGGACCGGGTCTGCTCGCCCGTGCCGTGCACGGTCACCGGCTCGCCGCGCAGCGCCTGCGAGATGAACGTCGGGATGAACCGGCCGTCGTTGGCCCGCATGCGCGGGCCGTAGGTATTGAAGATCCGCACTATCGCCGCGTCGACACCGTAGGTGCGGCGGTAGGCCATGGTCGTCGCCTCGGCGAAGCGCTTGGACTCGTCATAGACACTGCGCACGCCGATGGGATTGACGTTGCCCCAATAGGTTTCGGGCTGCGGGTGCACCAGCGGGTCGCCGTATGCCTCGGAGGTCGAGGCGAGCAGGAAGCGCGCGCTGTCGTGGCGCGCCCGGTCGAGCAGGTGGAACGTTGCCAGCGACCCCACGCGCAGGATCTCGACCGGCAGCAGCCCGAAGTCCACCGGGCTCGCGGGCGAGGCCATGTGCAGGATCGCGTCGAACGGCCCGGACATGGCCGGCTCGGCCGGCAGCCCGTCGGAGATGTCGGCCTTGATCAGGGTGAACAGCGGGTTGCCGGTCAGGTGGGCCACATTGGACTCGGCGCCCGTGATGAAGTTGTCGATCGCCACGACTTCGCAGCCCCGCTCGATGAGCGCATCGACCACGTGCGATGGAACGAACCCCGCACCGCCGGTCACGAGCAAGCGGTGGCCTTCGCCGAAGCGTGGGGTGATGGACATGCGGCTAGCTTAGCGGCCCGCCAAGTGCCCGTATGACCCGCGGTGATGAAGCAGCGGGGGCGCTGGTTCGCCCAGTGTGACGGCCGAGATGGTCGCCTCGATGAGCAGTGCCCAGCCGAATGGGCGGGCGCTGTCGAGCGTGCACCCGGCCCACGTCGTGGCGCTGGCGAGCACCGGGCCGTACCGCGTGCCGGTCCAGGTCTCACCCTGTTTGAACAGCCCGCCGGGGGCCGGCAGGAGCCCCGCGAACCGGTCGGCCAGCTGCTTTTCACCCGGCGTCAGGGGCGTCACGGCGAACACGCGCTCGCGCTCGAGGACGGCCCACAGGTCCGACTCCTCGTCGATCAGGCCGAGCACCCGTCCGGGTGAGCCGTCGGCTACCAGACACGACGAGACGGTGAGGCCCGCCGGGCCGGGTGCCGTCCACAGGGTCACGGTCTGCGCGAGGCGACCCCGCAGCCGGCGCACGTCAGAGCGCGCCGACTCCGGGGTCGCGAACGGATCGCTGCTATGAATCACCGTGTTTCCATGCTCCTGCCAAAGCAGGTGGCGGGCAGTGCCGCCCGGGTGTCGCTGCCTCCCCTTGCGATCTTGAAGCAAAGACCCGCTTTTCCGGGTTGCGGTGTGGCGGCCGAAGGCCGACATCTCCGAGCCGGAATTGCCGGAGCACTTTCAAGATCGCGACGGGAAAACAGCGACGGCGGCATTGCTACATCCACGCAAGCAGTGCCGCTTCGGGGTCGGTCAGGAACTCGCCGACGTCGCGCAGGAACTTCGAGCCGAGCTCGCCGTCGATGATCCGGTGGTCGAACGACAGGCCGAGCGTGGTCACCTGGCGCAGCTTGACCTTGCCCTTGTGCGCCCACGGCTGCTCACGCACGGCACCGAACGCCAAGATGGCCGCCTCGCCCGGGGGCAGGATGGGCGTCCCCGTGTCGACCCCGAACACCCCGACGTTGGTGATCGTGAAGGTGCCGCCGGTCATGTCGGCCGGCGGGGTCTTGCCCGACTTGGCCGTGCCGACGAGGTCGTTCATGGCGTCGGCCAGCTGCCGCAGGGTCAACTCGCCCGCGTCTTTGATGTTGGGGACAATCAGCCCGCGATCGGTGGCCGCGGCCACCCCCAGGTTGACGTAGTCCTTGACGATGATCTCCTCGGTCTTGTCGGACCAGGTCGAGTTGATCATCGGATGCCGTTTGATTCCGAGCAGTACCGCCTTGGCGACCAGCAGGAGCGGCGACACCCGCACGTCGCGCCAGTCGCGCTGGCCCTTCAGCCGGTCGAGCGCCCGCATCGAGCGGGTCATGTCGATGGTCAGGAACTCGGTCACGTGCGGCGCCGTGAACGCCGAGGCGACCATGTTCGCCGCCGTCAGCTTGCGCACGCCCTTGATCGGAATCCTGGTTTCACGTGAACCCGGCACTCTCGCGGGGGCGGGAGCCGGCCTCGTCACACCATCGACCGCGCCCTGCAGATCGTCCCGCGTGATCGAGCCCTGCGGGCCCGTCCCGACCACAGTGGACAGATCTATTCCCAGGTCGCGGGCTAGCTTGCGCACCGGAGGCTTGGCCAGCACCGGCCCGCCGGGCTGGGGCGCCACGGGCTCCTCCACGGGAGCCAGAGGCTCCTTCACGACGGGCGCGGGTGCCTCCACGGCTGGCGCGGGCGCCTCCACAACGGCCGCCGGCGCCGGCGCCGCGCGGACACGCCGCTTGGCAGGCCCGCTCTTGGGCCCATAGCCCACCAGCACGGGCTGGCGCTTGGGCTCCTCGTCGGTGGACTCGGCCGCAGGCGCGGCCCCGCCACCCGTGTCGATCGAAATGATCGGGTCGCCGACGTTGACGACCGTGCCCTCCGGGTGGTGAATTTTGACCACCGTGCCGGCCCACTTGGCGGGGATCTCCACGGCGGCCTTGGCCGTCTCGACCTCCACGATCGGCTGGTTGAGCTCGATGGTGTCGCCCTCGGCGACGAGCCACTTGAGGATTTCGCCCTCGGTCAGGCCTTCACCGAGGTCGGGCAGCGGAAACTGATTGATCGCCATGGCCGCCGCTCACCACCCGAACGAGCGGTCGACGCCGTCGAGCACGCGATCCAGGTCGGGTAGGTATTCCTCCTCCAGCCGGGCGGCCGGGTAGGGCGTGTCGTAGCCGGTCACGCGCAGCACGGGGGCCTCCAGCGAGTAGAAGCACTCCTCGGTGATGCGCGCCGCGAGCTCCGCGCCCAGGCCCAGGTTGCCGGGGGCCTCGTGCACCACGATCGCGCGACCGGTCCTGCGGACCGACTCGTACACGGGCACCATGTCCAAGGGCGACAGCGTGCGCAGGTCGATGACCTCCAGCGAGCGCCCGTCCTCCTCGGCGGCGGTGGCGGCGTCCAGCGCCGTGCGCACCATCGGCCCGTACGCCAGCACGGTCACGTCGGACCCCGGCCGCGTCACGACCGACTCGTGCAGAGCGAACGGTGCGGAGTCCGTGTCGACCGGACCCTTCTCCCAGTAGCGCCGCTTCGGCTCGAAGAACACGATCGGGTCGTCACTCGCGATCGCCTGCTGGATCATCCAGTACGCGTCGGACGGGTTGGAGCACGCGACCACCTTGAGCCCGGCGGTGTGCGCGAAATACGCCTCCGGCGACTCGGAGTGGTGCTCCACCGCGCCGATGCCGCCGCCGAACGGGATGCGGATGACGATCGGCAGGCTCACCTTGCCGCGCGAGCGGAAGTGCATCTTGGCGACCTGGCACACGATCTGGTCATATGCCGGGTACACGAAGCCGTCGAACTGGATCTCGACGACCGGCCGGTATCCGCGCAATGCCAAACCGATTGCGGTGCCGACGATTCCGGACTCGGCCAGCGGGGTGTCGATCACCCGGTCCTCGCCGAAGTCCTTCTGCAGCCCGTCGGTGATCCGGAAGACCCCGCCGAGCTTGCCGATGTCTTCGCCCATGAGCACGACCTTGGGGTCGTCCTCCATGGCGCGGCGCAGCCCGAGGTTGAGCGCCTTGCCGATGGTCAGCGTGTCGGCCATCAGTGACCCCCTTCGTGCGCGAACGACGCGTGGTAGGCGGCGAACTGCTCCCGCTGGGCATCGATCTCATGCGATCCGTTGGGATAGACGTTGGCGAACATCTCGGTCGGGTCGGGGTCGGGCAGCGCCAGCACGCGCTCGCGCAGCTTCACCGCCTCCGTCCTGGCGTCGGCGTCCACCGAGGCGAAGAACTCGTCGTCGGCGAGCCCTTCCCGCTCAAGGAGCTTGCGAACCCGCGCGATCGGATCCTTGGCCTGCCACTCCTCGACCTCGCTGGCGACCCGGTAGCGGGTCGGGTCGTCGGAGGTGGTGTGCGCGCCCATGCGGTAGGTGTAGGCCTCGATGAGGGTCGGGCCCTGGCCGTGCCGCGCATTGTCGAGCGCGGCCCGGGTCACCGCATAGGACGCGAGCACGTCGTTGCCGTCGACCCGCACGCCGGGGAAACCGAAGCCGGAGGCCCGCTGATACAGCGGGACCCGTGTCTGGCGCTGCAGCGGCTCGGAGATCGCGTATTGGTTGTTCTGGCAGAAGAACACGACCGGGGCGTTGTAGACGCTGGCGAAGATGAACGACTCGTTGACGTCGCCCTGGCTGGTGGCGCCGTCGCCGAAGTAGGCGATGACCGCCTCGCCCTCGTCGGTGCCGACCTTGCCGTCTTTGTTGATGCCCATCGCGTAGCCGGTCGCGTGCAGCGTCTGCGCGCCGATCACGATCGTGTAGATGCCGAACTTGTTGGCGATCGGATCCCAGCCGCCTTGATCGACACCGCGGAACAGGCCCAGCGGCATGATCGGGTCGATGCCCCGGCAGTAGAGCACGCCGTGCTCGCGATATGTCGGGAAGGCCATGTCCTGCGGGCGCAGCGCGCGCCCGGAACCGACCTGCGCCGCCTCCTGCCCCAGCAGGCTGGCCCAGATGCCCAGCTCGCCCTGCCGCTGCAGGGCCGTGGCCTCGGCGTCGAGCTTGCGGACCGTCACGAGGTCGCGATAAAGCCCGCGTAGCTCGTCGGCGTCGAAGTCGACGGAATAGTCGGGGTGCGTGACCCGCTCCCCGTCGGGGGTCAGTAGCTGCACGAAGTCCACGTCAGCGCCGGGTGGTGGCGCCGACCGCTTCGATTCGGCTCTGGTCATCCGTGTCTCCCAATGTGTCTACCCGGCGGCGGGGTGTGCCACCGGCGTTGGCAGCCACGCCTAGCCCCGGTGGGGGTTGCCGCGTGGTCAAAGATGTCAGCCCATCTTCGAGGCGTGGCATAACCCTGGATGACCCACGGCCACACCTGCGAAAGCGACGAATCGCGGCAACCCGCCAACGCTGCGGAGTTGCCAAGCGATGCGTCACCATCGCCGCCCGATGGCCCTAATACTGCCGCATCCGTGGCCCCCGTCACAGCTCCGCGCGGTGATCTAAGTCTCCAGACATAACCCTGATGCGTTGAACACCGCGACTCCCCGGTTTGACAATTGAGGTAACAATGTCCGATTTCCTGGAACAGGTATTCGCCGCCCAGGCACTTGAAGCTTCCCCGCGCCGGCGTCGGCGCAAACTCGACAAAGGGTTCGCCGGTGGCCGATACGCCGTCATGGTGACCCTCATGGCTGGTCTGACCGCCGTGCCAACCTGGATAATGCTGCGGGCGGGCGCCGAGGGGCTCGATCAACCGGCCGCCGCCAGCCTGCAGCCGCTCCTGATCGATTTGGCGGTACCCGACACGGCCGCGCCGGTCACGCCGAGTCCCACGGTCGTGGCACACCGTGAGCCGCAGTCGCCCGTGCAGCCGCCCCTCCCACCGGTCGCGACGACGCCGCCCGTGCTCGAGAAGCGGTCCTATGTGGACACCGGCACCAGGCCCGTGCAGAAGAAGCGGCCCACCAAGCCCAAGACATCGACGCAGCAACCACAGGCTCCAGCGAGCCCCACGCCGGCGACGCAATCTCCAGTGGTCACGTCGCCAGCCGCGCAAAGCCCGATGATCCCCACGCCGACGAAGCAACGTCCGACGAGCCCCACACCGACCACGGCGCAACCTCCAGCGCCCTCCGTGCCGGCGGTGCGGCCTCCGATCTCCACGCGGGCCACACAGCCTCCGGTGGTCTCCCCGCGGGCCACACAGCCGCCCGTCTCCACGCGGACCACCCGGCCGCCGGTCTCCACGCGGACCACCCGGCCGCCGGTCTCCACGCGGACCACCCCGCCTCCGGTCATCCCGGCGCTGCCACCGCCGCCGAACCTGGCTCCGACCACGGCGCATCCCACGCGGACCCGGATTACCGAGCGGCCGGCCGTCGAGCGGCCCGAGGAGCCCTTCTCCACATCGGAGCGCGAGGAAAAACGGCGTCGTCAGGCGAGCGATCTGCGAGCGCGCTCGTAGCTGGCGAGGACCCGGCGCACCGGCTCGACGACGTAGCGCAGAGCGACCCGCTCGATCTCCTGCTGCAGCAGCGCGTCGGTGCGCGCCTCATAGCGCCGCTTCCCGCCCGGCAGCCACACCCGCCGAGGCCGGTTGGCGGCGACGACCTCCATCGCCTGGTTCACCACGTCGGGCAGCTCGCCGATGCGCGAATCGGCCGCCCGCAGGACCGCCTCCTGCCACGCCTCGGGCAACTCGGCGGCGGCCGCGGAGGCGTATTCTCGTACCCCCAAATCGATCTCGTTTTTCAAGAACCGGTCGACGAGGGGCCCGGAGGCGGGCTGGGCGCCCGGCGGTCCAATCAGGACGGACAGCTCGTTCAGCGTGGCCGAGACGTCCCGGTCGACGGTGTCCGCGCCGGCCGTGCCGCTCGCGATGATCGGCTCAAGCAGGGCGCGCAGCGTCGCCACGCCCGGATGTCCGTTGGCCGCCTTCTCCGTCGAGAACGGGCCCGGCTTGGGCTTGATCGGGCCGCGTTTGGTGGCCGGCAGCTCCGGGACCCTGTCAGTGGCCGACGTGGCCACGAGCGGCACATTGGCCAGCCCGCCCTCGTCGAGCAACTGCCGCAGATCGGCGCCGACCTTGGGCAGGTGGGCGGGCAGCAGCTTGTCGGTCTGGTTGAGCGCCACGATCAGGCCCGACCGCTGGCCGGCGAGCTGGCGCAGGTATCCCTCGTGCACCAGCTGATCGGCGTATTTCTGCGGGTCGCAGATCCACACCACGACGTCGACCAGGTGCAGCAGCCGATCCACCTCGACCCGGTGCTTGGGCTCGACCGAGTCGACGTCGGGCAGGTCCAGCAGGATCATGCCGCGCAATGTGGCCTCGTCGTTGGCGTCCAGCGGGGACTCGCGCGTGAACCGGCGCCGCGGCGAGACACCCAGCCAGTCGAGCAGCTCGTCGGCCTGGGCGAGGCTGCCCCACACGCACGCGTAGGGCTCCGATGTCGTCGGCCGCAGGATCCCGGCCGGGGACCGGTCGATCGTGGTGAACGCGTTGAACATGCTCGACTTGCCGCTGCCCGTCGTGCCCGCCAGCGCGATCGTCGTGAAGTGCTGCGGGAAGCGCAGGCGGTCGGCCGCGCGCTCGGCGACGGCACGCGCCTGTGTGATCAGCGGTCGGTCGTCGAGATGGCCGGAAGTGGCGTCGAGAAAGCCTTGCAGGATGTCCAGCTTGGATGCGGGGGTGCTCACGTATCGCCTCCCTCATCCACCATTTTGCTCGCCGCACATTTGTGTAGGTATTCCCAGATCGGGGTGACAACCCTTTCGGGGAGCATTCCCTGCCGATCGAGCTGGGAATCCGGCACCACGAACAGGGGCACCGGCTCGCCCAGCAGCTCGGTGAGGTGGGGCAGGATCTCCTCCACCGCCTGCGGCGGCACCCGGTCGAGCACCACCGCGAGGTCGACCCTGCGCTGCTGCGCCGCACGCAAGTGCCGCCAAGCCTCGGCGTCAGCGTAGCGGGCGGCGGTGGTTACGAACACCCACAGATCCGCGTCGTCGAATAGCTCGTTGGAAAGGTCTCGATTGGCCTGATCAATCGAGTTGATGTCGGGCGCGTCGATCAGCGCGAGGTTGGCCGGCAGGGCGGGAGCCGAGACCGGCGTGAGGCCGTGCCGGTGGACCCGGGCCCAGCTGCGCGGGTGGCACACCAGGGTGGGGGTGCGGGTGGTGGGGCGCAGGATGCCGGTCGCGCTCACCGGGGCGCGGACAAGGCTGTTGACCAAGGTCGACTTCCCGGCGCCCGTTGGCCCGCCGATGACGGCGAGCAATGGCGGGGTCACTTGGTCAGACACGTTAAGAGCGTAACCGGCAAAGGCTCCGGCTCAAGTTGCGTGTCGGAGACTCAACCTTGTACCTTGAGTCTGGTTCACTCAAGTTATCTGGAGGAAAGACATGGCACGTGCGGTCGGCATCGACCTCGGGACGACCAACTCCTGTGTGAGCGTCCTAGAGGGCGGCGAGCCCACAGTCATCGCGAATGCCGAGGGCTCCCGCACGACGCCCTCGATCGTGGCGTTCGCCAAAAACGGCGAGGTGCTCGTCGGTGAGGTCGCCAAGCGTCAGGCGGTCACCAACCCGGACCGCACCATCCGCTCGGTCAAGCGAGAGATGGGCACCCACTGGTCCGTTGACATCGACGGCAAAAAATACACCCCGCAGGAGATCTCGGCGCGGGTGCTGCAGAAGCTCAAGCGGGACGCGGAGGCCTACCTGGGCGAGACCATCACCGACGCGGTGATCACCGTTCCGGCCTACTTCAACGACGCCCAGCGCACCGCGACCAAGGAGGCCGGTGAGATCGCCGGCTTCAACGTGCTGCGCATCGTCAACGAGCCCACCGCGGCCGCCCTGGCCTACGGGCTGGACAAGGGCTCCAAGGAGCAGACCGTGCTCGTGTTCGACCTCGGCGGCGGCACGTTCGACGTGTCCCTGCTGGAGCTCGCCGAGGGCGTGGTCGAGGTCAAGGCCACCAACGGCGACAACCACCTGGGCGGCGACGACTGGGACGAGCGCGTCATGGAGCATCTGATCAAGACGTTCCGCGGGCAGTATGGCATCGATCTCTCGCAGGACAAGATGGCCATGCAGCGGCTGAAGGAGGCGGCCGAGAAGGCGAAGATCGAGCTTTCCGCCGCGCAGACCACGAGCATCAACCTCCCCTACATCACGGCCGGCGCCGACGGCCCGCTGCACCTGGACACCACGCTCTCGCGCGCTGAGTTCCAGCGCATGACGCAGGACCTGCTCGACCGCTGCAAGCAGCCGTTCGAGCAGGCGATCAAGGACGCGGGCGTCAAGCTCGCCGACATCGACCACGTGATCCTGGTCGGCGGCTCGACCCGCATGCCCGCCGTCACCGATCTGGTCAAGCAGCTCACCGGCAAGGAGCCCAACAAGGGCGTCAACCCCGACGAGGTCGTGGCCGTGGGCGCCGCGCTGCAGGCCGGTGTGCTCAAGGGCGAGGTCAAGGACGTGCTCCTGCTCGACGTGACCCCGCTGTCGCTGGGCATCGAGACCAAGGGCGGCATCTTCACCAAGCTCATCGAGCGCAACACCACCATCCCGACCAAGCGGTCCGAGGTGTTCACGACGGCCGACGACAACCAGCCGTCCGTGCTCATCCAGGTGTTCCAGGGCGAGCGCGAGATCGCGGCCTACAACAAGAAGCTCGGCACGTTCGAGCTGACCGGCCTGCCGCCCGCGCCGCGCGGCGTGCCGCAGATCGAGGTCACCTTCGACATCGACGCCAACGGCATCGTCCACGTCAACGCCAAGGACCTGGGCACCGGCAAGGAGCAGTCGATGACCATCACGGGCGGTTCGTCGCTGCCCAAGGAGGACATCGAGCGCATGCGCCGCGACGCCGATGAGCACGCGGAGGAGGACCGCAAGCGCCGCGAGGACGCCGAGACCCGCAACGTGGCCGAGGCGCGCCAGTGGCAGACGGAGAAGTTCCTCGCCGAAAACGGTGACAAGCTGCCGGCCAACGTCAAGGAGGAGATCAACGACGCGCTGAGCGAGCTGCGGTCCGCGCTGGGCGGCACCGACATCGAAAAGATCAAGTCGGCGCACACCAAGCTCGACGAGGTCTCGCAGAAGGCAGGCGCCGCGCTCTACGAGCAGGCGCAGACATCGCAGGGCGCCACGGCCGGAGACGGCGCACCCGGCTCTTCCAAAGACGAGTCGGTAGTTGACGCCGAAATCATCGACGACGAGGGCAAGAAGCAGTGACTGACAAACCGAGCGCCAAGTCGGCGCCCGAGGAGTCGGGTGGCGGCGAGCGCATCGTGATCAGAGACAAGCGAAAAGTCAGCCCTTCCGGGACCGCCGGCGCCAAGCCGGCGGAGCCCGAGAAGCAACCCGAGACCCCGCCGGACCCGGTGGCCACCACGGCCACTGCTCCGGTGGACGCTGCCAAGATCGGTGAACTGGAGTCCGCATTGGACGAACGCACCAAGGATCTACAGCGGGTGACGGCGGAATATGCCAACTATCGCAAGCGGGTGGAGCGCGATCGCACGCTCGCCGCGGAGCAGGCGGTCGGCATGGTGCTGGCCGCCCTGCTCCCCGTGCTCGACGACATCGACCGGGCGCGCGACCACGGCGACCTCAACGGCCCGTTCGGCTCCGTCGCCGAACAGCTGGTCACGGTGGTGGGCAAGTTCGGCCTGACGGCGTTCGGGGTCAAGGGCGACCCGTTCGATCCCAAGCTGCACGAGGCGGTGGCGCACCTGACCTCGGCCGAGGTGACCGAGTCCACGTGCATCGATGTCATGCGCCGCGGTTACCTGCTGGGCGAGCGCCTGCTGCGCCCGGCGATGGTGGCCGTCGCCGACCCCGCACCCGAGCCTTCGCCCGCACCGGCGGCGGCCGCGACGCAGGAAGCCAAGTCGGAGCCGGAGTCCAAGTCGGAGTCGGAGTAGGACCGAAGGTGAGCTCGAAGGACTGGTTGGAGAAGGACTTCTACGCGGTGTTGGGCGTGCCGAAGAGCGCGCCGGCGACCGACATCAAGAAGGCCTACCGCAAGCTCGCCCGTGAACTGCACCCCGATCACAACCCGGGCAACGCCGGGGCGGAGGACCGGTTCAAGGCGGTGTCGGAGGCTTATGACGTGCTGTCCGACGACCGCAAGCGGCGGGAGTACGACGAGATGCGCTCGCTGTTCGAGTCGGGCGCGTTCCGCCGCAGCGCGCGTGGTGCGGGCGCGGGCCAGCCCTTCGACATGTCCGACCTGTTCGGCCAGGGCATGGGGCGCGATCAGCGGTTCAGCGGCGCGAGCTTCTCCGACCTGTTCGGCTCCATCTTCTCGGGCGGGACCGGGCCCACGGGCTACCGCACCGGCCCCGCCCGCGGCAGGGATGTCGAGACGGAGATCCTGCTGGACTTCCGCGACGCCGTGCGCGGGGTCGACGTGCCCGTGACCCTGCGGGCGCCCATGGTGTGCGACGTGTGCCACGGCAACGGGGCCAAGCCCGGCACCAAACCGCGCACCTGCCCGCACTGCGGCGGATCCGGCATGGTCACCCGCAACCAGGGTGCGTTCGGGTTCACCGAGCCGTGCCGCGACTGCCAGGGCGTGGGCACGATCGTCGACGAGAAGTGCCCGGAGTGCCGCGGCACGGGCGGTGTCACCAAGACCCGCACCCTGCAGGTGCGCATCCCGCCGGGAGTCGCCGACGGACAGCGCGTGCGGCTGGCCGGGCGCGGTGAGCCGGGCGAGCGCGGTGGGCCGGCGGGCGACCTGTTCGTGCGCGTGATCCTGCGGCCCGACACGGTGTTCGGCCGGTCCGGCGACGACCTGACCGTCACGGTGCCGGTGACCTACGCCGAGGCGGTGCTCGGGGCCGAGGTCCGCGTGCCCACATTGGACGGGATGGTGAAGGTCCGCGTCCCGGCGGGCACGCCGAGCGGGCGGATGCTGCGGGTGCGCGGGCGCGGGGTACCGAAACGGGATGGGCATTCCGGCGACCTGTTGGTTACCGTCGATATAGTCCTCCCCACTCCCGACGAGCTCACGGCGGAAGCGCGCGAGGCGCTGGAGACCTTCGCGAGCCTGACCCGACCCGCACGACGGGACCATCTGGAAGATCTGAGGTGACCACAATGGACGAACACGACAAGGTTCTGCTCATCTCCGTGGCTGCCCAGCTCGCCGGGATGCATCCGCAGACGCTGCGGCAATACGACCGCATGGGTCTGGTCGAGCCGGGCCGCACCGCCGGGGGCGGCCGGCGTTACAGCTTGCGCGATGTCGAGCTGCTGCGCGAGATCCAGCGGCTGAGCCAGGAAGACGGGGTCAATCTGGCCGGGGTCAAGCGCATCATCGGGCTTGAGCGCCTGGTGGGCGAGATGCGCGAGCAGATGACCCGCATGGCCGAGGAGCTGACCGAGGCGCGGCAGCGGCTGGAGGAGCTGGAGACGATGTCGGCCTTCCCGCGCCGCGAACTCATGCGCACCAGCCGCACCTCCACCGCCCTCGTCATCTGGCAGCGCCCCTCAGACAGCTGATCATGCACTTAGGTCCATGCTCGGCGGCGTGTCGCCGCATCAACTTTATGATCTGCGCGCGCTGCTGGCCATGAAGCTGGCGTCACGACACGCCGCCGAGAATGGACTTATGGTCATGATCGACGCGAAGGTGAGGGTTGGCGGCGGGCGAAGGGCGGGGCGTGTTCGGGGCGGAAGCCCACGCCCACGAGGTATGCGGGCACGAACGAGGCCGGTGGGAAGTTGCGCATCAACGCCAACACCGGCTTGGGAGGGCCCGACCGTCGTCCTTGGACGATCGGCCCGAGCAGCGCGCGGTGCATGGCCCGCTGCAGCAGCTGCACCAGAATCGTCGGGAGCAGCCGGCGCCTGCGAACGCGCGCCAGGTCGGAAGGTCTTACCCGGCCCCGCTTCAGTGGCTCGGCGAGCAGGGTTGCGGCCGCGACGGCGTCCTGGATCGCGAGGTTGATGCCCACGCCGCCGACGGGCGACATGGCGTGCGCGGCGTCGCCGATGCACAGCAGACCGTCGACGTGCCAGCGCTTGAGCCGGTTCAGCCGGACGTCGAGGTGCTTCACGTCGTCCATGGAGGACAATTGGTCGACGCGGCCGGCAACCGGCGGGATGAGCTCCGCGATGTCCCGGCGGAACGCCTCGATGCCACGGGCACGCAGCTGCGTGTCGGTGCCCTTCTCCAGCAGGAAGGCCAGCTGCAGGTGGCCCTCGCGCGGGATGATGACCGCCATCTGCCGGTTGCCGGTCCGGGGCATGAGCGCGGTCAGGTCGTCGCCGGGCTCGCGGGGCAGGCTGAACCACCAGACGTCAATCGGTACCGAAAACTCCTTGGGTTTCAGATCGGCCTGCTGCCGGGCGAGCGACCATCGGCCGTCGCACGCCACGGTCAGGTCGGCGCGGATCTCCTCCCCGTCGGCGAGGCGCACGCCCGCCACCCGACCGTCCTCTTTGAGCAGTGACGTCACCTCGGCGCGCATGCGCAGCGTGTAGGCGGGCTCCTCCCTGCCCGCCTCGGCCAGGAGGTTGAGCAGGTCCCACTGCGGGACCATCGCGACGTATGGATGCCGCACCTTGAGCCGATCGAAGTTGGCGAACGGGATCTCCGTGTCGGCGTCGATCGGAAAGGCGATCCGGTGCAGGTGATTTTGCGGGAGCGCGGCGAAGCGCTCGCCGAGGCCGAGCTCGTCGAGCAGTTGGAGGGTCGACGGGTGCACCGTGTCGCCGCGGAAGTCGCGCAGGAAGTCGCCGTGCTTCTCCAGCACCGTGACGTCGATGCCGGCGCGGGCGAGCAGTAGTCCGAGCACCATCCCGGCCGGACCTCCACCAATGATCACGCAGGTCGTCATCCCGTACCCCCCCTTTTTCAACAAGCGATGAATTATCTGAACTGTACGCCTGAGGCGGTCGATCCCGGTAGGCTGAGGCCCAAGGAAGTCCGATATGTCGGGCTAATGCCAGCGAGGTGGGGGATCTCAATGGGCATCATGGATCAGGCGAAGAACGCACTCGGTCTCAACGAGGATGAAGACGCCAAGGGCAAGTCGACCGGCGCGGCCGAGAAGGCGAAAAACCGGGCCAAGGAAGCGGTCGGCAAGGCAGGCGACGCGGTGGACCAGAAGACGGGCGGCAGGGGCTCGGGCCAAGTCGATGCGCTGCAGGAGAAGGCCAACGAATACATAGACAAGCGGACGCAGGCGAGCTAGCCGGCGGCGAGCGCCTCGCAAACGTTAGCTGTCATCGCGAAGCGAAGCGGTGACAGCACTTAGTGAGCGGGGCGTTTCTTGCGCGGGTGTGGTCGATCGTGGAGCGTTCGACCACACCCGCTGCGTGCTCTTACAGGCGCCGGGTCTGGCGCACCAGGCCGCCCTCGCACCAGTCGTGGTAGTCGAACAGGGTGGGCTGGGACAGCAGCCGGCGCGTGTTGTGCGCCCAGGTCGCCATGAGCTCGTCGCCCTCCTCCTCGGCCTCCTCGACCAGTTTGCGCAGCTTGCGCCTGGGATGGGCCTTGAAGCCGGTGCGGATCGCATCGGCGGCGTAGATGTAGCAGCAGTGCAGGGCGAATCTGCGGGCCGGGCAGCCCGGGTCCATGGCCAGGTCGAACAGCGTCGCGATGAGACGGTCACCCGCGATGAGCAGGTCCCAGTCGGGCGGCATGGAGCTCAGCGGCACCGAGTCGGGCACGTAGGCCCAGCTTCGCAGCTCGTTGGGACTGGGATCGACCGGGTTCGCGAAACCGCGAAACACCGCCGAGGCAGCGCTCATTTGCAAGACCCCCTCTTCAAGCGCAATGACCAGCGGCGTTGCTGCGGCGACAACGTAGCGTGCGCATCCGGCCACGCGAAAGGGCTGTCATCAATCCGTTATCGGAACCAAGTGCCATATTCGCGACTCTCCACGTGGCATGAGAGGTTTGCTGGCCTGCCTGACGATCACCGCCCTGGTCGGGGCGTGCGCACCCAAAGCCGGGCCCACCGAGGCGGGGCCATCGCCGGTGACGGGGTTGCCGTCGCCCACCATCATTAACCAACACGTCGCCGCTGTCGATGTCCCATCGGATTTCGATGGGGTCTGGCTGGAGTTCGCATCGGTGAAGCACGGATATGCGATGTTCAGCAAGTATTCGCCGGACAGGACGGCGGAGGCCCGCCTGTTCAGCACCGTCGATGGTGGGATGACCTGGACGGCCCGGCCCCACCCGCAGCCGATCGCCAAGGATCAGCAGATGTACGTCATCGACGCCCGCACGGTGTCGCTGCAGACCGGTGAGAACGAGTGGCACGTGTCCACCGACGGCATGGCGAGCTGGCAGCGGGGCAGCCGCTACGGCTACGCGCTCGGCGATGGACCGTTCTATGTGGACTGCCACGACGACGACTGCCTGATCCGCAGCCATGCCGGATCAGGGTGGCAGCGGGCGTTGCCCAACGGCCATGACAGCGGCGTGCTGACCAACATCGGCAACGGGCGCTACTGGCTGGCCAGTGTCCACAAGGGAGCGCCCGTCACGCAGCTGGACGGCAAGGACGTGAAGGTGCCCGCGCAGGAGGGGCGCAGGGTCTTTCGGGCGCAGGTGATGGTCTCGCAGGATGGGGCCGACACGTGGCTTCTGGCCGACCAGGACCCGCTGGAGCTCGCGAGCGGTCCAACCGGTGTGGTCGTCAATAACTCCGTTCAGGCAAAGCTTTCGGCCTCAGTCGTCGCGGGAATGAAGGGCACCGGTTTGCCATTGATTTGGAGGCTGCGCGACGGGGTGTGGGTCGCCCATCCGACCACGACCATCAAGGAGAAGCCGAACTGGCCGTACTCGGTGGTTTCCGCCGGCGGCGGGGTGCTGGTGATCGCGGGTCCGGAGGGTCCGATGTACTTCACGGACAGCCCGGCGAGCGTCGCCGATCTGCCCAGGCTCGACTGGGTCGGCCAGACCCGGGACGGCACGCTGTTTGCCCGCCCGCACGCCGACCAGAACACGATTTACCTGTCCGCGGGCACCGGCCAGGCACGCCAATGGATCAGGGTGACGCTCTCGCGGAGCTAACTTGAGTCGGCTAGACTCAACTCTGCTATGGATACTCAGCGTCTCACCACCAAGTCCCGCGAAGTGATCACTTCTGCGGTTTCCACCGCGCAGCAGCGCGGCCACGCAACCGTCGAGTCCTGGCATCTCCTGCTGGCCCTGCTCGATACGGGCGGGTCGACGGCGGTCGGGCTGCTGCGCGCGGTGGGCGCCAACCCGGCCGAGGTGCGCCGCGCCGCCATCCGGGCCGTGGAGCAGCTGCCCACCGCCCGTGGCGCGAGCGTGGCCGAGCCGTCGCTGTCGCGCGAGTTCGTCAACGCCATCAACGCGGCCGAGCAGATCGCGCGCCCGCTGGGCGACGAATACGTGTCCACCGAGCACCTGCTGGCCGGGCTCGCCCGGGTGGGCGGCGCCGTGGGCACGGCGCTCAAGCAGCAGGGCGCGACGGAGGAGGCGCTCGTCGCGGCCTTCCCGCAGATTCGTGGCGGCGACCGGCGCGTGACGAGCCCCGACCCCGAGCAGCAATACCAGGCGCTGGAGAAATATGGGGTGGATCTGACGGCGCGGGCGCGTGACGGCAAGGTGGACCCGGTCATCGGCCGCGATGCGGAGATCCGCCGCGTGATTCAGGTGCTCTCACGGCGTACCAAAAACAATCCGGTTTTGATCGGAGAGCCCGGCGTCGGCAAGACCGCCATCGTCGAGGGGCTCGCGCAGCGCATCGTGGCCGGCGACGTGCCGGAGTCGTTGCGCGACAAAAAGCTCGTGAGTCTTGATCTTGGCGCGATGGTGGCGGGCGCGCAATACCGCGGCCAGTTCGAGGAGCGGCTCAAGAGCGTGCTTGAGGAGATCAAGGCCAGCGACGGGCAGGTCATCACGTTCCTCGACGAGCTGCACACGGTCGTCGGCGCGGGCAAAGGCGAGGGCTCGATGGACGCGGGCAACATGCTCAAGCCCATGCTGGCCCGCGGCGAGCTGCGCATGGTCGGCGCGACCACATTGGACGAATATCGCGAGCACATCGAGAAGGATCCGGCGCTGGAGCGGCGGTTCCAGCCGGTGCTCGTGGGCGAGCCGTCGGTCGAGGACACGATCGGCATCCTGCGCGGGCTCAAGGAGCGCTACGAGGTGCACCACGGCGTGCGCATCACCGATGCCGCACTCGTCGCCGCCGCAACGCTTTCCGACCGCTACATCTCCGACCGGTTCCTGCCCGACAAGGCGATCGATCTTGTAGACGAGGCTGCGTCCCGGTTGCGGATGGAGATTGACTCGCGGCCCGTCGAGGTCGATGAGATCGAGCGTTCAGTGCGCCGCCTCGAGATCGAGGAGATGGCGCTGGCCAAGGAGCCCGACCCGGCGTCGGCCGAGCGGCTGGCCAAGCTGCGCGCCGAGCTCGCCGACCGGCGCGAGCAGCTGACCGCGCTGTCGGCCCGGTGGAAGGACGAGAAGTCCCACATCACCAAGATTTCGACGGCCAAGGAGCAGCTGGAGGAGCTGCGCAGCCAGGCCGAGCGGGCCGAGCGTGACCTCGACCTGGCCATGGCGTCCGAGCTGCGCTACGGCCGCATCCCGCAGCTGGAGCAGGAGCTGGCGAAGGCCGAGGCCGAGCTCGCCGTGCTGCAGGCCAAGGGCGCGATGCTCAAGGAGGAGGTCGGCGCGGACGACATCGCCGAGGTGGTTTCGTCGTGGACCGGCATCCCGGCCGGGCGCATGATGGAGGGCGAGACGGCCAAGCTGTTGCGCATGGAGGAGTCCCTCCAATCGCGAGTGATCGGCCAGGCCGAGGCGGTCACGGCCGTTTCCGACGCGGTGCGCCGGGCGCGTGCCGGGATCGCCGATCCCGACCGGCCCACGGGTTCGTTCCTGTTCCTCGGCCCGACCGGGGTGGGCAAGACCGAGCTGGGCAAGGCGCTGGCCGAGTTCCTGTTCGACGACGAGCGGGCGATGGTGCGCATCGACATGAGCGAATACGCGGAAAAGCATTCCGTCGCAAGGCTTGTCGGCGCGCCCCCCGGCTACATCGGATACGAGGAGGGCGGGCAGCTCACCGAGGCGGTCCGGAGAAGGCCCTACTCGGTGATCCTGCTCGACGAGGTGGAAAAGGCCCACCCCGACGTGTTCGACATCCTGCTGCAGGTGCTCGACGACGGGCGGCTCACCGACGGGCAGGGGCGCACGGTCGACTTCCGCAGCGCGATCCTGATCCTGACGTCCAATCTGGGCACGCAGGTGATCGGCGACCCGACCCTGTCGGAGGAGCAGCGGCGCGAGGCCGTGCTCGCGGTGGTGCGCGGGCACTTCAAGCCGGAGTTCCTCAACCGCCTCGACGACATCGTGGTGTTCCATGCGCTGACCCAAGACGAGCTTACGTTCATCGTCGACATCCAACTGGAGCGGCTGCGCCGGCGCCTCGCCGACCGCCGCCTGACCCTCGACGTGACGCCGGAGGCGCGGCAATGGCTGGCGAGCCATGGATACGATCCGATCTATGGGGCGCGTCCACTTCGGAGGCTTGTGCAGTCGGCCATCGGCGATCAGCTCGCCAGGGCGCTGCTGTCCGGGAAGATTCGCGACGGCGACAAGGTGACGGTCGCGCGCGAAGGGGACGCTCTGATGGTGAGCTGACCCTCCTCCTTGAGATGGAGCGACTTTCCATCTGAAGTGCCAGGCACGGTTTGAGCACGGCGTCTACGGTGTGCGTATGTCATACACGACACCACCACCGCCTCTTGGCGCGCCGACGCCGGCGGCCCGTCCGGGCACGGTCAGCCTGGCCACGACTTTGCTCTATCTGCTGACCGTGCTGTCGTTGATTTCCATCGCGCTGTCGGTCTACACCGCCACGTTCTACGACCGGGCCAAGGTCGAACAGATCTACCGGGACGCCGGCGCGGATCGGGCGATAGCCGAGAGCCAGGCGACCGGCCTGGTCGTCGGCTCATACCTGGGGGCCGGTCTGGGGCTCCTGCTCGTCGCCGGATACCTGGTCTGTGCGATCTTCGTCGGCCGGGGCAAGCAGTGGGCGCGCATCCTGGCATGGGTGTGGGCGGGCCTGTTCGGCATCTGCTGCGGCATCGGGGGGCTCGTGGTGCTCGGCGCGTCCAACGCGCTGACCGGCAGCATGGGCAACGTGGGCGGCATCGACCAGAAGAAGGTCCAGGAGGACCTGCAGGCGCTCGTACCGGACTGGCTCAACTCGGCGACCATGGTGCTGGGCATCATCTCGGTGCTAGCGGCCATCGCGGTCGTCATCCTGCTCGCGCTGCCCCCGTCGAGCCCGTATTTCCGCAAGCAGGAGGCGCAGTGGACGCCGCCGACCTACCCCGCTCCGTAATTCTTGCTCCCTGCTAAAGCAAGTCGCGGGATGGACTGCCGGTCATGGCGGCGACAGACCCCCTTGCCGGCAATCTGTAAAAACTAAATAACCGGACATTTTACTCACCCCCGGGTAACTTCCTTTTAGGACGTGTACCCGGGGGTGCCTTTATGAACCGCTTTCAGCGGCCCGTTGTCGTCACCATCGCCGCGGTCATGATGGGCCTGATGGCCCTGCTGCACCTGGCAAGCGCCATAACCTCACTGGCGGCCATCGGCGAGGCGACCCGGGTGTTCCGCGATCTGGCAAGGCGCGAGCGGTTCGACAGCACCGACATCGACGCCGGGATCACGGCGCTGCGCGGCGGCCTCATCTGCACGAGCGCCGTCATGGTGCTGTTCGCGCTCCTGCTTGCCGGTCTGGCCTACGGCATCTGGCAGGGCAACCGCCGGGCGCGCGTCGTCACGTGGGTCGTTTGTGGACTGGGCGTGCTGTGCGCGTGCTGCACCGGCTTCGGCGCGACCGCCTCGTTCAGCCCCGCCGCGACCATCGCCGCCGATCGCAGCGAACTCCTGGGCGGCCTGGTCGTGCGGGCGTTGCCGGATTGGGCCGGCGCCATCGTGCTGGGCTCGTCCGGCCTGTCTTTGCTGGGCTACATTGCCACTGCCGTACTGCTCGCCTTCCAAGGGGGTACCGATTCCGGCTCGCAACCGCCCACTCACCCTCATCCGCACTCGCACGCCCAGACGCACCTGCCCTATCCGCAACCACCGGCGCACCCCTCACACCCGGCGCCGCCGCCTTCCGAACCCTGAGGTGACACGATGACCCCGACCGCACCGGACACAGTGGCCGAGCCCGCGCAGGAGAGCGCGGCGGAAAGCGAGCGTCGCGTCGCTCTGGTGACGGGCGCGACCGCGGGCATCGGCCGGGCCTTCGCCGTGCGCCTGGCGACCGAGGGCTGGGACCTGGTCCTGGTGGCCCGGGATGCCAAGCGGCTCAAGGAGTTGTGCGCGGGCCTCGCCGCGAGCTATCTGGTGAGCGCGGAGGCGCTGCCCGCCGACCTGTCCACCGACGAGGGCACGGCCGCGGTGGAGGCCCGGTTGAGGGCCTCAAAGATCGACCTTTTGGTCAACAATGCAGGCCTTTCGCTCAATACTCCATTCCTGAAGTCCACGGTGGACAAAGAGTTGTACCTACTCTCAGTAAATGTCCAGGCTGTGATGCGACTAACGCATGCGGTACTGCCGGGCATGGTGGAGCGCCGCTCCGGCGGCATCATCAATGTATCGTCAGTGGCCGGTTTTGCTGCGACAATGCCCGGCAGCACGTACCCGGCGAGCAAAGCGTGGGTAACGCATTTCAGTGAATCCATCGCGCTGTCGGTGGCGCGGCACGGGGTTCGCGTGATGGCGCTGTGCCCCGGCTTCACCCGCTCCGAGTTTCACGAGCGGGCAGGCATAGACATGAGCAAGACCCCGAAATGGATGTGGCTCGACACCGCGTCCGTGGTCGCCGATGCCCTGCGTGACCTGCAGAAAGGGAAGACGGTCAGTGTCCCAAGTGTGAAGTACAAGGTCCTCGTCGGCTTCATGCGGCACACCCCGACGCCACTGCTGCGCCGGTTGGCAAAGGGAGCAAGGGTGCGAACCGGGCGCGACACAGAGTGACGCACCCCCTGTAGCCAGCTGGAATCACGCGTTGTAGTCTCTGGTCCATGCCCGCACACGACGAACTCCGTAAATTCATCACTGATCTGGCGGTGGTGCGGGGACAGTTCGTCCTGTCGTCGGGGGCGACATCGGATTGGTACCTGGACATGCGTCGACTGACACTCGACCATCGCGCCGCGCCACTCGTTGGCAAGGTTATGAACGAACTCACAGCTGATTGGGAGTTTGACGCGGTGGGCGGTCTGACGATGGGGGCCGACCCGGTGGCGACCGCGATGCTGCACACCTCGAGCCGTGCTCTGGATGCGTTCGTGGTGCGCAAGGCGGACAAGGTTCACGGCCTCCAACGCCGGATCGAAGGACCCGGAGTGAAGGGCCGCAAGGTACTCGCTGTCGAAGACGTCAACACTACGGGGAGTAGCGTTCTAACCGCCGTCGAGGCACTCCGCGAGGCGGAGGCCCAGGTCATCGGCGTTGCGGTTATTGTCGATCGAGGCGCGGGTGAGGCAGTGCGGGCCGCCGGACTGCCATATCGGGCCGCCTATACGTTGGCCGACCTTGACCTGTCGGCCTAACGGAAGTCAGATCCGTACCTGCTAATATGTAGGTGGATCGATGCTGTTGTTGGAAGGATGGATCACGTGGGAACTGCCCTGGTGGAAACCCCGCTGCCTCAGATCTCGCCGCTTGCCGGCGAGCCAATCGAAAGAGCCGACGCTGAGCGCCTTGCCGGCGTCCTGAAGGCTCTCGCCGACCCGGCCCGGCTCCGGCTGCTCAGCCTGATCCAGTCGGCTCCGGAAGGCGAGGCCTGCGTTTGCGACCTGACCGCCCCGCTGGGTCTTTCCCAGCCGACCGTCAGCCACCACCTGCGCATCCTCACCGAGGCCGGTCTGCTGAACCGGGACAAGCGCGGTGTGTGGGCGTACTACAGCCTGGTGCCGTCGGCCATCGCGACGGTCGCCGAGCTGCTGACGCCGCCTCGCAAGCGTGCCACCAAGAAAGCGCGCTGAAAATTTCTTGCAAAGCGCTGTCGGGTTGAGCCAGACCCGGCAGCGCTTGCTTCTTTTCCCGCCCCCTGCCGTTCGGGCCCACACCCCTGTGTGCTGCAGGGACTACGCACAGTAGTTTGCCCAAACTCCGAGTTGTGCTCATATTCTTGGGTTCTAAGCTGACGCGGACACCCCTTGAACCCTCGGAGCCTCAACATGGGACGCCACAACCTGTCGCGTTTGCTCGGAGACCACGCGGAAGAATTTGACCCCGGTTATGGTCCCGGCGCTGGCCCGCACGCGGCGGGTTACGCGGCGCCACCACCCCCGCGCCGGCGCAGGCGCCGGGCGCTACGCACCCCGCTGGCGGTGATCGGTGCGCTTGCCGTGATCGGTGCGGGCATGGTCATCCTGCGCTCCGTCGCCGCCGACGCCGACGGATGCAGCAGCAGCTCCGGAATCAGGCTCACGGTCGCCGCCGACCCGGCCGTCGCGCCCGCGATCAGCGACATCGGCGCCCGCTGGACGGCAAGCCGCCCCGAGGTGCGCGGCGAGTGTGTGCGGGTCGAGGTCGTGTCCAAAGCCTCCCACGACATCGCCGAGGGCATCGCCACGTTCGCGGGTGGATGGGTTGACGTGGCCGCCAAACCGGCGCCGACACCGTCCGAGTCGGACCTTCCGGTGGTGTGGATCCCCGACTCCTCCTACTGGATCGGGCGCGTGCGCGGGGTCAATCGCGAGGCGTTCGAGGGCACGGTCGCCTCCGTCGCGTCGAGCCCGGTCGTGCTCGCCGTGCCGGAAAACGTCGCCCGTGGCATGGGTGCGCAACCGGACAAGCCGTTGGACATGGCCACCCTCAAGCGGCTCTCGCTCGACCCGAGCGGCAAAGCCCCGTTGAAGCTCGGGCTCGTCGAGCCGAGGCGCGACACGGCCGGGATGGTCGGCACCATGGTGCTTGCGGACGCGGTCGTGGAGTCCGAAAAGGACCTGCCCAACCTCGTGTTCGCGTACCGGTCGATCGGCGCACAGGTCAACGACCTACAGGCGCTGTGGCAGGCGTTTGGCAAGGGTGTGACCGGTGCGCCCGTGAGCGAGCAGGCGCTGCTGACCTACAACGCGAGCGCGAGCGGGGCATCGGCCCCGATGGCGGCGGTTGGCATAGCCGACGTGGCGTCGCTGGACTTCCCCTACGCCGTGCGCTCGCAGCAACAGCTCAACGTGCAGACCGCAGCGGCCGCCTTCCGCGAGGTGCTCACCAGCGGGCAGTACAACACCGTGCTGGCACAGCACAGGCTGCGCTCCGCCGACGGCAAGGCCGCCTCCGGGTTCCCGACCGGGCACGGCGTGACCACGACCGCTGTGCACGTGCAGCCGCTGTCGGACATGGCCAAGGTCCAGTCGGCGCTGCGGGTGTGGGTGGCCGCACGGACACCCTCGCGCGTCGTGGCGATGGTCGACGCGACCTCCTCGATGGGGCTGCAACTGGGCAGCGGCAAGACCCGCATGCAGGTCATGAAGGAGGCCGCGATCTCCGGGCTGCGGCTGTTCACGGACGAGAGCGAGGTCGGGCTGTGGGGGTTCGCCGGTCCGGGGCACGCGCCGATGGTGCCGCTTGAGCAGTTGGGCAAGCCTGGGCACCGGGAGCAGTTGGCCGGCCGCATGACCGGGGCGAGTCCACAACCGACCGACGTCACGCCGCTGTACCAGTCGATTCTCGCGGGCTATCAGCTGTTGCTCGACGGGTACAAGCCGGAACTGTCCAACACGCTCGTGGTGTTCACGGATGGTCAGGAAAACACGGGCAAGTCGTTGCGCGACGTGCAGCGGGAGCTTGAGATCCTGGCCGATGTGACGCGGCCGATTCGGGTGGTGCTGCTGGGGATCGGGCCCGACATCCAGCTCGCCGATCTGGAGGGGATCGCGCGGACTACGGGTGGGGTGGCGTTTCAGGTCAGTACGCCGGATGAGATGCAGGGGATCTTCTTGCGGGCACTGCTCGCGTAGGCGCGAGGTGGGGGCGTTCTCGGGGGGTTGCTTGGGGGCGCTGGAAATGCTTGAAGTTGGCACCGCGTCGACAACG
>NZ_QJUG01000107.1 GCF_003426775.1 Allorhizocola rhizosphaerae | reverse complement strand
CCGTCCCCGTGCCGCCCGTCCCCGTGCCGCCCGCGCCCGTGCCGCCTGTGCCGCCGGTCGCAGTGCCGCCCGTTGCGGTGCCGCCGGTTGCCGTGCCGCCCTGACTGGTCGAATTGCCGCTCTGCACAGTGACCGTGGTGTTCACCTGGATGCCGGGCACACCGCCCGGGTTAGCGGCGGGAGGGCGCTCGGCGCCGCCGGTCGGGCGATCGCCGGCGCCGCCGGTCGGGCGATCGCCGGAGCCCGTGCCCTGATGGAAGTTGCGCCCCGTGAGCGTGCCGACGATGTCCGCTCCGGTTTCGATCACGGACCCGACCGTGCCAACAGCACCCGCGCCCGGGAGACCGGCGTGGCCGAGGAAGTTCCCGGCGCTGCGCAGCGTCTCGCCGAGATCGTGTGCCGCCTGGGGAAGGTCGACGCCGTCCGGCTGGTGTGCGCTGCCCGCCGCTGCCGGGCCGCTGCCGTCCGATCCACCGGAACCGTTGCCCGGCTTGATGTCCGGGATCATCTGGGTGTGCGGTGTGCCATGGTCGGCCGCGGCCGGATCCGGGATGGCGCCAACCTGCTCCTGCACATCCGGATGCTTGTCCGGCCCGAACCTTGGACCGTCGTGTTCGGACGGACGGCCGCCTCCCGTGCCCCAGTCCGTGCCCTTGGAGCTCTTGCCGCTCATGGTGTTCGTCCTCCCGTTCGGGTCTACATGAGATGCTTTTTCACCGAGCGGCGCTCGATGGTGGCCAACCGCAGCAGGTCGCGTTGGAAGTGCCGGAGGAAGGTCGCTGTCCCGCAGCCGGTCAACTTCAGCGTGCTGGTCGAACCGGCGTCACCCTTCTCCACCTTGATCACCAGGCTGCCGCTCCCGGCGAGCAGCAGAATGGGGTTCTGCTTGAAGACGACATCTATGACGTCATACAGCCGAATGATTTGGGCGGTACGGAATAGCACCCCGCGCTCCATTTCGAGCTGCCGTTCATACACCCGATAGCGGGTCAGCAGCGAGCTCAGCATGGCCAGCGCGGCGGTCATGCCCACGGCCACGATCAGCAGCCAGGCGGCCTGATCGAGGGCATCGGCCGTGGCGAGGAAGGTCTGCTGCCAACCTAGCTCGCCCACGGCCGCCGCCTGTGCCGCCGCGTCTCTCATCCGGCCGGCCACCGCGCCGATCACCGGCAGCGCAACGAGCCCGCCGACGGCCGCCCACAGCCGGCGATGCGAGAGGAGCCGCCGCCGCCCGGTGTGCAGCAGCTCGCCGCGAAGCTGGGCCTCGGTGACCTCGCCCGTGTCGAGCAGTTCGGCCAGCGCCCTGCCCTTGGGCTGGTCTACGGCGTGCGGCGTGCCGTGGGGGAAGCCATGGGGCGGCTGGCTCGCGGCGTGCGGCGTGCCATCAGATGAACCGTTGGGGGAGCCGATCGGGGTGCCGTTGGGTGAGCCATGGGGATGGGCGGCGGCGTGCGGCGTGCCATCAGATGAACCGTTGGGGGAGCCGATCGGGGTGCCGTTGGGTGAGCCATGGGGATGGGCGGCGGCGTGCGGGGCGCCGTCAGATGAACCGTTGGAGGAGCCATGCGGCGGCGCGGTCGCGTGCTGCAGGCGCTGCCGCCGCAGCGCCGCCAGCCGATCGGGAGCATGCGGGTTATCGGGCGCCAGCTCCAGGACGCGCAGATACTGCTGCTCGGCCTCATCGAACAGGCGCTGCCGGTGCAGGCACACCGCGAGCGCGAAAGCGCTTGCCACGTGCGTGCCGTCCGACTCAAGGCAGGCCCGCAGCAGTCGTGCCGCCTCATCGAGCCGTCCCGCGCTGAAGGCCGCGCTTGCCCGCTGATACACCTCATCCAGGCTGGTTGTCTCGCTCATCCCGCCTCCCGGTCCACCGGGTCACGGCATGACGGCCGTGACCTGTCCAGTGGATCGAATGCGGGGGGTCGTGTCGTGAGTGTCGACTACTCAACTTTGGAGCGCGGAGCGTTGCAGCGCGCGGCTGATGTCGGTGGGCGAGACGATGCCGATGAGGTTGCCGTCGCGCACGACCAGTGCCCGGCCGTCGGCGCATTCGTTGAGCCGGGGCAGCAGGTCGGTGACCGGCTCGTCGGGTGACGCGATGGTGAGCTCGTCGGCGGTGCAGGCGACGTCGCGCACCTTCGTGTCGGCCCAATGCTCACGCGGTACCCGCCTGATTCGATTGAGGGTGACCAGCCCGGACAGCCGGCCCTCCGCGACGATGGGGAACGCGGAATGTTTTGACGGCATGAGATGCCGGTCGACCAGCTCGGCAACGGTGATGTCGGACGGCGCGGTTTCCGGGTCGGCCGACATGATGTCGCGCACGTGCACGCCGGCCAGCGCCGCGCCGACCTGTGCCTGCTGCTCCTCCAGGCCTGCCGCGCCGAACAGGAACCAACCGATCAGCGCGAGCCACAGCCCGCCGAGCCCCGGTGCCGCAAGGAATTGCCACAGTCCAAAGAGGATTAGAGCGCCGCCCAGGACCCGGCCTGCCCGAGCCGCCATGACGGCCGCCCATTTGCGATCGCCGCGCCACGCCCACAACGCGGCCCGCAGGATCCGGCCGCCGTCGAGCGGCGCGGCGGGAAGCGCGTTGAACAGTGCCAGGAAGATGTTGATCCCCGCGAGCCAGACGAACGTGCCGAACACCAGCCCGGTTTGCCCGGCGACGGCCATCACGGCGGCGACGGCGCCGAAGACGAGCCCGAGCGCGATGCTCACCAGCGGCCCGACACCGGCGATCCGCAGGTCCGCGCCTGGGCTGCGCGGTTCTCCCTTGAGCCGCGCCACGCCGCCGAACATCCACAGGGTGATGCCCTCGACCTGGATGCCGTGGTGGCGGGCGACGACCGCGTGGGACACCTCGTGCGCCAGCAGGCCGGCCAGGAACACGACCGCGGCGGCGAGCCCGGCCACGACATATGCCCATGCCGGCTGCCCCGGATATCCCGAAGGGAACCGGCCCGCCGCCAGCAGCCAGGCGATCAGCCCGAAAACGACGAGCACGCTCCAGTTGACGCCGACGTCGACGCCGGCGACGCGCCCGATCCGGAAGGTGGCGGTCATGATTGGCTCCGCTCTGCCTGTTGGCGTCTCCGCTACCTATTTCCCATCGGGCGGGGATCCCACACGTGCCGGCGGTCGCTGGTGGATCCAGCGTGGTCTATGATTGTGTGCTGTGTCGTCCCGCCGCTGCCCGCGTGAGGTGTGATGCCTGATCGGGCGGAGGCGGATGCGGAGATCACCGGGGGCGACACCGCGGCGGTGCAGTCCACCGCCGACCTGGCCCGCTTGCTGCGCCGGCTGCGGCGGCGTGATGCCCGGCAGCGCAACGATTCTCAACTGAGCTATCGGGAGCTGGCTGCCAAGACCGGCTGGTCGCCCTCGGCGGTCGGGCTCTACCTCAGCGGGCAGGCGCTGCCGCCGACCGACCGGTTCGATGTGCTCATCCAGCTGCTGGGCGCGAGCCGGGTCGAGCAGGGCCTGCTGGCCACCGCCCGCGACCGGATGGAGGAGCGTCGTTATGCGCCGTCCGACGGCGTTGCCGCCCGCCCGGCGCCGTTGGCACCGCACACCCTGCCCGCGCCGACACCGCATTTCACCGGCCGGCAAACCGAACTGCTGGCGCTGGCCGGATTGCTTGCGGCGCATGGCGATCGGGGCGGGACGGTCGTGATCTCCGCGATCGGCGGGACGGCCGGCGTTGGCAAGACGGCCCTCGCGGTCTACTGGGCGCATCGCATCGTCGACCGCTTCCCCGACGGGCAGCTCTACGTCAACCTGCGCGGGTTTGATCCCGGCGCGCAGAGCATGGATCCGGCCGAGGCGGTGCGCTACTTTCTTGAGGCGCTTCAGGTTGCCCCGCAACGCATCCCGGCCACGCTCGACGGCCAGACCGCGCTGTATCGCAGCCTGCTGTCGGGCAAGCGGATGCTGATCGTGCTGGACAATGCGCGCGACACCGGCCAGGTGCGGCCGTTGCTGCCGGGCACGCCCGGCTGCCTCGTGCTGGTCACCAGCCGCAATCAGCTCTCCGGGCTCGTTGCCACCGATGGCGCCCAGCCGATCACACTGGATCTGCTGACCGAGGATGAGGCCCACGAGTTCCTCGCGCAGCGGCTCGGCCGCGAAAGGGTGGCGGCCGAACTCGGTACCATCAAAGAGATTATTTGGTACTGCGCAAGGCTTCCACTGGCGCTGGCGATAGTCGCGGCACGTGCCGCCACCAACCCCCATATCGCGCTGACGGCCCTCGCGGCCGAGCTGCGCGACACCCGCCGCCGCTGGACGACGCTGAGTGGCGACGATCCAACCACCGACGTGCGTGCGGTGTTCTCGTGGTCCTATCGCGATCTGACCCCGGCCGCGGCACGCCTGTTTCGCCTTCTGGGCCTGCATCCCGGCCCGGACTTCAGCGCGGCCGCGGCGGCGAGCATCGCCGGTGTCCCGCCCGGCGAGGCCGAGCTGTCGCTGGCCGACCTGGCCCGCGCCCACCTGATCGTCGAGCAGGCGGCCGGCCGCTATGTGCTGCACGACCTGCTGCGCGCCTACGCGGCCGGGCTGGCCGACGCCGACGCCGAGCCGGAACGCCTTGCCGCGACGCGCCGGATGCTGGACCACTACCTGCATTCGGGTTTCGCCGCCGAGCGGTTGCTCAACGAGCACGGTGACCCGGTCGCGCTCGACCCGCTCGCGCCGGGCGTCACGCCGGAATATCCGGCCGACTCCGGTCAGGCGTTGGCCTGGTTCAGCGCCGAGCACGCGGTTTTGTTCGCCGCGATAAGCCAACCCGTCCCCGGGTTCGAATCGCTCACCAGCCGCCTGGCATGGGTCTTCGCGGTGTATTTGGACCGGCGCGGCCACTGGCACGACTGGATCGTCATAGCGCAGCTGACGCTGGCCGTCGCCGAGCGGACCGGCGACCGGGCGGCACAGGCGTTGGCGCATCGCCACCTGGGCCGGGCGAACACCCACCTCAACCGGTTGGATCAGGCCCGGACGCATCTCCAGCACGCCCTGGATCTGACCTCGCCGCAGGGCGACGCGGTCACCCAGGCGCACGTTCATCTCCTCCTCAGCGATATCGCGGCGCGGCGGGGCGACCATGCCGGCGCGCTCGACCACGCGCAGCACGCGCTTGATCGGTACGTCAGCGCCGATCATCGCAGGGGGCAGGCCGACGCGCTCAACACCGTCGGCTGGTGGCACGCGATGCTCGGCAACTACCGGGAGACCATCGCCTACTGCGAGCAGGCGATCGCCCTGCACCGGGAGCTCGGCCCGGGGATCGTCGAGGCCACCACATGGGACAGCCTCGCCTATGCCCATCACCATCTCGGCGACTACGACCACGCCGTCACCTGCTATCGGCGGGCCGTCGAGCTCTTCGAGGAACTCGGCGACCGTTACTACCACGCCGAGACGCTGACCCGCCTGGGCGAGACCCACCAGGCGGCGGGCAGACCCGAAGCGGCCCAAGAGGTTTGGCGCCGCGCGCTGGCGATCCTGGAGGAACTTGGGCACGCGGACGCCGAAGCGGTGAGAGTCAAACTGGGCTCCCACCCGTAGCGGTCAGTCGAGCCGCGGTCGGGCCCTGCCGCATCGCGGGGGGATCGAAGCGCAGCTTGAGCCCGAGCATGGCGGGGACGCTGCCGACTGGACCTGCGGCAGCGCCCAGGTCGGCCCGGACGGTCGGGGCAGCGATGCCCGCCGTGTTGAACGGGCCGGCCGTGGCAAGGCGGAATCGTTGTCGTGCATACAACATGCGAGTCCTTTCACCAGATGGAACTCATCCAGGCTCGCATGGCGCACGCGTCCAGGACGGCCGCCTTGCACACGGATGGACAAGCCTGGACAGGCGCGGATCACCGGGTGCGGGAGGTAAAACACGCGCAGACCTTGACGGCCAGTTTTTTGGCTCCGTATGCTTCCGGGCAATCGAAATGTTAAAACGTTTTAACGATCGCTCTCCGCCCTGGAAAGCGCGCATTGCGGCGTGCGCACGAGATGGCGAAAGGCCCGCTGGCAAGGCGCTACGGAGCCGATAAGGAGAATTCGGTGAGTGCACAACATGTCGATCGACGCACCCTCCTGTTAGGAGCGCTCGGCGCGGCGACGCTGTCCGCCTGTGGCACGGGCGGCAGCACGCCTAACGCGCCGAGCAACAACGCCAAGGTGAAGTTGCCGACCTATGTCCCATTTGCCGGTGGCCCGAAGCCCGACCTGCCCGGCACGCCCGAGGGTGTGCTCGACGGGTTCCTGAAGTACCCGGCGAACCCGCTCAAGGTGACCGCGGGCGCGCCCGGCGACGGCAGCGCGGTGACCGCGTTTCTGCAGACTTTCAGCCCGGTGGCGCCCGGTGTCGGTAACAACAAATATTGGCAGGAACTTAACAAGGCGCTCAACGCCGACATGAAGATCTCGGTGGTGCCGTCCTCGGAGTACAACCAGAAGTTCGCGGCCATCGTGGCCGGCGACGAGCTGCCCGACCTGCTGCACGTGCGCAACCCCTCGATCGACGTTCCGGGGTTCCTGCGCGCCAAATGCCAGGACCTGACGCCGCTGCTGTCCGGCGACGCGGTGAAGGAATATCCGTTCCTGGCCAACCTTCAGCCGGTCTTCTGGAAGCAGTGCGTCCACAACGGAGCGGTCTACGGCATCCCGATCCCACGGGCGGTCCAGGGGACGCTGATGCTCCGCCGCGACGACCTGATCGCCGCCAAGAGTCTCAACCCGGACCCGGCCACGTACGCGGAGTTTCGCAAGCTGTGCCAGGACCTGACCGACCAGAAGGCCAACCGGTGGGCGCTCACCGGCCCGGACATCACGGTCAACTTCATCCTGCAGATGCTCGGCGTCGCCAACAACTGGAGGAACGACGGCGGGAAGCTGACCCGAACCATCGAGTTGGAGCAGTACAAGAAGGCGTTGTCCGACGCGGCCCAACTGTGGAAGGACGGGGTGATCCACCCGGACAGCTTCCCCGGCCCGAACGCGAACCTCGCCTCCAGCTACAAGCAGTGGTTCAATGCCGGGTCCGCGGTGCTCAATGTGGACAACTACAGCGCCTGGCCGGAGTATTACGTGCAGAGCGTCGCAGGCCCGTCCTTCAAGCTCGGCGGGATGCTGCCGCCCAAATACGACGGTGGCAGCAAGGCCGTTACCTGGCAGGGGAATCCGAGCTTCAGCTTCACGGCGTTCAAGAAGGCGCCCGAGGCGCGGATCAAGCAGCTGCTCAAGATCTGTAACTGGCTGGCCGCGCCGTTCGGCAGCGCCGAATACCTGCTGACCAACTACGGCGTGGAAGACGTCAACTGGAAGCGCAACGCCGACGGCGACCCGGTCCAGACCGACACCGGCAAGGCCGAGGTGCCCGGACTGGGCGTGAAGTACGTCGCCGCCCCGCACTTCGTGCTCTACTTCCCCGGACAGTCGCAGGCGACCAAGGACGGCCACGCCTACCAGATGAAGGCGGTGCCGATGTCAGTCGCCGACCCGACGCTCGGCATGTACTCACCCACCTTCGCACGCCAGAACGCCGCGATGGAAACCAAACTCACCGACGCGCGCCACGCCATCATCCGCGGCACGAAGCCCGTCTCCTCGTGGGACGACGCGATCAAGGACTGGCGTGCCTCTGGCGGCGATCAGATCCGCTCCGAGTTCGAGCAGGCTCTCTCACAGAACGGGTAGTCCAATGTCGAATGTCACGCGACGGGGATTGTTGATGGGAACCGCGCTGGCGGTGGCGGGCACCGCCGTCCCCGCCGCACCGGTCATGGCGGCGGCGCAGCCGAATCCAGACCCCGGTGAGGCGGGTCAGGCGCGCTGGCTGGAAGGGGCGCCGCCACCGCAGACGCTCGGGGTGACGTGGGGGATGCCCTGGCCGAAGGGCCGTTTCCCCGGCCAGGATCACACCTTCGCGGTGACCACAGCGGACGGTGCGGCTGTTGCGGCGCAGAGCTGGGTGACCGGCTATTGGGGCGACGGGTCGATCAAATGGACCGCGCACGCCATCGGGTCGCAGGCCACGACCGCACAACAGTACCGGGTGGGGCCGGGCGAGCCTACGGCACCGTCCACACCGGTGACCGTCCACACCGGAGGCGAGACGGTCGACGTGGACACGGGCGTGATCCGCGTGCGGCTGAACCGGCGCGGGCGCCACCTCGTGCGCTCGATCGTCCGCGGCGGCCGGGAGACCGCGCGGGACGGTGAGCTGGTGTGCCTGCGGCGCAACAGCGCCGATGACGGCGACCAGTCGAACGTGAAGCAGGAAGCCTTCTTCAGCACCATCCGCGAGGTGCGGGTCGAACAGTCCGGGCCGGTGCGCGCGGTGGTCCGCATCGACGGCAAGCACAAGCATGGCCACCGCGAGTGGCTGCCGTTCACGGTGCGGCTGTACTTCTACGCGGGCTCGGACGGTGTGCGGATGATGCACACGTTCGTGTGGGACGGCAACCACCGGGAGGACTTCATCTCCGGGTTGGGCATCCGGTTCAAGGTGCCGCTGACCGACGAGCTCTACAACCGGCACGTGCGGCTCGCCGGGGCGGACGATGGCGTGTTCGGCGAAGCGGTGCAAGGGATTACCGGGTTGCGCCGCGACCCGGGTCGCGCCGTGCGGGTGGCACAGGTCGATGGACGGCGCACGCCGGACATCTCCACATGGGACACTCGCGTATCGGGCCGCATGCAATGGATCCCGACATGGGGTGACTACACGCTGCGGCAGCTGACCGCCGACAGCTTCCAGATCCGCAAGCGGACCAAGCCCGGCCACGGCTGGATCAACTCGAACTCGGGTGGGCGCGCGTCAGGACTGGCCTTCGTGGGCGGGCCCAGCGGTGGTTTCGCGCTTGGCATGCGGAACTTCTGGCAGTTGTGCCCGACACAGCTCGACATTCGCGGCGCCGCCAAAGACGTCGCGGAGATGACGCTGTGGCTGTGGGCACCCGACTCCACGCCGATGGATCTGCGGTTCTACCACGACGGCATGGGCCAGGACACCTACCCCGAGCAGCTCGACGCGCTCGAAATCACCTACGAGGACTACGAGCCCGGCTTCGACACGCCGTACGGTATAGCCCGCACCAGTGAGCTGATGTTCTGGGCGCTGCCCGAAACCCCGACACACCAGCGGTTCGCCGAACTCGCCGCCACCGTGCGCACTCCGCCGCTTCTCGTCGCGCCGCCCGCGCACCTGCACGCGGCGGGCGTCTTCGGCGACTGGGCGCCGGTTGACCGGTCCACTCCGGCGAAGGCGCAGATCGAGGACCGGTTGGACTTCCTGTTCGCGTTCCACTTAGGACAGGTTGAACAGCATGGCTGGTACGGCTTCTGGGACTACGGCGACATCATGCACACCTACGACGGCGACCGTCACATGTGGCGCTACGACATCGGCGGCTACGCGTGGGACAATTCCGAGCTGTCGCCCGATCTGTGGCTGTGGTACCAGTACCTGCGCAGCGGTCGCGCCGACGTGTTCCGCTTCGCCGAGGCGATGACCCGCCACACCGGCGAGGTGGACGTCTACCACATTGGACAGTGGCAGGACCTTGGCACGCGCCACGGCGTCCAGCATTGGGGTGACAGCGCCAAGCAGCTGCGCATCAGCACGGCCGCCTACCGCCGGTTCTACTACTTCCTCACCGCCGACGAGCGGGTCGGCGACCTGATGCGCGACCTGGTCGACGCCGACAAGACGTTCCTGGCGCTGGACCCGATCCGCAAGATCCGCACCGGGCCGTACACGCCCGATCCGACGGCATTGAGCATCGGATTCGGTACCGATTGGGGCGCGCTGGCGGCCGCCTGGCTGACCGAGTGGGAGCGCGGAGGCGATCCCATTGCGCGGCAACGCCTGGAGAGCACGATGCGCACGATCGGCCAACAGACCAACGGCTTCGTGCAGGGCAGCGCGCTGTACAACCTGTACACGGGCGAGTTCGCGATCGCCAGCCCACCCACGATCAGCATCGGGAGTCTGTCTTCGGTGTTCGGGCTGGTGGAGATGTGCAGCGAGCTGATCGAGATGATCGATGTCCCCGAGTTCACCCGCGAATGGCTGCGCTACTGCCGGTTCTACAACGCCACGGCGGCCGAACAGGCGGCCGAGTTCGGGCGCTCCTTCGGCAGCCAGAACCTGCGGCAGGCCCACTCCCGGCTCACCGCCTACGTCGCGGCCAAGACCGGCGACACGGCCCTTGCCGCGCGGGCATGGCAGGAGTTCTACGCCGGACACGCGGGATACGGGCCGGGCGTCAACTGGCGGAGCGTCAAGGTCGAACCGCCGCTCGTGCTCAAGCCGATCGACGAGACCAACTTCGTGTCCACCAACGCCTCCGCCCAGTACGGCCTGGCCGCGATCCAGTGCCTGGCCCTGGTAGGCGATCGCATTCCCAGTTAGGGGTGTCCAGCATGAAGTCTTTGATAGGCGCGACCGTCGTTCTGGTGCTCGTGGTCGCCGCGCCCACCCCCACCGCATTTGCCGCACCGACGCGGCACGAGGCCGAGAACGCCACCTGCGACGGGACCATCGACTCCAACCACGCGGGGTTCTCCGGCTCCGGATTTTGCAACAGCGCCAACGCGGTCGGGGCCTCGCTCCAGTTCACCGTGAACGCCGCGAGCGCGGGCACGGCGACCCTGGGCATCCGGTATGCGAACGGCGGCACGACCGACCGGCCCGCGACCGTCAACGGCGGCGGCACGCTGAGCTTCGCGCCCACCGGAGCGTGGAACACCTGGACCACCGCGACCACGACCGTTCAAGTGAACGCGGGCAGCAACACGATCCGGCTCGCCGCGACCACCGCTGCCGGCCTGGCCAACATCGACTACCTGGACTTCGAGGTGGGTGGCACGCAGCCACCGCCAGGCAGGCGCATGGAAAGCCTCGGTCGCGGGGTGGTGGCCGTGCGGTCGAGCAACACCAGCGTGCTGGTCTCCTGGCGGCTGCTCGGCCTCGACCCGGACGGGATCGGTTTCAACGTGTACCGCTCCACGGCAGGCGGCGCTCCCGTCAAACTCAACGGGTCGGTGCTGACCGGCGGCACCAACTTCGTCGACTCCACCGCCAACCTGTCACAGGCCAACAGCTACCACGTGCGCCCGGTGATCGGGGGTGTGGAGCAGGCGCCGAGCGGTTCATTCACGCTGACTGCCAACCACGCCGTCGAACCCGTGGTCCGCCTCCCGCTCCGCGCGGGCGGAGCGGTCAAGTTCGTGTGGGTGGGCGACCTGGACGGCGACGGCGAGTACGACTTCGTGCTCGACCGGCAGACCTCGCCGCAGACCATCGAGGCGTACCGGAGCAACGGGCAGTTCCTGTGGTCGGTCAACATGGGCCCGAACAGCACCAACCAGGACAACATCGAGGGCGGGTCGTCCACCATCGACGTCGGGCACAACGACGGCGTGACCGTGTACGACTTCGACAGCGACGGGCGGGCCGAGGTGGCGGTGCGCATCGCCAACGGCGTCCGGTTCGGCAACGGCACCACGTTCACCAACTCCAACAACAACCTCCAGTTCATCGCGATCCTCGACGGCATGACCGGAGCACCTCGCGCCACCGCGCCCGTGCCCACCGACTACCTGTCCGACGGCCCGATGTACGCCCGGTTCGGTGTCGGCTATCTGGACGGCACCAACCCGAGCCTGGTGGCGTTCATGAAGAACCGCATCGGCAACGGCGGGTTCAACCTCATGTTCACCGCCTGGCGGTTCACCGGCAGCGCACTGACCCAGCAGTGGAAGTTCCTGCGCGGCAACCAGAATCTGCCCGACGGGCACAACACCCGCATCATCGACGTCAACGGCGACGGCAGGGACGAGGTGGCCGAGATCGGGTTCGTGCTCAACGGTGACGGCACCCTGCGCTACTCGCTCGCACCGAGGGGCATCATCCACGGCGACCGCTTCCACATCGCCAAGATGGACCCCGGCCGCCCCGGCCTTCAGGGCTACGGCGTGCAGCAGGACAACCCGAGCGGCCTGCGCGAGTACTACTACGACGCCGCCACCGGCAACATGATCTGGCAGCACATCGAGTCCGGCGTCGCCGACGTCGGGCGCGGCATGGCCGGAGACATCGACCCGGGCTTCCCGGGCATGGAGGTCTGGTCGTTCTCCGGCCTGTACAACGCGGCCACCAACCGACTCACCGAGTCGAGCACCTCGCTGCGGCCGTGGCCACAGCTGGGCCTGTGGTGGGATGGCGACGTCACCATGGAGCTGCTCAACGACGGCAAGTTCGAGAAGTGGGACCCGAGCAACCCCACGCCGACCAACAGCGTGCCGCGGCTGCTCACCACCTCCAACTACGGCGCCGTGGACGCGAGCCAGAACGTCCAGCCCACCTTCTATGGCGACATCATGGGCGACTGGCGCGAGGAGGTCGTCTACACCAACGCCGCCTTCAACCAACTGATCATCTTCACCACGAACCAGCCGTCGAGCACCAGGCTGTACACATTGGCGCACAACCCCGCCTACCGCAACGCCATGACGCTCAAGGGCTACATGCAGTCGCATCACGTCGACTACTTCCTCGGCTCCGGCATGACCCCGCCACCCCGGCCGAACATCAGCTACCCGGACAGGTGACCATGCGCGATCACGGGGGGTCACCTAGAGTGTTTCGGGGAGGAACACGGTGGTGCGCAAAGCCAAGGAACCCAATGAGGGGGCACGCAAGTCGACCATCCGTGAGGTGGCGGAGCGAGCGGGCGTCTCGACCGCCACCGTCTCCCGGATCCTGGCCGGCAACTACCCCGACGCGCCCGCCACCCGTGACCGGGTCATGCGTGCCGTCAGGGAGCTGGACTACGTGGCCAACGTCCACGCCCGGTCCCTTGCCGGCACGCCGACCAAGAGCGTCGCCATCATCGTCAACTCGGTGATCTCGCCGCACTACGCCCACGTCGCGCAGGGCGTGCAGGCGCAGGCGGCCGCCGAGGGCCGGCTGTGCCTGATCGGCACGACGGGCGGCGACGCCGAGCGTGAGCTCGCGATGGTCCAGCTCATGCGGGAGCAGCACATCGAGGCGGTGATCCTCGTGGGCAATGTGCTTGCCGACGAGGAATACCGGGCGCGGATGAGCCGATACGCGCACTCCCTGGCGGGTGCGGGCTCCCGGCTGGTGTTGTGCGGGCGGCCGCCGCTGGGTCCGGACGTGCCGGCGGTGGTGGTGCAGTGCGACTACACGGGCGGGGCATTCGCGGCGACCAGCCATCTGCTGTCGGCCGGGCACGAGCGGATCCTGTGCCTGGGTCGCCGACCCGGCTTCACCACCGCCGATGCCAGGCTCGCCGGCTATCGCGACGCACTGCGGGCTCACGGGGTACCACATGATAAAGAGCTGGAGCTTGAGGGCACCTTTGAACGGGAGCAGGGCTACCGGATGATGCGGCAGCGGCTGAAGTCAGGCCGGCGGCCCGATTTCACGGCCGTGTTCGCGTTCAACGACCTTCTCGCGGCCGGCGCCCGGCAGGCGCTGCTGGAGCACGGGTTGCGGGTGCCGGGCGACGTGTCGCTGGTGGGTTTCGACGATCTGCCCCCGGCGCAGGACATCGACCTGACCACCGTTCACCTGCCCCACGAGGAGCTCGGGCGCACGGCCGTGCGGCTCGCGCTGGAGCCCGAGACCCAGGCCGGCCCCCCGCAACAGGTGCTGCTCGACACCCACCTCGTCAAGCGCGGGTCGGTCCGCCAGATCGGTTGACCGGGCCGGGGCACAGGGGTCTGAACCACCGAGCGTGGGGGAGCGGCAGCCGCGGCTAGCGCCGCTGGTCCGGATGGCTGCACAATGCAGGACATGGAACTGTTCGAGCGCCTGGCCGGCAGGCCACCCGTATCGTGGACGATGGCTGTCTGGGATCGCCTGATGCGCCCGATCCGCCGCAGGCAGGAGCGTCGAAACCGGCAGCTCGCCGCCGAGTACGACGCGGTGGCCAACCTCCTGCGGGCCGTCGGGCGCGAGGACACCGCACGTGTGCTGGGCAGGCAGACCGAGAAGCTCGCCGGTCAGCGCCGGCGTGCGAGCTGAGGTCCGCCGGCTGTCGGCAACACAACTCTTCGTATCACGGGCCCCGGCTGAGTCCTCGTCTTAGGTGACCGCAATGCCTACCACGAAAGGACTCACCTATGAGAGGCGTCGCCGAGATGACGGTCCTCAAGGCCGGAGCCAAGCTGTACCACGGTTCTCCGGCCAACGAGTTCACGCACGACTTCTTCGCCGCAACGAGCCCGTCGCCGACGCATTTCGAGCACCGGCCGATGCCCGACACACCGGCTTGGTTCGCGACCAATGTGCTCTTCTCACTGCATGCGGCTGCCCGGTTCACCCCGCCCGGTCAGCAGGCGACCTTCACCCTGCACACCTACACCGTGAGCAAGGACCTCAACCTTTACTCATTGGAGGACATGGCTGATTTCGCCGAGTTCATGGTCGGCCTTGGCGAGCCCAAGCCGAAATTCAACGCCAAGGCGCAGGCCCTTCCGCTCGCGAGACTCGCCTTGAGTTCGAACGCCGACGGGTACGTGGTGAAGAAGGACATCGTCCGCCAGGAGCCGGAGTATGTGCTGTTCGGTTCGGGTTTGGCGAAGCTGGGGACGCCCGAGCCCTTCCAGTTGCGGCTCGTGCCGGTCGCCGGGCACCACCCGCCGCGCAGCACCGTTCATTTCGATCAGGCCGTGCTCGGTGCGCCACTGGCCACCTACGACTACACGGGAGGGCCCGGCACGCTGATCTAGTGAATGTGGCCCGGGTGGGCGTGCCGCCCGGGCCACAGCTGTTTTTGGAGTTTGACCACCTCCTTCAGACATCTGTCGAAAAAGTTGAGGTGTCGCGCGGTTCCGCCGTTGACCGGAACGATTCCTGTCGCTATTGTCCGGCGAAAGGGAAAACGCTTTCCAGGATCTTCGGCTGGCGTCACCGGGCAGCGCCAGTGTCAACCGTATCCGCGCTGAATTGGGGCGCGCCCGGACAACGGCGTTTCGGCCGTCTCCGCCGCTCTACCACTTCAGCCAACCACATGGAGGCGGCATGCGATTGAGGTCTGCCATCGTGGGCGCAAGCCTGCTCATCGGCACACTCATTGTGGTACAGGGTAATACGGCGTACGCGGCGCCCACGCGGTATGAGGCGGAGAACGCTCCGGCCACCTGCGTCGGCACCATCGATACGAATTGGTCCGGGTTTTCCGGCACCGGGTTCTGCAACTCCAACAACGCCGTGGGCGCCTACGCGCAGTTCACGGTGAGCGCGGCGGCGGCGGGCACGGCCACCCTCGGCGTGCGCTTCGCCAATGGCGGGACGACCGCGCGCCCGGCCGACATCGTCGTCAACGGCGCGACCGTCCAAAGTGTCTCGTTCGAGACCACCGGCTCCTGGTCGACCTGGATCACGAAAACCGTCACGGTTTCAGTGAACGCCGGAAGCAACCCGGTCCGGATCAACGCGACCAGCTCCGCGGGCCTACCCAACGTCGACTGTCTGGACTTCGGTCTGGGCGGCGGATTGCCGAGCAGTTTCCAGTGGAGCTCCAGCGGGATACTCATCTCGCCGAAATCCGATGCCACGCACAACATCCGGGCGCTGAAGGACCCGTCGGTCGTGTACCACAACGGCCGGTACCACGTGTTCGCCACCACCACCAACCAAAACGGCGCATACAGCATGGTGTATCTCAACTTCGCCGACTGGTCGCAGGCGAATTCGGCCACGCAGCACTACCTCGACCAAACCGCGATCGGCACGGGCTACAAGGCCGCGCCGCAGGTGTTCTACTTCGCGCCACAGCAGCGGTGGTACCTCGTCTTCCAGACCGGATCGAACGCGGCGTACTCGACCACCACCGACATCAGCAACCCGAGGTCGTGGACCGCGCCGCAGCGCTTCTACGCCAACGGCATGCCGCAGATCATCCGGGACAACATCGGCAACGGCTACTGGGTGGACTTCTGGATCATCTGCGACAGCTCGAAGTGCTACCTGTTCTCCTCCGACGACAACGGGCACCTGTACCGGTCGGAGACCAGCCTGTCCAACTTCCCGAACGGCATGACCAACACGGTCATCGCGATGCAGGACCCTGCCCGTTATCCGCTGTGGGAAGCCGCCAATGTGTACCGCGTGTCGAGCACCCAATATTTGTTGATAGTCGAGGCGATCGGGTCCGGCGGGAAGCGGTACTTCCGTTCGTGGACCGCGCCTGCGATCACCGGACCGTGGACCGCGCTGGCGGCGACCGAGGCCAACCCGTTCGCCGGCCAGGCCAACGTGACGTTCAGCGGGACGGCATGGACGCGCGACATCAGCCACGGCGAGGCGATCCGCGCGGGCAACGATCAGACGATGCCGTTGAGCCCGTGCAACCTGCGCTACCTGTATCAGGGCAAGGACCCGGCCGCGAGTGATCCGTACAGCATGCTGCCCTGGCGGCTGGGTCTGCTCACCCAAACCAACTCGACCTGTTGAGGTTGCCATGAAACGTCGATTGCTCGCAGTGGCGGCCGTGCTGATGTCGGCTGCGGCAGGCACGGTCGCGATCGGAACCCCCGCGCTGGGGGCTGCCTCCGTGACCATCAACGGCTCCACGGGGTACCAGAAAATTGATGGTTTTGGTTTCTCAGAATTCTTCGGGCGCTCCTCGATCATGAATGGGTCGCAGGGGCTGTCCGCCCAGAAACAGAAGGAGATCCTGGATCTGCTGCTGTCCCGCAGCACCGGCGCCGGGCTGTCCATCCTGCGGCTGGGCATCGCCTCGGGTGCCGGCTCCATCCAGCCCACGAACCCCGGTGGTCCAAACGCGACACCGCGATATGTCTGGGACGGCGACGATGACGGGCAGGTGTGGCTGGCGCAGCAGGCCAAGGCGTATGGGGTGACCCGGTTCTACGCCGACGCGTGGAGCGCTCCGGGCTACATGAAGACCAACGGCAGCGACACCAACGGCGGCACACTGTGCGGGCTGTCTGGTGCCTCGTGTGCCAGCGGTGACTGGCGTCGCGCCTACGCGAACTATCTGGTGCAGTTCACCAAGTTTTATGCCCAGGAGGGCATCACCATCACGGATCTGGGGTTCACCAACGAGCCCAACTGGACCACCGACTATTCGTCGATGCGATTGACGCCGGCGCAGGCGGTCGAGTTCATCAAGATTTTCGGCCCGATCGCGCGGGCGGCCGGGCTGAAGTCGGTCTGCTGCGATGTCGTGGGCTGGGACGGGCAGAAGAACTACACCAACGCGATCGAGGCTGACAGCACCGCGCGGGGTCTGGTCGATCTGCACACCGGACACTCGTATGGCAGCTACCCGAGCACGCGGCTGGCCACGTCGAAGCCGACGTGGATGTCGGAGTGGTCGCCGGACGGCACGACGTGGAACGAAGCCTGGGACGAC
Organism: Allorhizocola rhizosphaerae; assembly: GCF_003426775.1. GTDB lineage: Bacteria > Actinomycetota > Actinomycetes > Mycobacteriales > Micromonosporaceae > Allorhizocola > Allorhizocola rhizosphaerae. Next base: position 10,847 of record NZ_QJUG01000107.1, on the reverse strand, counting down.
GGCAGCGGTTACGACGGGTACAGGGTGGCCAATGAGATCCATACGGCGCTGACCGGGGGCAACGTCAACGGCTACGTGTACTGGTATGGCGCGTCCACCGGGACCACACGCGGATTCATCCAGATGAACGGCGACAGCTATCGCGTGTCCAAACGGCTTTGGGCGATGGCCAACTACAGCCGGTATATCCGTCCGGGCGCGACCCGCATCGCAACGTCCAGTTCGGACAGTAACCTGCGCATGTCCGCCTTCCGCAACACCGACGGCAGCGTGATCCTGGTGGGCCTCAACGCGGCCGCAAGCTCCAACCAGGTGTCGTTCTCGTTGCAGAACACGGGCGTCTCCGGCGGCACGGCGACGCCGTACCTGACCAACGGCTCCAACAGCATGACGGCTCAGGCGGCGCTCGGCGTGTCGAACGGCTCGTTCACCGCCACCGTGCCGGCGCGTTCGCTCGTGACATATGTGGTACGAGGCAACGGCACGACTACGCGCTACGAGGCCGAGACAGCGCCGGCGGTGTGCACCGGCACGATCGACACCAACTGGCCGGGCTTTTCGGGCACCGGATTCTGCAACGGCGACAACGCGACCGGCGCTTACGCACAGTTCACCGTGAACGCGGCGAGCGCGGGCACGGCCAGGCTCGTGGTGCGCTTCGCCAACGGGACCACCACGGCACGCGCCGCCGATCTCATGGTGAACGGCACGCGCGTGCAGTCGGTGTCGTTCGAGGGCACGGGTGCGTGGTCCACGTGGGTCTCGAAGACGTTGACGGTCAACGTTAACCAGGGCAGCAACACCATCCGGCTCAACCCCACCAGCGCCAGCGGCCTGGCCAACCTCGACTACGTCGAGGTCGCTCCGGCCTGACAAAGGACCGGCGGCGGCCGGATGTAGGCGATATCGGGCCGTCGCCGCCCGCTCGGTGATCCGGTCAGCGCCTGGCGCGAGTTGTCAAGACCCGCGAGTTCATCGACGGCGGCCGTCAAACCGCAGGTGGAGCCGTCGCCAGGGCACCGGTTCAGATGTCGTGAAGGAACAGGGTCATGCCGCTTAGGCGGTCGCCGGCCAGGGTGAGCACTATCAGCCCGCCGGGTCGCTCGGTGCCGTCCGAGACGAGGTGCGAGGCGAACGCGGGCTGTCCGTTCATGCGAGTGGGGCGCAGCCGGATCTGTAGTCCTTGGCTGACGCGCCAGGTGGCGCTGGTTTGCAGGAACGCGGTGATGGCCGCCACGCCGTGGTATTCGTGCGGGGCGGGCGGCATGGACAGCCATGCCTCGTCGGTGAGCAGGCTGACCAGGGTGTCGAAGTCGTCACCGGTGAAGGCTTCGGCGAAGCGGTCGGCCATTCGGCGTTCCTGTGCAGATCCGGGGGCAGGTGGTGCCTCGCGGGCAGGGCCGTGCTGCCGTTCGACGGCGCCGCGTGCCCGCTGTAGCAGGCCTTTGACGGCGGTCGGTGTGGTGTCCAGCATCGGTGCGACCTCACCGAGCGGGTACCCGAGCACGTCGCAGAGCACCAGCACGGCGGCCTGCCGTGGGGTGAGCCGCTGCAGCGCCGCGATGAACGCCAGTTCGATCGCCTCCCGGGCGGTGTAGCGTGCCTCGGGGCCGGGATCGCTGTCGGGCACGTGTTCCAGCAGCTCGTCCGGATAGGGCTGTAGCCAGGTCACGTGACTGCGGCGGCTGGGCTCTGGCGGCTGGAACGGCGGCCGGGGCTCGGGCGGGATCCGCCGGCCACGGTCGCGCAGCGCGTTGAGGCACCGGTTGGTGGCGATCCGGTACAGCCAGGACCGCAGCGACGCGCGGCCCTCGAATCCGTCCAGGCCGCGCCAGGCGGCCAGTAGCGCCTCCTGCAGCACGTCCTCGGCGTCGGTCAGCGAGCCCAGCAGGCGGTAGCAGTGCACGAGCAACTCGCGCCGGTGCTCCGCCACCAGCTCCTCGAACGTGGCTTGCGTCACAGCCGTTCCGTTTCTCGGGTTGTGGGTGTCGTTATGGGCAACACCGGAAGGAGAAAAAATCATGACCAGCCCAGCATTGCAGATTGCTTTGGCTCACCACCGCGCGTGGACTGGAAAGGACCTTGAGGCGGCGATGACCTACATCGCGGACGACGTCGTGCTGGACGCCCCAGCCGGGCGGCTCACCGGCATCCAGGCGTACCGCGAGTTTCTCGGGCCGTTCGCGGAACAGTTCCTGATCCGCGCGGAGATGGTCGCCGCATTCGGGGACGACAGCACGGCCCTGCTCATGTACGACACCGAAACGATCCCGGCCAAGAGCGCACCGGCGGCCGAATGTGTCACCGTCCGGAACAGGAGGATCGTCTATAACCGGTTCATCTTCGACCGCCTGCCGTTCGAGGAGTTCCAACGCCGGCAGGCCGGTGATGGCGCTCGACGAGGAACTGGGGCATCCCGCTGAAGGCAGTGATTGCCCAACGCCACCAACGCATGTTCGTCGACAAGAGGAGTTCCCGTGTCCATCCCCAGCCCGGCAGCCCCACCCACCTCGCCGGCCTCAGCGGCGATCAACGCACTACGCGCCGCCGGTGAAAACGGCGACGCTGATGCGGTCGCCGAGGTCCTGGCAGCCGACGTCGTCTTTCACTCACCGATGTCAGCGACAAAGCTGTTCGAGGGCAGGGACGAGGTCACGGCACTGCACCGTGACATCTTCGCTGTCCTCGACGACATCGCCACTACAGAACCGCTCGTGCTCGGTGATACGGGAGCGTTTTCCTTTCACGCGCGCGTGCGCGAGGTGGAACTCGAAGCCATGAATCTGGTGCGCGTCAACGAGCAGGGACAGATCGTCGAGTACACGGTCTTTGTTCGTCCACTCCCGGGCCTCGCGACACTGTTCGCCACGCTCCCACCGCGGGTTTCTGCAAGGCGACGTGGACGCCCCGCAGGAGCGCTCGTGGCGGCCCTCGCGCGACCCCTCGCCTTCATGCACCGCATCGCTGACCACATGGCCCCCAGATTCCTCTAGTCCATGAGCAGGCTGTTGGAACCGCGGCCCTGCTGCGGGCCGTCCTGCGCCAGCATGAGTTTTATCCGCACTCACGGCCGGTATCGTCTCTAGCCTGGCCGTCAAAGGCGTGCTCGCCACCGCTCCCGCCGGTGCGTGGCGAAGGGCATCATCGGGTTTCCTGCAGGGGCCCTACCGGCGACGCGGCCGGACGGAGTCGCGGATCACCAGGTGTGTGCCGAGAACGACGTGCGGCGGCGCCCCGCCGTGTGCCGCGTGCTCCAGTGCCAGCCGCACGGCGGTGCGCCCGATCTCCTCATGCGGCAGATGCACGGTGGTCAGGCCGATGTCCCGCGAGGGCGGAAGGTCGTCGAAACCCACCATTGACACGTCGTCGGGGACCCGCAGACCGTGCTCGGCCAGCGCCCGGTGTGCGCCTCCGGCGATGAGGTCGTTGATGGCGAAGACCGCGGTGAAGTCTTGAGGGCCGGTGCTCAGCCGCTCCTTCATCATGCGGTAGCCCTCGTCCCACTCCATCATGCCCTCGGCCTCGAGCCCTGGCTCGTGCGGAACGTTATATGCGGCAAGGGCTTTGCGGTATCCGTCAAGCCGCCCCTCGGCCGTCGTGTAGCCCGGTCGCCTGCCTAGGCACAGGATTCGCTCGTGACCGGCGGACAGCAGGTGGCTGGTGGCCGCGAACGCGCCACCGGCGTTGTCATACTCCACCACGACCGCGGGCACGTCGGGGCCGAGCGGCCGGCGTCCGCACAGCACGAGCCGCGACCCGACCGATGCCAAGGCCTGCGCGTACTGCCCCATCCGCTCCTGGTACTTGTCGTCGGCCACGACGTTGCCGACGAGGATGACAGCTTCGGCATTCTGCTCGCGCATGTGCCTGACGATGGCGAGCTCGCGTTTCGGGTCGCCGCCGGTGGTGCCGATCAGGCACAGCCTGCCCTCGGCGGTGGCTTGAGCCTCCACACCCTGGGCCACGTGCGCGTAATGCGGCGAGATCACGGAGTTGAGCACGATGGCAACGCTCTTGCTGACGTTGTTGCCGGCAAGGACTCGGGCGTGGGCGTTGGCCACGTAATCCAGTTCCTGGACCGCGCGCATGACACGGGCACGGGTGCCGGGCGAGGCCGGATAGGTGCCGGCAAGGATCCGGGAGACGGTGGCGACCGAAACTCCGGCCAGGCTTGCCACCTCACGGATGGTCGATCGCCGCCTGCCATCAGCAGATTCGCTCGCCCGCCGCATCGTCGCCCTAACTCTGGAAAGTTTTCTGAAAACGGATACAGAAAATGATGGTTGCCTTTCTCGTTGGTGTCAAGCCACCGGCCGGCACCGCGTCCGGCGCCACGCGTCGAGTAGGTGGCCGGCGACAGCATCCCATCACCGGGCGGCAGCTGTAGGTGACAGAAAGTGAAACGTTTGTATCGATGATGGCAGCCTCAAACACGCCCTCTCCCAGGTTCAACCCACTTCCATATTGACACCTTCAAGATCCGGGCTTACCTTCCAAGTTACGAAATTGTGAAAGCGTTTCCACCTCGTCCTCAGAGTGGAGTGCTCATGGCCCAGCTCCCTCGCCGCGCCCTTCTGACCGGCGCCGCCCTGGCGAGCCCCGCGAGCCAGCTCCCTGCACCGTGGCAGGCCCTCGCTCCGAACGTCACTCAGGCCGCGATCCGGTGCCTGGCACGTGTCGGCGACCACCTGCCCACTTAGGAGCGTTGATGAAACCATTAGCGAAGATGGCCATGATCGTGACGGCCGTGATGGCTGGTACGGTGGGGGCGTTCGTGCCCCCTGCCCATGCGGCCGCACAGATCTATTACGTGGCCCCGAACGGCAGTGACAGCGCGGCGGGTACTCAGGCCGCTCCCTGGGCATCGATCGCCCGTGCCCAAACGGCTGCCCAGCCCGGTGACACGGTCTATTTCCGGGGCGGCACCTATGCCTACACCCGTGCGAACAGCGGTTGCGCGAGCCAGACGGCCAGGGTGGACGCGATCACCCTGAACAAGAGTGGCAGCTCGGGCAACCTGATCCGCTACTGGGCCTACCCGGGTGAGCGGCCGGTCTTCGACTTCTCCCGCATGACGGACAACTGCCGGATCAAGGGCTTCAGCGTCACCGGCAACTGGATCCACCTCATGGGGCTGGAAGTCGTTGGCGTGCCGCAAAACAACAACCTGAACGCCGAGTCCTGGGGACTGTGGATTTCGGGTAGCAACAACATCTTCGAGCGCCTCAACGTCCATCACCACATGGGCACCGGCCTGTTCATCAACGGCGGGGGCGGCAACCTCGTGCTCAACACGGATTCGCACGACAACTACGACCTGCGCAGCAGCGACGGTCCCGGCGAGAACGCAGACGGGTTCGGTTCGCACTACACGCCGGCCGGACGGCCCGCGAATGTGTTCCGGGGTTGCCGCGCGTGGTGGAACGCCGATGACGGGTACGACCTCATCTCCACCTACTCACCGGTGCTCATCGAGAACTCGTGGGCGTGGCGCAACGGTTACGTGCCGGGGACGACGACGCCTTCCGGCAACGGCGCCGGCTTCAAGGTGGGCGGCTTCGGTGCCGAATACGACTCCGGCGCGGTGAAACACACCGTCCGGTTCTCGGTGGCGTTCCTCAACAAGGCGGCGGGTTTCTATTCCAACCACCACCCGGTGGCCAACGATTACTTCAACAACACCGGCTACGGAAACCGCCCCAACTTCGACATGCGGGGAATCGACTCCAGCGGCAACTCCGTCGGCCGCGGCAACCTGCGCAACAACATCGCTTACACCGGCACGCTGACGGCGAACATGAACGGCACCAACGCCTCGTACAACTCATGGAACCTGGGCGTCACCCTGTCGGACTCGCAGTTCCAGAGTGTGTCGACGTCCGGTTGGGACGCGCCCCGTCAGGCCGACGGCAGTCTGCCCGTGCTGCCTCATCTGCGCCTGGCCAGCAACAGCACGTTGATCGACAAGGGTGTCAACGTCGGTCTGCCCTACAACGGGGCGGCACCGGATCTCGGCGCCTTCGAGTCCGGCAGCACACCGCAGCTGCCCGTGCGTTACGAGGCGGAGACCGCACCGGCGGTGTGTCAGGGCACCATCGACTCGAATCAAGCGGGCTTCACCGGCAGCGGATTCTGCAACGGCACCAACGCGATCGGGGCATACGCACAGTTCACGGTGAACGCATCGGCGGCCGGCACAGCCTCACTCAGCGTCCGGTTCGCCAACGGCAGCACCACCGCACGGCCGGCCAATCTGATTGTCAATGGTTCCACGGTGGCAACGGTTTCGTTCGAGTCCACCGGGGCTTGGACGACGTGGGTCACCAAAACCCTGACCGTCACGCTCAACGCCGGCAGCAACACCATCCGTTTGGATCCGACCACGGCGGCCGGACTTCCCAACATCGACCACCTCGAAGCATGAGGAGAGGACACGAATCATGACGCGTACGTCACGCAACGCATTGAGACGAGGGGGTCTCGTCGCCGCGGCTTTGCTGCTGGTGTCGGTGGCGGCGGCCGGACCCACGGCGGCGGCCACAACCGGCGGCCAAGCGGCTTCGGCTGATGCACTGGTGGGCCTCTACGAGGAGGTTTCGAAGTATTCGCCCGCGGACTACACCGCCACCTCCTGGGAATCGTTCTCTGCCACGAAGAATGCCGCGGCGTCTGTGATGCAGCGGGGAAGCCAGAATGAGCGGGCTGTGGCTCATGGGAAGCTTCAGGGGGCTGCTGACGGGCTGGTGATGGTCCAGGGGCTGAAGAGCCTGGTGGCCGACTACCGGACGCGTGTTGCGGCCAAGTACACCGGCGGCTCGTGGGCTCCGTTTGCCAAGGCGTTGGACAACGCGGAACGTGTCGCGGCTGACGGGTCGGCGACGGCGCCGCAGGTGGCCGCGGCGAAGACGGAGCTGATGAGCGCCGCGGATGATCTGGTGGCCGCCGATGTGGGGACGTTCCAGACGATCACGAACAACACGTTCTGGAACGACACGAGCGGCAATCCGATCTATTCGCAGGGTGGTGGGGTGTTCCGGTTCGGTGACACCTACTACTGGTACGGCGTGCACTACCTCGGCGCCGAGTCCTACCGGGCCAACCCCACGCAGAAGTACGACAACCAGGTCACCTTCCAGTCGATCCCGGTGTACTCCTCGAAGGACCTGGTGAACTGGAAGTTCGAGAACAGGGTCGCCACGAGGTCGACGAGCCTGGGCCGCCTGGGCGGCAACATGGGCAATGCCGGCTGGATCGGGCGCTTGGGTGTGTCGTACAACGAGAACACCGGCAAGTACGTGCTGCTGGTGCAGATGTGGCACCCGACGCACGACCACGGGGTGCTGTTCCTGCAGGGCGACTCGCCGACCAGCAATTTCACCTTCGGCAACTTCCAGGTCCAGGTCACGAATTCCCCGACGACGGGCACCGGTGATCAGACCGTGTTCACCGATGACAACGGGCAGGACTACCTGATCTTCTCCAACCGCGAGGGACGGTCGCGGGGTTTCGTCTCCAGGATCAGGGCGTCGGACTCGCTGTATGTCGAGCCAGGCGTGCAGATCCGCAGCGGCGCCGGTCGTGAGGGCAACGCCATGTTCAAGCTCGACGGCAAGTACTACCACGCGGCGTCGGACCTGCACGGCTGGAACACTTCGGTCAACTACGTCAATGAGTCGACTGGTAGCAGCGTCCAAGGGTCCTACAGCGGCGAGTATGTCCTGGCCGGTACGGAGATGGACTACAGCCACGTCACCCAGACCGGCTTCTTCGTCACCGTCAAGGGGACCGTGCAGAACACGGTGATCTATGCCGGTGACCGGTGGGCCGACTTCGCGTGGAACGGTATCGGCTACAACCAGTGGGTGCCGATCACCCGGACCGGGACCGCCCGGCCGCAGTTTCATTCGGTGAGTCAGTGGGAGTTCAACGCCACCACCGGGGAGTGGCGGGTCGGGCCGAACAACAACTACATTCTCAACCCCGACTTCCAGGCCGACCGCATCATCGTCTCCAACCTGCGCGGGTGGACCAACAGCGGCGGCTCGGTGACCAACGTCAACGGCGGTGCCAACGGCAGCCGCTTCGCTCTGCAGGTCAGCAACAGCGGCAGTACCAGGCAGCAGATCAATGTGCCCGCAGGCACCTACGCCCTGTCGTTGCACGCGCGAGGCAGCGCAGGGCAGGTCGTGGTCACCGACGCCGGCGGCAACGCACGCACCCTGAGCATCCCGTCCTCCAGCGGCTGGGCCCAGCGCAGGCTCGCCGATATCGCCCTGCCCGGCGGGGCCGTCACCGTCACCGTGCGGGCGTCGGGTTCGGGCGGCGTCATCGTCGACCAACTCTCACTCGTCAAGACCTCCGGTGGCCCGTCGGGGCAGCGTTATGAGGCCGAGACCCCGCCGGCGATCTGCCAGGGCACGATCGATTCCAACCAGGCCGGCTTCTCGGGTAGCGGTTTCTGCAACGGCACCAACGCGGTCGGCGCGTATGTCCAGTTCACGGTGAACGCGACGGCGGCCGGCACGGCCACGATCGGGGTCCGGTTCGCCAACGGCGGCACCACCGCCAGGCCGGCCAACCTGATCGTCAACGGCACCACGCTCGCCACGGTTTCCTTCGAGGCCACCGGCGCCTGGACCACCTGGGTCACCAAAACCCTGACCGTCACACTGAACGCGGGCAGTAACACCATCCGGCTCGACCCGACCACAGCGGCAGGAATACCCAATGTGGACTACCTCGACGTCGGCCCCATGGCATAACCACTAACACCACCATGGCCAGAAGGGTGTCCGAGTTTCCCGGACACCCTTCTGCCCCGACCAGGTTTATCAGCTCACGAAGCAGCACGCAGCACGCGCACGTCTCCGGCAGGCAACGGCAGGACGCCATGACAGGGCGCGCCGGTGAGCAATTCCTTGCCAGAGGCGGCCACCTCCACGTCCCCGTCGGTGTGGTTGATCGCGATCAGATAGCTGGCGGAGTCGCCGACCCGCCTGACCAGCTCGACGCCGTCCGGCAGACCGTCGCGGGCGGTCAGGCCCGCCTCCTGCAGCACGACGTCGAGGTCGCGGCCGTTGAGACGGGTGGAGACATACCAGGCGGTGCCCTGGCCGACGCGATGGCGGGTGACCGCCGGTTCGCCTGCGGCCGGCCCGTCCAGATATCGCAGCACCGGCTCGGCCCCGGCCAGGACCAGCCGTTCGGCCCACACGTCGGCGGTCAGGTTCCGCTCCAGGCGGACACGGTCCCCGGCACGCAACGGCAGGAACTCCTCCACCGACAGGCCGAGCAGGTCGCGCAGCGCACCCGGGTGTCCGCCGGGGTGCACGGTTTCGATCTCGTCCACGATGCCGGAGAAGTAGGAGACCACAAGCGTTCCGCCGCTCCGGACGTACGCGGCGAGATTCTCGGCAGCGGAGGAGGACATCAGATACAGGCTGGGGATAAGCATCATCTGGTACCCGGAAAGGTCGCCCTCTGGGTGGACGAAGTCGACGGTGCGGTTGGCCCGCCAGGCGCGTTCGTAGTAAGCCGACATCCGGTCGAGGTACCTCAGGTCGAAGGACGGGCGCCATTCCAATTCGAGCGCCCACCACGATTCCCAGTCCCACACGATCCCGATGTCGGAAGCCACCCGCGTGCCGACGAGCTCGTCCAGATTGGACAGCTCGGCGCCGAGCCTCACCACGTCGCGCCAGATCCGGGTGCTGGTGCCGCCGTGCGGCACCATCGCGGAGTGGAACTTCTCCGCGCCGAAACGGGAGGCGCGCCACTGGAAGAACAACGCCGAGTCGGCGCCGCGGGCGATGTGCGCGAAGCTGTTGCGGCGCATCTCGCCAGGAACCTTGGCGATGTTACGGGGCTGCCAGTTGACCGCGCCGGTCGAGTGTTCCATCAACAACCAAGGCCGGCCGCGCGCGACCGACCGGGTGAGGTCGGCCGCCATGGCGAGCTCGATGTGGTTGTCCAGCCGCTCAGCCTGAAGGTAGTGGTCGTTGGAGACGACGTCGACCTCGGCGGCCCACTTCCAGTAGTCCATCCATTTGCAGTTGGGCACCATGAAGTTCGTCGTCACGGGCACGCCGGGGGCGAGCCGGTGCAGCACGTCGCGTTCGATTCGGAAGCAGTCCAGGTACTCGTCGGAGGAGAAACGGAGATAGTCCAGTTGCAGTGCGGGGTTGACGCCGGGCGGCGCGAGCCGGGGTGGGTCGATCTCGGCCCAGTCGCCGTATCGCTGGCCCCAGAAGGTGGTGCCCCAGGCATTGTTGAGCGCGGAGAGCGTGCCGTACCGCTGCCGCAGCCAGCGACGAAACGCGTCCGCCGAGGCGTCGCAGTAGCAGGCGTGGTTGCTCCATCCGTATTCGTTGTGCACATGCCACAGGGCCACGGCCGGGTGGTCGGCGTAGCGGCGAGCCAACTGCGCGGCGATGCCGGCGGCTGCCTCGCGGTACGCCGGCGAACTGGGGCAGAACGCGTGCCGCGCGCCGCCGCCGAGCACATGCCCCTCATGGGTAACCGGGCGCGCCTCCGGGTGCCGCCGGAAAAACCATGCGGGCGGGGCAGCGGTGGGGGTGGCGAGGTCGACGGCGATGCCTCCCTCGTGCAGGAGCCCGAGCACTCGGTCAAGCCAGCCGAAGTCGTACTCGCCCGGGGCGGGTTCCAGCATCGCCCACGCGAAGATGCCGACGCTGGCCAGGTTGACGCCGGCCTCACGCATGAGCCGCACGTCTTCGTGCCAGACCTGCTCGGGCCACTGCTCGGGGTTGTAGTCCCCGCCGTACCCGATCTTGCCGAGGCGGGGCAGCGTGCGGGCGGCGTTGTTCATACGTGCTCCAGTCTGTGAG
>NZ_QJUG01000106.1 GCF_003426775.1 Allorhizocola rhizosphaerae | reverse complement strand
GCGGCGGCACCGGCTGGCTCGTGACACGGAGGCGTTGCGCGACAAGGTTTCCCACCGCACGAACTCGCTGTCGCGTACCTTCGACAAAATCTGCGAATTGCTGCAGGAGCGCGGATATCTGAGCCCGGAGGGCGAGGTCACCGACCCGGGGCGGATGCTTGCCCGCTTGTGGACGGAGGCCGATCTGCTCGTGGCCGAGTGCATCCGCGAGGGGGTGTGGGAGGGCCTGCAGCCGCATGAGCTCGCGGGAGCGGCATCGGTGGTGCTGTATGAGTCGCGCCGCGAAGGCGACGAGCAGGCCACGATCCCGCGCGGCGCGGTGGCGACCGCGGTCGACGCGAGCCTGCGCGTCTATCACCGCCTGCTGCACGACGAGCGTCGGCTTGGCCTGCAACAGACCCGCGAGCCCGATCTGGGCTTCGTGTGGCCGATCTATCGCTGGGCCAAGGGCGAGCCGCTGGCCAAGGTGCTCGCCAGCGCGACTCTCGACGGTGACCTGCCGGCCGGCGATTTCGTCCGCTGGGCGCGGCAGGTGATCGACCTACTTGGACAGATCGCCGAGGCGCCGGGCACCTCGACCGAGCTGCGTAAGACCGCAAAGGACGCCATGGACTCGGTCAATCGGGGCATTCTTGCCTACAGTTCGGTCGGTTAGGCGGCAGCAACTTGCCGCTCGGTAGGTGATTCATTCATTCTGCGCAGGTGGCAGATGTTCATCATTTCAGCTATGGGCTGTTGACCCCGGGCGTCGCCTACGTCCTTTCGGTGCTGGGGTCACTGCTCGGGCTCACGTGCACGGCTCGTGCGCGTGCGGCCCAGTCGGGGGGAGAGCGGGCTTGGTGGCTTCTCCTCGCGGCGTGGGCCATCGGCGGGACGGGCATATGGTCCATGCATTTCATGGCGATGCTCGGATTCACCGTTCCAGGGGCGCGCATCCGCTATGACGTCCCGTTGACGGCGGCCAGCGCGGTGACCGCGATCGTGGTTGTCGGCATTGGACTGTTCATCGCCGGGTCAGGCAGGCGCGGCGGTGCACGGATCGTCCTAGGTGGACTGTTCACCGGGGTCGGCGTCGCCGCCATGCACTACACGGGCATGTTCGCGATGCGCGTGGACGGCAAGGTCAGCTACGACCCGGGCCTTGTGGCGGCCTCGGTCGTGATCGCCGTCGTGGCGGCGACCGTGGCCCTGTGGTTCACCGTCACGCTGTCCAATCGGATCGTCATCTTCGGCGCCGCGCTCGTGATGGGCGTTGCCGTGTGCGGCATGCATTACACGGGCATGGCGTCGATGTCGGTGACGCTGGCCGAGCACACCGACACGATCACCGGCGCGACAGCGTTGTCGTTGCTCGTGCCGATCGGGCTGTCCGTGCTGATCGTCATCGGCCTGCTGTTGTTCGCGATCGGCGTGGGACCGACCGATGAGGACTCGGCGGCGCGTGCCTATCTTGCGAAGCTTCAGGCAGAGCGCGAGGCGGCTCAGTCGGCGGCCGCGACCAACGCGTCCACCAGCCGGCGGCAGGGCCCGGCGATGTTCCAGCGCTCGGCCAGCCGGAGCAACTCGTCGGGATCCTTGGGCGACAAGGGGAGCCCGACATCGAGCTTTGGCAGCGACACGTCGACCGCGACCCGTACCACCTCGGACGCGACCTTCAAGTAGTCCATGGCCTCGGCCAGCTTGCCCCGCAGGCCCGGCGCGAAGTCACTGGACGGGTCATCGACGGCCTGGACAATGGCGTCCAGGCTGCCGTACCGCGCGATGAGCCGGGCGGCGGTCTTCTCGCCGACGCCCGGCACACCGGGCAGGCCGTCGCTCGGGTCGCCGCGCAGGGCCGCGAAGTCCGCATAGGACGATGCCGGCACGCCGTATTTCGCCTGCACGGCCGCCTCGTCGCACGCCTCAAGCTTGGCCACGCCACGACCGCAGTACAGCAGGGTGGTGTGCGGATCGACGAGCTGGAACAGGTCGCGGTCGCCGGAGGCCACCTCGACCGGGCCCGGGCCGCGCTTGGCCAGCGTGCCCAGCACGTCATCGGCCTCGTAGTCCTTGGCGCCCGCCCAGGCGATGCCGACCGCACTGAGCACCTCCAGGATCACGGGGATCTGGGGCACGAGACCGTCGGGCACCTCCTCGCCGCCCTTGGGCGAGAGCCGGTGCCGCTTGTAGGACGGGATCAGCTTGACCCGCCAAGCGGGCCTCCAGTCGTAGTCGAGCGCGCATACGAGCCGGTCAGGGCGGCGCGTGCGGATCAATGTGGCGACCATATCGACGAATCCGCGCACGGCGTTGACCGGTTCACCCGCGTCGGTCTGGGCCGCGGACTCGGGAATCCCGTGGTAGGCGCGGAAATAGAGGCTTGGCGCGTCCACGAGCAACATCGGCTTCACCCGTGGAACACTAACCTCCCTAACGTTCGTTAAGCTGGTGGGCATGGCTAGCGTTGCACGGCTGCTCCCCACCCCTGAGGCGCACGACCTGCTCGAACTGACCGAGGAGCTCGCCGAGAAGGAGCTCGCGCCCAAGGTCGACGACTACGAGGCGCGGGGCGAGTTCCCGCGCGAAATCATCCGGACGCTGGGGCGCTCCGGGCTGATGGGGCTGCCCTATCCGGAGGAGTACGGCGGCTCGGCCCAGCCGTACGAGGTGTATCTGCAGGTGTTGGAGATCCTCGCCGCCCGCTGGGTGGCGGTCGCCGAGGCGATCAGCGTGCACACGCTGGCCTGCTATCCGCTGGCCTATCACGGCTCCCAGGAGCAGCAGCGTCGCTGGCTGCCCGACATGCTGGGCGGCGAGCTGTTGGGCGCCTACTGCCTGTCCGAACCGGCGGGCGGCTCCGACGCGGCCAACCTGACCACACGCGCGGTGAAGGATCGCGAGCGCTATTTCATCAACGGCACCAAGGCATGGATCACGCACGCCGGGGTGGCCGACTTCTACAACGTGTTCTGCCGGACCGGCGGGCCCGGCCCGAAGGGCATCTCGTGCCTGCTCGCCCCCGACCACACCGCCGGGCTCCATGTGCAGAACCGGGAGCGCACCATGGGGCTCAAGGCCTCACCCGTGGCGCAGATCGCGTTCGATGACGCGGTCGTCGACGCCGACCGGCTGATCGGGCAGGAGGGCGAGGGCTTCCGGATCGCGATGGGCGCCCTCGACGCGGGCCGGCTGGGCATCGCAGCATGCGCGGTGGGGCTGGCGCAGGGCGCGCTGAACTACGCCACGATCTACGCGCGGGAGCGCACGCAGTTCGGCAAGCCCATCATCGATTTCCAGGGGCTGGGGTTCATGCTGGCCGACGCGGCCACGCAGATCTCGGCGGCGCGGGCGCTCACCCTGCACGCGGCCCGGCTGCGCGACGCGGGCAAGCCCTACTCGATCGAGGCGGCCAAGGCCAAGCTGTTCGCCTCCGACATGGCCATGCGGGTCACGACAGACATGGTGCAGGTGCTGGGCGGCGCGGGCTATGTGGCCGACCACCCGGTCGAGCGATACTTCCGCGAGGCCAAGGTCTTGCAGATCGTGGAGGGTACCAACCAGATCCAGCGCTTGGTGATCTCACGAGCGCTGGCCAAGGACGAGTGATCACACGACGGCGGTCCGTGGGTCGAAGCTACGCCACGGTGCCGGCGGCCAGCCCCTGGCGCACCGGGATCCATCCCGGGGTATCCGCGAACGTCTCCGCCTTCGGGGTGTCCCATGAGCCGGCGGTCGTGCTCTGGTGATAGTCCCACATTTCGAAGGTGCCCAAGCGGACCCCGTTGATGGTGACATGCAACAAGCCGGGGGTCTGCGAGCGATATTCGAAGGCGATGTGGTCGCGCCATTCGAGCGTCGCCACGAAATCGGCGAAGCTCTCGGTCACGTCTGCTACTACCACCTGGATTGAGGGGGAGGTTGCCCGGACTACGATGATCACATGGCGGTGGCGGTGCTACCTTGAGTGCCGTGGAGGAGACCGATCAGGCGATCGTTGCCGCGCTTGCCAAGGACGGGCGACTGTCCTATACGGACCTTGCGGCGCAGGTGGGCCTGTCCGTGTCGGCCGTGCACCAGCGGGTGCGCAGGCTGGAGCAGCGCGGCATCATCGCCGGCTATGGCGCCCGGGTCAACTTTGAGGCGATCGGCCTGCCGCTGACGGCCTTCGTGGCCATCCGCCCGTTCGACCCGGCGCAGCCCGACGACGCGCCGGAGAAACTCGCGCACCTGCCCGAGATCGAGTCGTGCTACTCGGTGGCGGGAGAAGATTTTTACATTCTTCTGGTACGGGTTGCCTCGCCCAGTGATCTGGAGCGGCTGCTCGCCGAGATCCGGACCAAGGCCAACGTGACGCACCGGACCACGGTGGTGCTCTCCACGCCGTTCGAGCAGCGGCCACCCCGGATTTGACTGTTCCAGCTTCCGCTGGGCTGGGTCAGCCGTTCCAGCGCAGCAGGACCTGCGTTTCGCGTTCGTAGCCGAGCACGCTCAGCGTGCCGGTCTCCAGCCGGAACAGCTCGCCGCCGGTGGCGGGCAGCCCCAGCCAGCGTGCGGTCAGCACGCGCAGCATGTGCGCGTGCCCGACGAGCGCCACGTCGCCGCTGGGCAGCATCACGGCGACGCGTTCGAGAACCCGGTCGGCGCGCTCGCCGACCTGGGCCGAGGTCTCGCCGCCCGGGCAGTCCTCGCGCCACACCGACCAGCCCGGCCGCTCCTGCCTGATCTCCACGGTGGTGCGCCCCTCGTAGGCGCCGTAGTTCCACTCCAGCAGGTCGTCATCGGTGGCGGTGACGGTCAGGCCGGCCAGCTCGGCCGTGCGCACGGCGCGCTTGAGCGGGCTGGACAGCACGGCCGCGAACGCCCGC
Organism: Allorhizocola rhizosphaerae; assembly: GCF_003426775.1. GTDB lineage: Bacteria > Actinomycetota > Actinomycetes > Mycobacteriales > Micromonosporaceae > Allorhizocola > Allorhizocola rhizosphaerae. Next base: position 23,500 of record NZ_QJUG01000106.1, on the reverse strand, counting down.
CCGGCGAGCCGGTCGCCGAGGTGGGCAGCCTGGCGCTCACCCTCGACGGTCAGGTCCAGGTCGGTGTAGGACGTGTGCCGCCCGGAGGCGCTCCACTCGGTCTGTCCGTGGCGGATCAGGACGATCTCCCTCATAAAGGCAAATCCTGCCATCATCGGGTTTGTCTTCGTGCGATAGCGTCGCCATATGCAACTGACATGCCCAAAATGCCATGGTGAGATGCGCGCGTACGAGCGCAACGGGGTCACCGTCGATCAGTGCACGGAATGCCGGGGGATCTTCCTCGACCGGGGTGAGCTGGAGCGCCTGACGGCAGCGGAGAACGCCTGGCACGGGCCCGCCCAGCAGACCCAACAGCCAGCGCCGCCGCCGCCCCAGCCGGGCTACCAGCAGCCGCAGCACGGATATCAGCAGCCGGGCTACTCCTACGGCGGCCACCCGCACCACAAGAAGAAGAAGCACAGCTTCTTCGAGGAGCTGTTCGACTGAGTTTTCCGCAGCGGCTAGGCCCGGATCGCTGCGCGCCCGGCCCTAGCCGCGCAAGATCACGGCTTCGCCTGAACGGAGTCTGGTGAGTTTTCCGCAGCGGCTAGGCCCGGATCGCTGCGCGCCCGGCCCTAGCCGCGCAAAGCACGGCTTCGCCTGAACCGTGGTTTCGCGGGGTCAAGCGCAGTCGGCGTGCGGCCGGCTGCCGTAGATTCGGCGCATGGATTGGATCGCCCCAGAGGTCACACGCGCGCCCGCTCGCTACGTCGGCGACGAACGGGCCGTGTATCAGAGCATGCTGGAGTTTCACCGCGAGACGCTGCTCATGAAGTGCACCGGGCTGACCGCCGAGCAGCTCAAACTGCGCAGCGTCGAGCCGTCCACACTGACGCTGCTCGGGTTGGTGCGCCACATGACCGAGGTCGAGCGCAGCTGGTTCCGCAGGCGGGCCTCGGGCCTGTCGCTGGACTGGATCTACTGCACCGAGGCCAGCCCCGAGGGCGACTTCGACGACGTCGCCGGCGCCGACCCGCAGGCCGACTTCGACGCGCTCATCGCCGAGACCAAGCAGGCGGAAGCGGACGTGGCCGGGTTCCCGCTCGACCATACGATCCCGCATCCGAGCCGGGGCCCGGTTTCGCTGCGCTGGATCTACCTGCACATTCTCGAAGAGTACGCACGGCACAACGGGCACGCCGACCTGCTGCGCGAACGCATCGACGGCGTGACGGGGGAGTGAGTCCGATGTGGACGACTGCCGTGCTGATCGCGGCCACCGTCACGATGGGCTGGGTCGCCGGGTTGTTCTACGCCTATTGGATGTCGGTCATGCCGGGCCTGGCCAGGTCGGGCGACCGCACCTTCGTCGAGGCCATGAAGCGCATCAACGTGGCCATCCTCAACGGCTGGTTCGCGCTCGGGTTCGCCGGTGCAGTTGTGTTCACCGCGCTCGGGGCCGTGCTGACGGTCGGCGAACCCCCGTTTGTGTGGGTGCTCGCGGCCCTCGCGCTCTATGTGGCCCAGCTGGCCGTCACGTTCGGGGTCAACGTGCCGCTGAACAACGCACTCGACGCCGCTCCCGCCGACACCGAGCACGCCGCGACGCGCCAGGCGTTCGAGGCCAAATGGGTGCGCTTCAACCATGTGCGCACCGTCCTCACCACACTGGCACTGGGTTGCCTCGCCTGGGCCCTGGTCGAATGGGGCAGGGTGGTGGCTTAGCGGGCGCGCAGCCAGTCGGCCAGGGCGTGGAAGCCCCCGCGGGCCGCGGCCTGGGCGGGGGTGAGGTCGTCATAGCCCACCCGGTGCGGGTCGGCGCCCTGTCCGAGCAGGAATTCGGCCGCCTCGTGCTGCCCGCCGTGCGCGGCGCACCACAACGCGCCGTCGAGGTCGCCGCCCGGCGCGAGCTCGCGCACCCGGTCCATCAGGCCCAGCCCGGACGCCTGCCACAGGTTGGGCCGGGCGCCGCGCTCGACCAATGCCCGCGCGGCCTTCCACTGTCCGAACGCGACGGCGTTGGCCAGTGGCGTGCCTTGCCCGCCGTCGACGACCGATCCGTCGGCCTCGATGTCGGCCCCGGCGTCAAGCAGGGCATAGATCATCGCCACGTCGTCGCAGCTGGCCGCCCAGTGCAGCGGCGTCTCCCGATGCGGCCCGCCTTCGAAGCGGGCGTTGATGTCGGCTCCGGCCCGGATCAGCGCTGCCGCCGTGGCCGGCCCGTTGGGGAAGTTGCCGGGGAAGTCGGTCAGCACGTGCAACAGTGACCGCCCGTTTCCTTGCGGGTCCACGATTCTGGCGGTCGCGAGCCCGCCGTGCACGGCGAGCAGATCCTGCAGGCCGTCGACATCGCCGGTGTGGATTTCTGTGGTGACGGCGACCGCGAGCGGGTCGTCGTGCGCGAGCGCCGTCATATCGACTTGCCATTGAGCTGCTGGAAACCCTCGCGCACCAACTTGCGCAGCACACCGGTGTCCACATCGGACAAACGCTTCAGGTAGAGGCACGACTTGCCGGTGCTGTGCTTGCCCAGCCGGGCGAGCAGGTCGTCGCGCCCGTCGAAGCCATCCGAGAGGTATATCGTGAGCGCCTGCTTGCGCGGCGAGAAGGCGACCGCGGGCCAATCACCCTCCTGGCCGGAGGCGTATTTGTAGTGGTAGGTCCCGAATCCCACGATGCTGCCGCCCCACATGGTGGGCCGCTCGCCGGTCACCTCGGTCATCAGCGCGCACACGGCCTGGGCGTCGGCCCGCCGGCGCTCGTCGGCCACCGTGGCGAGGAACTCGTCCACGCTTGCCGCGTTCCTCTTCGTCTTGAGCTCCGCCATGACGGTCAGGTTAGTTGCTTGCGCCAGAATTTGCGCCCCGACTCCGGAAGGGTGTCGATCGGATCGTAGTAGGCGTACCGCTTGGACAGCACGTCTTCGGCACTGTCCTCAATGGACGTGCGATAGTTCTTGGTCCAGTACGAGATGCCGTGCTCGCGGTCGTACTCGGTGACCATGTGGACCCAGCGCTTGCCCACGAACGGCACGTCGCACACGATCCGCGGGGTGGCGTAGCCCGGCAGGTAGCCCATGATGTCGTGCTGCAACTCCTGAGCCTGCCAGACGGCCAGCCGCCAGTGCTCCGAATTGGGGATCATGTCGCACATGTAGAAGTAGTACGGCAGGATGTTGGCCTCGCCCTGCAACGCGAAGCACAGATCAAGCAGTTGCTCCTGGGTGGCATTGACACCGCGCATCAGCACGCCCTGGTTGCGCACGTCGCGTACGCCCACTTCGAGCGCTGTTTTGGCGGCTCGGGCGACCAGGGGCGTCAGCGACGCCACATGGTTGACATGGGTGTGGATGGCGAGGTTGACCCCGCGGCGGCGGGCGGTGCGGGCCACCCGCTCCAGGCCCTCGACCACATCGTGCTGCAGCCAGTGCTGGGGCAGGCCCATGAGCGCCTTGGTGGCCAGGCGGATGTCGCGGATGGTCTCGATGTCGAGCAGACGCATCAGGTATGACTCCAGGCCCCGCCACGGCACGTTGGCCACATCGCCGCCGGAGACCACGACATCACGCACGCCGGGGTGCGCCTTGAGGTAGGCGATGTGCGCGTCGTAGCGATCGACCGGCTTGAGTTCCAGCTTGAGCTTGTCGATGGTGGGCGTGGAGTTGCCGACCAGGTCCATGCGCGTGCAGTGGCCGCAGTATTGCGGGCACGTGGACAGCAGCTCGGCGAGAACCTTCGTGGGGTAGCGGTGGGTCAGGCCCTCGGCAACCCACATGTCGTGCTCATGCAGCGAGTCGCGCGTGGCATGGGGGTGCGACGCCCACTCGGCGAGGCGGTCGGAGGCGACGGGGATCATATAGCGCCGGACCGGGTCGGCGTAGAAGGCGTCCGTGGTCACGGCCTCACGCGCCATCGTGTTGATCATTTGGGGCGGCACGAGCATGGACATGGTCGCGAGCTCGCGCTGGTCGGCTTCCAGATCGGCGTAGAACGACTCGGCCACGCGATCGCCGAGCACGTTGCGCAGCTGCCGGATGTTTTTGACGCAGTTGACCCGCTGCCACTGCGCCGACTCCCACTGCGCCTGGGTGACGTCGCGCCAGCCGGGGAAGCGGGTCCAGTCCGGCTCCACCAGCTCGGTGCGGCGGTACTCGTACGGTTGGCCGATCATCTGCATGCCCCAAGACCATACTGGAATTTCTTCGGTATAGCATCTAATCTACCGGAGGATTTTTCGAGTACTCGCGGAGGCACAGCAAAATGGCAACGTCACCGATCGGATTGCACCGGGTGATCTCCCCGGTGGGCGTGCTGCCCCAGGCGGCCGACCGCCTGGACAGCAGCCCGGCGATCGGGGACGACGAGGTGCGTGTGGCCGTCGAGCGGCTCAACCTCGACGCGGCCTCGTTCCGCCAGCTGTTCACCAAGCACGCGGGTGACGGCGACGCCGTGCGCGCCGAGGTGCTCGGGATCGTCGCCGCGCGCGGCAAGATGCACAACCCGGTCACGGGCTCGGGCGGCATGCTCATCGGTGTCGTCGAGGAGGTGGGCCCGGCGTCGCCGCTGGGGCTCAAGGTCGGGGACAAGGTCGCGACGCTCGTGTCGCTGACGCTCACCCCGCTGGCGATCACGGCCGGGCTCAAGGCCTGGGACGGCCGGTCCGAGCAGGTGCCGTGCGAGGGCCACGCCATACTGTTCGGACGCTCGATCGCGGCCGTGCTGCCCCCCGACTTACCGGCCGATCTGGCGCTCGCGGTGCTCGACGTGTGCGGTGCGCCCGCGCTGACGGCGCGGGTCGTCAAGCCGGGCGCGTCGGTGGCCGTGATCGGCGCGGCCGGCAAGAGCGGCTCGCTGGCACTGGCCGCGGCCCGTGCTCACGGAGCCGGGCGCATTGTCGGGCTCGTGCGGGACGGGGTCGAGGCGGGCCAGATCGAAGGGCTGGCCGACGATGTGGTGATCGCGGACGCGCGCGATCCGATCGCGGTGGCACGGGCGGTCGGTGAGCCGGTGGACGTGACCGTGGTGTGCGTCGATGTGCCCGGCTGTGAGCACGGTGCGATTCTCGCGACGGCGCAGGGCGGCACGGTCGTGTTCTTCAGCATGGCGACGAGCTTCCCGGCCGCCGCGCTGGGTGCCGAAGGGCTCGCGGCCGATGTGACCATGCTGATCGGCAATGGGTATGTGCCCGGCCACGCGGCCTACGCGCTCGATCTTGTGCGGGGCGATGCGGCGGTGCGGGCGCTGTTTGAGGCCAGAATACGAGCATGACTGATCCCCGTTCTGTGCTGTACACCTGCGGCGAGATCCGCACCCCGGCCGTGCCGTTCGCCGACGCCATGCTGGTGCGCGATGGTGTGATCGAAGGGCTCGGCGTCGCGGCCCAGGCCGCCGACGTGATCGACGCCGACGTCCGGATCGACCTCGGGCCGGATGCCCTCATCACGCCGGCGTTCGTGGACGCGCATGTGCACGCGACCGATTCGGGCCTGGCCCGGCTCGGCCTGGACCTGTCGGGCGTGCGGTCGCGGCAGGCGTTGCTGGACGCGGTCGCCGAGTTCGCCCGAAAAGGTGACGGCGACGGTGTGCTGCTGGGCCACGGTTTCGATGAATCGACATGGGGTAATGAACAGGCGCCGCCGTTGAGCGCCGAGCTGGACCGTGCTGCGTTGGGGCGCAGCGTCTACCTGTCGCAAGCATCGATCCATTCGGCGCTCGTCTCTACGGACCTGTTGGCGCTCGCGGCGGGCACACCCGGTTACGACGAGTCGGGCTGGGTCAAGCGGGAGGCGCACCATGTCGTGCGCGAGGCCGCGTTCGGGCGGATCACGAGCGCGCAGCGGGCGCAGGCGCAACTGGCGTTCCTGAAGGCGGCCGCTTCGCTGGGGATCGCCGCGGTTCACGAGTGCGGTGGGCCGGGCACATCGTCGGAGCACGATTTCACGGCGCTGCTGGCGCTGTCCGGGCGCGGGCTGCCGGAGGTGTACGGGTACTGGGGTGAGCTCATGGCCGCCGAAAAGGCGCGGGCGCTGGGCGCGGTGGGGGCCGGTGGCGACCTGTATGCCGATGGGGCTTTGGGTTCGCGCACCGCCGCCGTGCGGGAGTCCTATGTGGACGTCTCGGGGTGCGGGCACGGATATGTCACCGCCGACCAGGTGCGCGACCATTTGCTGGACTGCCACCGGCACGGCATGCAGGGCGGGTTCCACGCGATCGGCGATGCCGCGATCGGTACCGTCATGGAAGGCTTTAAAAACGCGGCGAAAAAGCTTGGCGTGGAAGCGATCCGGGAGGCGCGGCACCGGGTCGAACACGCGGAGATCATGGACAAGGCGCTGATCGCGGCGTTCGTGGAATATGGCGTCTTCGCCAGCATGCAGCCCGCGTTCGACCGGCTGTGGGGCGGAGAGCACCAGATGTACGCGCAGCGGCTGGGCGTGCAGCGCAGCCTGGCCAGCAACCCGATGGGGCAGATGCACAACACGGGTGTGGCGCTGGCGTTCGGATCCGATTCGCCGGTGACCCCGCTGGATCCGTGGGGCAGCGTGCGCGCGGCGATGTGGCATTTCAACCCCGCGCAACGGATGACCGCCGCGGCCGCCTTCGCCGCGCACACGAAGGGCGGATGGCGGGCAGTTCATCAAGACAATGAAGGAGTTTTGGTACCGCTTGCGCCCGCGACGTTCGCGGTGTGGCACACCCCGGCGGGTCGGGTCGGCAGCCTGCCCTCGCTGGAACAGCACGATGCACTGCCGGTGTGCGTGCGGACCGTACTGCGTGGAGAGACCATCTATGAAGCTTGATCTGGACCCACGCCTGGTCGCCCAGGCCCGAGCGCTTGCGCGGCGGGCCGGGCAGCCGGTCGTCGACCTGGCCCGCTCGCACACCACGGTGAGCGTGGAGCGGGCCGTGCTGCGGCTGGCCGGGGTGACCGGCGCGGATCCGGACGGCATCCCGTTTGTGAACCGGTTGGTGGACGCCGTGCGCGCGGATGTCGGGTTGGGTTGCGGGGTCGCGCTGCCGGTCTTCCACGCGCTGGCCTCGTCCGGATTGGACGATCTGACGCTGCTGGCGCAGAAGGCGGCGGCGGGCTCGATTCGATTCTCCCTCCCGGCAGGCGCGGACCTGCGGCGGGCAAAGTCGGCCTCGCGGCGGGCGGTCGCGGCCGGCATGAAGACGATCGACCGCAACCGGGCCACGCGAGACAGGCTCATCCGCCGCCTTGGAGACCCGCGGCAGCGGCCGTGGATCTACCTGATCGTGGCAACGGGCGACATCCACGAGGACATCCCGCAGGCGCAGGCGGCGGCGCGGGCCGGGGCGGATGTCATCGCGGTCATCCGGTCGACGGGACAGTCGCTTTTGGACTACGTGCCGGAGGGGGCCACGCGGGAAGGGTTCGCCGGGACCTACGCCACGCAGGAGAACTTCCGCCTGATGCGTGCCGCGCTCGACGAGTCCTCGCGGGAGTTGGGGCGGTACGTGCGGCTCACCAATTACGCATCCGGGCTGTGCATGCCCGAGATCGCCACCCTGGCCGGGCTCGAACGGCTCGACATGATGCTCAACGACTCGATGTACGGCATCCTGTTCCGCGACATCAACCCCATCCGCACGTTCGTGGACCAGCGGTTCTCGCGCCAGATCCACGCGCGGGCCGGCATCATCATCAACACGGGCGAGGACAACTACCTGACCACAGCCGACGCCGTCGAGGCCGCCCACACGGTCACGGTCTCGCAGTTGCTCAACGAGTTCTTCGCGCACGAGGCGGGGCTGGAAGACTGGCAGCTCGGGCTGGGCCACGCCTTCGAGATCAACCCCGACCTGCCCGAGTCGTTCCGCCTCGAACTGGCCCACGCCTTACTCGCGCGGGAGCTGTTCCCGGAGGCGCCGCTGAAGTGGATGCCGCCCACCAAGCACATGACCGGCGACGTGTTCCGGGGCAACCTGCTCGACGGCTTCTTCAACCTCGCGGGCACCATGACGGGCCAGGGCATCCTGCTCGTCGGCATGATGACCGAGGCCGTCGTGACCCCGTGGCTGTCCGACCGGGACATCGCCCTGCAAAACGTGCGCTATGTGCTCAACGCCTGCGGCAACCTGCACGAAGACTTCGTCCCGGCACCGGGCGGCTTCATCCAGCGCCGCGCCCGGCAGGTCCTCGCCGAGGCCATCGACCTGCTCGGCCGCATCGTCGACGACACCCTGCTGGAGGCCATCGCCGACGGCACGTTCGGCATCATGCGCCGCCCCGCCGACCGCGGCAAGGGCCTCGACGGCGTCGCCAAGCACGAAGACGGCTACTACAACCCCGCGACTGAGATCCTGGAAGACAAACCCTGATTTCTGCGGTTTACTTGCAGAGAACGGCTTGAAAATCAGCGAAAGGCAAGATCATGTTGCGCAGCTTCCGGGTCGCCAATCATCGGTCGATCCGAGATGAGCAGGAGCTCGTGTTGCTGCCCGCCTATGACAAGGCGAAGCCCGTGACACCGGTCGCGGCCGTGTTCGGGGCGAACGCCTCCGGCAAGTCCAACCTTCTCGACGCGTTGACGTGGATGCAAACAGCGGTCCGGAGCTCCTTCCGGCAGTGGGAGGCCGGCTCCGGCGTGCCGCGGACGCGGTTCAGACTGGATGCGAAGACCGAGGTCGAGCCCTCCTTCTATGCGGTTGATCTTCTGCTCGGCGGAGTCCAGCACGCCTACGGCTTCACGGTCGACAGCGAGCGTGTGGTCGAAGAGTGGCTCTACAGTTATCCACACCGCCGCAAACGGGTGATCTTCGAGCGGAACGGCGACGATATCTCCTTCGGCTCAACGGTTCCCGACTATCGCGGCGTTGCCGAGCTGCTGAGCGGGCTCACCCGCGACAACGCGCTGGTGCTCAGCTCCGCCGCACAGGCCAACCAGGAAGTGGTTGCCCCGGTTTACGACTGGTTCCGGGCCTCGATACGGATTTCTTCGCGCGAGCCGCGCTCCTCGCCGCTCGACACCCGGCGGCTGCAGGCTGCGTTGCGATCACAGCCGGCGCTCATCAATCTGGTGAAGGCTGCGGACCTGGGAATCACCGATATACAGCTCCGCTCGGCAGCGTCAAGCCGTGCTCTGTTGGAAGAGTTGGACAGGGCGCAGAAGGCAACCGATGACGCCATCGCCGAGTGGGCAAGGCTACACAACAGCATGCGGCGAAGGCAGCGGGAGCTGCGGGAAGCACAGGATCGGGGCGACACGGAATCCGCCCAGAAAATCGAGCAGACGCTGGAGCGCCTGCAATCGCAGATACGCTCCGGCGCTATGGCGACAGCCGAAGCGGAGACGCTGCTGAGCAATGCGCTCAAACACGCGGAGGGCGCGCCAGAACTGATATTTCTGCACGGTGAGCAGGCCGCGCCGCTGGCTGTGGAAGACCAGTCCGAGGGAACGGTCGCCTGGATCAGGCTACTTGTGGAGGCCGCGGAGGCGTTGCGCTTCGGGTCGGTGCTACTGGTCGATGAGATTGACGCGAGTCTGCATCCGCACCTGAGCGCCAGGCTCATCGGGCTTTTCCAGGACGTCGAGGTCAACACCGGGTCGGCGCAGCTGATATTCACCACCCATGACGCGAGCCTGCTCAGCCCGGTCCTTGGCGATGAGACGCTTGCCCGCGATCAGGTCTGGTTCATCGAAAAGGGGCCGGACGGCGCTTCGAGGCTCTATCCGCTGACCGACTTCCATCCGCGGCAGGGGGAGAACACAGCCCGCCGCTACCTGGGCGGAAGTTACGGCGCCATACCGAACACCTCTGAGCACTCATTCCGGCGTGCTTTGCTCGACCCGGTGGTGACTGATGCCTCGGCGTGATCACCAGCCGCAACGGCGGCCGTCGGTTAGGCCCGCATATACCAGGATTCTGGTGTTCTGCGGTGGCTTGAAGACGGAGCCCGCCTACCTCGATGGGCTGCGCGCACTTGCCCGGGCGAACTCGAAGGTCCTGGCGGTACAGGCGAGGGGAGTTTCGCCGGCGCAGCTTGTGGCTCGTGCGGCAAGGGTGCTTGAAGACAATCCGGGCTTCTACGACGAGACCTGGTGCGTGTTCGACGTCGACGACTTTGACCTGCAGGGCGTGGCTGCACAAGCAAAGCAGGCCGGGATTCGGCTCGCAGTCTCGAATCCGTGTTTCGAGTTGTGGCTCGTGCTGCACCACGATGAACATCGTGCGGTGGTCAGCTGCGACAAGATCGCGGAGCGGTTGAGACAACTGGTGCCGCGTTACGACAAGACGCGTCTGAGATTCACCGACTTCGCCCACGGCGTCGAGGCGGCGGTCGAACGGGCTCAGAAGCTCGAACCGAGTGGTGAAAAGCACGACATCAATCCGTCAACAGGGGTGTGGCGGTTGGTGGAGAGGATTGTGCAATGAAGACCGTGGTGCGGCCATATGGGGATACGACGGGGGACGGGATGGTGCAGGTGTCGTTCACGCTGCCGATCCCGCACGACAAGCTGGCCGAGGGGGCCGCGCTGCAGCTGGCCGGGAAGATGGGGCTCGACCCGGCGATGCTGGTGCACGCGAAGCCGATCGGTGACGGGTTCACGTTCTTTGTGGTGTACGGGAGTGTGCGGCACCTGGTCGAGTTGGACAAGGTGCAGGTGATCGAGCGTGACTTCCCGCTGCTGAGCGCCAAGGAGGTCAACGCGATGGTGCGGCAGCGGTTGCGGCGCAAGCTGTCGGTGGTCGGCGCGTGTATCGGGACGGACGCGCACACCGTGGGGATCGACGCGATCCTGAACCTGAAGGGGATCGCGGGGGAGAAGGGGCTGGAGTATTACCGCGAGCTGAAGGTGCGCAACCTGGGGGCGCAGGTGAGCGTGCCCGAGTTGGTGGCGCAGGCGCTGGCGGAGAAGGCCGACGCGGTGTTGGTGTCGCAGGTGGTCACGCAGAGGGACGCGCATCTGCACAATACGCGTGAGATGTCGGCGGCGTTCCGGGAGGCGCTTCCGGCGGGCAAGCGGCCGGTGCTCATCGTGGGCGGGCCGCGTTTCGACGAGACGATGGCCGAGGAGCTTGGGGTGGACCGGATATTCGGGCGTGGGACGACGCCGAGGGAAGTGGCGAGCTATCTCGTGCATCGGATCGTGAAATGATTACGGTGACGCACAAGAGGTATGTGCCGTACAGCCACGCGCACTACGCGGGCAATCTGGTGGACGGGGCGTATGCGCTGGCCGCGTTCGGGGATGTGGCCACCGAGGTCTGCATCCGGCTGGACGGGGATGAAGGGCTGTTCGCGTCCTATTCGGACGTCCAGTTTAGAGCGCCGATGCGGGCCGGGGACGTGCTGGAGGTGACCGCGACGGTGACGCGGATGGGCAATCGCAGCCGGACCATCGAGTTCGAGGCGCGGGTGGTGTGCCGGGGGCGGCCCGACATCTCCGAAAGTGCGGCGCAGGTGCTGGATCCACCGATTGTCGCCGTGACGGCTGTGGGGACTGTCGTCGTACCGGCAAAGAAATGAACTTTGTCTGTGTCGATGTCGGGTCGACCTTTACCAAAGCTGTTGCGGTGTCGGGAAAAGGCGAGCTCTTGGGGGCTGCCGACCATCGGACGACGGTTGAGTCGGATGTCCTGGTGGGGCTGGATGCCGCTGTCAAGAAGACGGGAGTGCAGCCGGATGAGGTGCTGGTGTGCTCGTCGGCGGGGGGCGGGTTGCGGCTCGCGGTGGTGGGCTACGAGCGGCTGGTGACGGCCGAGGCAGGGCACCGGGTCGGGTTGAGCGCGGGCGCCAAGGTGGTGCACGTGGCGGCGGGCAAGCTGGACGCCGTTGCGCTGCAAGGATTGCGCGCCGCGAAACCGGATGTCGTGTTGCTGGTGGGGGGTGCGGACGGTGGAGACGAGGAGACGATAACTCATAACGCGAACCGGTTGGCGAAGGCACGTTGGAAGACGCCGATTGTGGTCGCGGGGAACGTGTCGGCGCGGTCCGATGTGGAGAGAGCTCTGGCCGGGCTGCGCGTCACGGTGACCGGCAATGTGTTGCCTGCGATCGGGGTGTCGAATCCGGGGCCGGCGCGGGCGGCGATTCGTGAGGTTTTCCTGAGCCATGTCATCGGTGGCAAGCATCTGTCGCGGGGGCCGAGGTTTGCCTCGATGGTGCGCGGGGCCACGCCCGATGTGGTGCTGACGGGAGTCGAACTGCTGGCGCAACGGGTGGCGGGCGACCTGCTCGTGGTCGACGTGGGCGGGGCGACGACGGATGTGTACTCCGTGATCAAGCCCGTCGGCGAGGTGGCCGACGTGGCTGGGACGCTGTGGGCGTCCCGGACCGTGGAGGGGGATCTCGGGATGCGGTGGTCGGCGCGGGGCGTGGCCGACGCCGCGCGGGCGGAGCGGCTGGACGACCTGGGGGACGTAGACATTGACCCGGCTGCCGCCTCGCACCCATTGGACGAGCGTCTCGCCGAGCTGGCGATGACCATCGCGCTGCGCCGCCACGCCCGCGCCGGACGGGACCTGAGCGGGGTCACGTTTGTCATCGGCTCCGGAGGCGTGTTGCGGCACCGACCGGCCGATGCGGCTCGCAAGATCGTCCAGTCGGCGCTGGCCGATCATGCGGGTGGCTGGGCGTTGCCGAGATCGCCGGCGGTCGGCATAGACTCGTCATATGTGCTGGCAGCGGCCGGGTTGCTCGCCGCTGATCACCCGGGCGCCGCCGTCTCACTCCTTGGCTCCGCCTTGACCTGAGCAAGGTCCAACGCGTACCGTCGTGAGGTTCTGTGCTTCAGCGATCAGTAGAAAACGACGCCATTACATCCGGTGTCGGCCCGAAGGTCACTGGCATGGAGACAACAGGAAGGGGCGCGGCCGGGGGGTCGCGCCCCGGTTGTATGTAAGGAGAAGTTGGGTGTTGGTGGCTGCCGGGCTCGCCGTGCTTTCGGGTTTGGCGCTGCTGTTCGCGTTCCCGCCGCTCGGGTGGTGGTGGCTTGCCCCGGTCGGCGTGGCCCTGCTTGCCTTCGCGGTCAAGGGAAGGCGGCTGCGCGCGGGCTTCGGCCTCGGCATGATCACTGGGATCGTCTTCTTCGGACCGCTGCTGTCGTGGACCAACCTGCACACCGGATATGTCCCGTGGCTGCTGCTGGCGTTGTTTCAGGCCACGTACTACGCGCTGCTGGGTATGGCGCTGTCGTGGGCTCTGGTCGAATCGCTGCGCAAGTGGTGGCCGCTGATCGTCGCGCTGCTGTGGGTGGCCGAGGAGGCGCTGCGCGACCGGGCCCCGTTCGGCGGTTTCCCGTGGGGGCGGCTCGCGTTCAGCCAGGGCGGCTCGCCCGTGCTTGACTTCGCGGCCTACGGCGGGGCCCCGCTGGTGACGTTCCTCGTGGCGGTGGCCGGTGGGCTGCTGTTCATGCTGCGCTGGCCCTATCTGGTGGGGGCGATTGGTGTGATGGCGGTCGGGTTGGTCGTGCCGGTGCAGACTCCCGGCGGGGCTCCCGTGACCGTCGCGATCGTGCAGGGCAACGTGCCCCGCATGGGGCTCGACTTCAACGAGCAGCGCAAAGCCGTACTCGACAACCACGTGCGCAACACCGTGGACCTGGCGGGACAGGTGCGACGGGGCGAGGTGAAGCAGCCGGATCTGGTGGTGTGGCCGGAAAACGCGTCCGACATCGACCCCTTGGTCAACGCCGACGCACGTGCGGCCATCGACGCCGCCGCACAGGCCATCAATGCGCCCATTTTGGTCGGTGCGGTGCTGCGCGGCCCCGGGGAGAACGAGTCGCGCAACGCCGGGATCGTGTGGGAGCCTGGCAACGGGCCCCAGGAGATGTATCTCAAACGCCATCCGGTGCCGTTCGCCGAATACATGCCCATGCGCTCGCTCATCATGCCGATCGCGCGCGCCATCACCAACCAGGCCAAGCTGTTGCGCACCGACTTCGTGGCCGGCACGGAGCCGGGTGTGCTGGCCGTGGGGCCGACCCGGGTGGGCGATGTGATTTGCTTCGAGGTCGCCTATGACGAGGTGGTACGCGATGTGGTCACCAACGGCGCGGAGCTGATCGCGGTACAGACCAATAATGCGACCTTCAACGAGGCCGAGGCGGCGCAGCAATTGGCCATGGTGCGGCTGCGGGCGGTCGAGCACGGCCGCGACAGCCTCATGGCGTCGACGGTCGGGATCTCCGCATTCGTCACGTCTGACGGCCACGTGCACGATGCGTCCCAGTTCAACACCCCTGACGTCATGGTGCGTGAACTGCGTACCGGCGATTCGACTACCCTGGCTACCAGACTCGGCAAATGGCCCGAGGTCGCGCTGACCCTCTGCGCGGTCTTGTTCTTGGTGCTGGCGGCCGTGCGCAGGCGTGCGTCGTTGTTGTTAGGAGACGGAATTGAGCGAGGAAGGCTATCCCGGCGTGGGTCGGGTGTTGGTGATCATCCCGACCTATAACGAGGCCGACAACGTGCGGCTGATCGTCGACCGGGTGCGCCGCTCGGTTCCCGAGGTCGATGTGCTCATCGCCGACGACAACAGCCCGGACGGCACGGGCCGCATCGCCGATGAGATGGCGGCCGCCGACTCGCACGTGCACGTGATGCATCGCGCCGGCAAGGAGGGTCTTGGCAAGGCATACGTCGCCGGGTTCGGCTGGGCCCGCGACCACCGATACGACGTCGTCGTGCAGATGGACGCCGACGGCTCGCACGCCCCCGAGGAGCTGCCCCGGCTGCTCGACCCGCTGCGGGCGGGCGCCGATGCGGTGATCGGCTCGCGCTACGTGCGCGGCGGCAAGATCATGGTGGACTGGCCGCTGCACCGGCTGCTGCTGTCGCGCGGGGGCAACTTCTATATCCGCGTGGTGCTCGGCATGGGCGTCAAGGACGCCACCGGAGGATACCGGGCCTACCGGCTCAGCGTGCTCGACAAGGCCGAGCTCGATTCGATCCAGTCCCAGGGCTACAGCTATCAGGTCGAGCTCACCTGGCGGATCCACCGCAGCGGCTGCACCATCGTCGAGGTGCCGATTACGTTTGCCGAACGGGAGCACGGTGCCAGCAAGATGAGCGGCGCGATCGTCAAAGAGGCGATGTGGCGCGTTACCGTCTGGGGTGTGCAGGCTAAACGTTCCGCGCTGCGCAAGGCGCTGCGGCCGTCCGATCGCTGGCCGTGATGCGCAAGGTCAGGCTGCGCTGGATCCCGATCGGCGCCATCCTGCTCGGAGTGGCGGAGTTCGCCGTGCTGCTTGGTGTGGTGCGGCTGGTGGGCCGGCCGATTGGGATCATCGGGCTGCTGGTGCTCAGCCTGATGGGCGCGGTCATGCTGCGCTCCGAGGGCATCCGGGCGTGGCGCCGGATGCGTGAGGCGCGTCAAGCCCAAGGGCCGGTGGGGGAGAAGGTGCTCGATGGCGTCGTCGGGCTCACGGCAGGGGTGCTGCTGCTCGTGCCGGGCTATCTGACCGCGCTGGCCGGGCTGCTGCTGTTTGTGCCGCCGATCCGGTCGCTGGTGCGCAAACGGCTGCGCGCGGCGTCCGAGCGGCGGGTCCCGTCGAACGTGGCGGGAGACCTGTTCGGGCCGCGCTCGGTGCGGGTGCAGAAGACCCCGCCCACCAAGGCTCCGGCGGACGAGGTCATCGAAGGCGAAATCGTGGATTAGCGACACTGACAGAGGCGAGGGCCATTTCCCGCCTGGCAGGGCGCACGCCGGGGCAGTGTGCGCAGTTTGCACACCACCCGGCGGGCAACGCGGCCAGGCGGCAAATGGATCGCCTACGCCCGGCCGCGGCGGGCGCGGACCTCCTGAAGACGCTCGTTGAGGATTTCTTCCAGCTCCTCGATCGAGCGGCGCTCCAGCAGCATGTCCCAGTGGGTGCGCGGCGGCTTGACCTTCTTCTGCTCGGGCTCGCTACCGTCGACCAACCTGGCGATGCTGCCGTCGAACTTGCACTCCCATGTCGCGGGGACCTCAGCGTCGACCGCGAACGGCACCTCGAACTGGTGGCCGTTGGCGCACAGGTATTCCCGGCTCTGGCGCGGGGCAAGCTCGGTGTTGCGGTCGGACTCGTAGCTGACGGCCCCCAGACGGCTTCCCCGAAGCATGCGCTCGCCCATATCAGCACTCCTTGAAAGTTGTCGCACGTCAAACGACGCGAAGTTAGCGGCAGGTGGTGTAACGGTGTGCAGGACCGAAACGTTCCCGCTGACCTTCACGAGAGTAGCTGGTCCGAGCGCTGTTCCGCCGCTTGGGGAGGGGTAAACCGGCCGATCGTCCCTTTTGTGAAGTTCAATGCGGGCGGCGTGCACTCAGGTATGCGGTGGCGAACCGTTTGGTCCGTGGGCCTTGCAGCCGTTCTCTGAGAGCCGTGCTCTCGGCTGCCGTCAGGACTTGCTCGAACGCTTCGGCGAGCGACGGCGCCAGCGGGTTGGGTGGGACGTCCCAGTTGAGGTGATTGGGCTCGGCGCCCACCTCGGCCCGGTAGTCGAGCGTGATGTCGGTGAAGCCCGCGGCCTGGGCCAGCCGCAGCAGGTCGCGCTCGTCGAAGTCCAGCATGGGTCCCGCCACGCTGGTGAACAGCGCCATCACCTTGGCGGCCGGCTCCTCCAGCCCGGTGACGTCGCAGCCCATGAAGATGTTGTCGGGACCGGGGCCGCCGAACGAGTTGATCGGCTCGAACATCGCCAGCCTGCCGCCCGGGCGCAGCACCCGGTACAAGGAATGGAAAGATTCGGCTTTTTCATTTACATATATTAGTACCGAGCGGAGCGTCGCGGCGTCGAAGGCCCCGCTCGGCAGGGCCGCCAGGTCGGGCAGTCCGGTCTGGACGAACTCGCAGCGGACCCCCTGCGGTGCCTGCGCGCGGCAGTGGTCGAGCAGTTCGGCGGAGATGTCGGTGAACACGACCCGCCCGGTGGGGCCGACCCGCTCCAGCGCACCGAACGCGATCAGCCCATCGCCACAGCCCACGTCGACCACGGAATCGCCCTCGCGCAACCGCGCCCGGTCGAGCACGTTGTCGCGGAACACCTCCAGCTCGGGCGACGGTGGGCGTCGATGAAGCAGCCACCGGGCCCAGACATCGTTCACTTCATGACCTCGTCGAGCAGCTTCTGGCTCTCGGCCAGGCGGTCGCGATACAGGCTCGGGATCGTCGCGTGCAGGCTGTCGAACCTGCGGTAGGCCTCCCACGCGAACGTCGAGGCCGTGTCGTCGCCCCGGGCGTGCGCCGCGTAGGCCATCGCGTAGTAGGCGTGCGCCACCCCGTCCTGTATGCCCGCCTCCTCGAAGACGGGCACCGCGTCACGGGCGGCCGGCAGCCCGTCCTGCCCGTTGTCGGTCTGCGCCAGCGAGAGCGCGACCCGGGCCCAACCGGCCCCCGCGCGCATGAACGGTTCTGGATAGTCGTCGATGCCCTCGTGGATGCGCACCGCGGAGGTGGCCCGCTCCAGCGCCTCGGCGCGCTGGTCCAGCCGGCGCAGCACGAGGCTCAGGTTGGCCCCGGCCAGCGCGGCCAGGTGCGGGTCGGTGGCCAGCACCACGGCCTGGGACAGCTGCTCGCGGGCGGCCTGGTTGTCGCCCTCGCGCCCGAGGACGCGGCCCAGCACGAAGTGGGCCCGCGCCGCCGAGCCCGACTGGGCCGCGTCGGCCTTGCCCACCGCGAGTGCGGCTCTTTCCCGGGCCTCCGTCAGCAGCCCCTGTGAGAACAGCGCGCTGGCCTCGTTGGTCAGCCGGTCGACCTCGCCCCCGCGGTGGGCGCGCCAGCGTTTCCACAGCGACAGGGCGCCGCCCAGCAGGAACACGGCGATGCAGACGAGACCCGGGCCCATGAAGATGACTTCGAGGAGGTCGGAGGTGGAGGGCACCCGCTCAGGCTAGGCCAATCCGGGCGGGCTCGGGAACCTCGGGAAGGTCACGCGTACGAAAGGCGGGGCCCCGGATTCAGTCGCAAATGCGCGCTTGACTCTCCCGTAACGTGAGGTTGGAGCCTTGACGCGGAAGTTCGGAAAGGGGGCGAGAGGCCATGAGTTACACGGTGGGAAAGGTCGCCGAGTTCGCCGGGGTGACGGTGCGCACGCTGCACCACTACGACGAGATCGGGTTGCTGTCGCCCAGCGACCGCAGCCGCACGGGGTACCGCAGATATGACGACGCCGATTTGCTGCGGCTGCAGCAGATCATGTACTACCGGGAGCTCGGCTTCTCGCTCGACGAGATAGCGACCATCCTCGATGACCCGCACGCCGACGCGCAGGCACACCTGCGCCGGCAGCATGAGCTGCTCAGCGAGCGGATCACCAAGCTACAGAAGATGGTCTATGCAATCGAATTCGCGATGGAGGCGGAGAAGGTGGGAATTCAGCTCACACCACAGGAGCGGTTCGAGGTCTTCGGTGACTTCGACCCGGACAAGCACGCGGAGGAGGCGAAGGAGCGCTGGGGAGACACGGAGGCCTACCGCGAGTCGATGCGGCGGGCCGGCCGGTACACCAAGGAGGACTGGCAGCGCATCAAGGACGAGATGACGCAGTGGGGCGAGCGCGTCGTGGCGCTCATGGACTCGGGTGCTCCGGCCGACGGGCCCGACGCCATGCAACTCGCCGAGGAGCACCGGCAGCACATCAGCCAGTGGTACTACGAGTGCACCTACGAGATCCACACCGGGCTGGCCGACATGTACCTGGCCGACGAGCGATTTGAGGCGTTCTACGAGTCGATCAAGACCGGGTTGGCGCGGTATCTGCACGACGCGATCCACGCTAATGCGATTATGAGGGCGTAGGAGATCATTCCTGTCAAACGGGGGTTGACATGCTCGGAACGATCCTGTGGGGCATCATCGGCGGCGCCATCATCGGCATCCTTGCCCGGTTGCTGCTGCCAGGCCGCCAGAACATCTCCATGCTCATGACGGTCATCGTGGGTATCCTCGCCGCCACGCTGGGCGGCCTGCTGGCCGACTGGCTCGGGGTGGGCGAGACGGCCGGCATCGACTGGTGGCGGCACATCATCCAGATCGCGCTCGCCGTGCTCGGCGTCTGGCTGGTCGCGCGCATGAGCTCGGGCAGGCGGGGCACCACCCCACCGGCCCGTCCGGTCACCCGCTGACCCTCGGGGCCGCCCGAACCCAGAGGCTCGGGCGGCCCCGACCGGTGGGCGACCTGGTCAACGCATGCCACACCTGCCGGGTTCCATCGCCCGGCAGGTGTGCGGCGGCCCCGGCTACTTCTACTTCGACTTGGCGAGCTTGCTGGGCGTCTTCACCTTGGTGGGCGGGGCCTTCGTGATGGCGTGGACGAAGTGCGCCAGCTTGTCGTCGGACAGGTGCTGCGCGATGTCCGCCTCGCTGATCATGCCGATCAGTTGCTTGTTCTCCATGACCGGCAACCGCTTGATCTTGTTCTTCTCCATCACCCGGAGCACCTCGTCCTCGCTCGCGTCGGCCTCGACCCAGACGGGTGTGCCCTGAGCCAGCTCGCCCGCGGTGATCCGGGACGGGTCCTTGCCCGCCGCGATGCACTTCACCACGATGTCGCGGTCGGTGATGATGCCTTTGAGCTTGTTGTCGGTGCCGCAGATGGGCAGCGAACCCACCTGCTTGTCGCGCATCATCTGCGAGGCGCGGTCGAGAGTCTCGGTTTCGGGCACGCATTCGGCACCCGGGTGCATGATTTCCCTGGCCTGGATCATGACAAGATCACCCTTTCTGATCAGGGACTACCTGCTCATCATGGGGCTGTGTTGTGGCGGCGCGCATAGGTATCAGCATGCTTGAATTGGCTTCATGGCTATCGTGATAGTCGGCGCCTCGCTGGCGGGTGCGAACGCGGCCGAGACCCTGCGCTCCGAGGGGTACCAGAAAGAAATCATCATGATCGGGGATGAGCCCGATCCGCCCTACGAGCGGCCACCCCTTTCCAAGGGATATCTGCTCGGCAACCAGGAGCTCGACGAGGCGTTCGTGCACCCGATGGAGTGGTATCGCGAGCACACCATCGATCTGCGCCTGTCAACGTCGGTCACGGCGCTGGACGTGGGCGACAAGCGGGTGCGGCTGTCCAGCGGTGAGCGCATCGGCTACGACAAGCTGTTGCTCGCGACCGGGGCGAGGCCGCGGCCGGTCGACGTGGGTGGGGCGCGCTATCTGCGCGACATCCGCGACAGCAAGGCACTCAAATCGCTGCTGACGGCCGGCACGGACGTGGCGGTGATCGGGGCGGGTTGGATCGGGCTTGAGGTGACCGCGGCGGCGCGCACGCACGGGGCCGAGGTGTCGGTGGTGGAGACGGACTCCCTGCCGCTGCGGCGGGTGCTGGGGGATGAGCTCGCGGCGTTCTATCGTGACGTGCACGCGGACAAGGGCGTGGCGTTCCACTTTGGACGGACGGTGACGTCTTCGGATGGCGCGTCGGTCACATTGGACGACGGCACGTCGGTGCCGGCCGACGTGGTGCTCGCGGGTGTGGGTGTGTCGCCGTGCACGGAGCTCGCCGCCGACGCCGGGCTGGAGGTGGACAACGGGATCGTGGTGTCGGAGTCGCTGCAGACGTCTGCGCCGGATGTGTACGCGTGCGGTGACGCGGCCAATTGGTTCAACCCGCTGATCGGGGCCAGGATGCGCGTCGAGCACTGGGAAAACGCGCGGCAGGGCGGGATGGTGGCGGCAAGAGCCATGCTGGGACAACAGGTTTCGTACGACTGGATCCCGTACTTCTACTCGGATCAATATGACGTGGGCATGGAATACTCCGGCTGGGTCGGGCCGGGCGGCTACGACCGCGTGGTCATCCGTGGTTCGATGGACTCGCGCGAGTTCATCGCCTTCTGGGTCAAGGATTCCCGGGTGCTCGCCGGCATGAACGTCAACGTCTGGGACGTCCAGGACGACATCCGGGCCCTCATCAAGGCCGGCTACGCAGATGGGGCCACTGTGGACCTCGCCAAGCTCGCCGACGGGGAGGCTGCGCTGGACACCTCGCTCATCGCGTAAGGCCCAGCTTCCGATCTCGGGGTCGCGGCCCTCAACGCATTACCGCATTCGTTACGTCATAGACAAGTGACGATCGTTCGATCGGGTGGAAAGTTTCCGCGCGGCGTTTCGTGTCGTTGATCAGATTCGATATACCTCCCAGCAACTGGGCGATCACTTCATGATGCTCAGAAAAAGTGGTGGAGGCAAAAGTGACAATCGGGGAGGGTGCTGCGGGCGTGGCGCCGGAGCACATGCTGTCGAGCCTGAGTACGGCGGCCGCACGCAACCTGGCATCGACGACCAAATCCGCACCGCAGATGCAGGAAATCACCTCGCGCTGGCTGCTGCGGGTGCTTCCCTGGGTGCAGGTCAACGGCGGTGTCTATCGGGTCAACCGGCGGATGACCTATGCGATCGGGGACGGGCGGCTCAGTTTCACCAACGTCGGTGTGCACGTGCGGGTGGTGGCGCCGGAGCTGTGCGAGCTGCCGCAGCTGCGCGGTTTCGGCGATGTCGAGGTGCTGGAGGAGGTGGCCCAGCGGTTCACGCAGCACGAGTTCGCGGCCGGCGACATGATCGTGGAGCGCGGCGGGCCGATCGACCGGGTGTATCTGCTGGCACACGGCAAGGTGGACCGGGTCGGGGAGGCCGCCTATGGTGCGCCCGTCGTGCTGGAGGTGCTGGCGGACGGGCAGTTCTTCGGCGACCGCTCGCTCGTCGAGTCGGATCTGACGTGGGAGTGCGGCTATCGTGCGGCGACGGCGTGCACCGTGTTGTCGATGCCGCGCACGGAGTTCGAGCAGCTGGTGGAGCGCTCGGACGCGCTGCGCGCGCACATCGAGGAGCTGCGCAACCGCCCGAAGCTGCCGACCAACAAATATGGCGAGAAGGAGGTCGCGCTGGCGGCGGGCCATCACGGCGAGCCCGAGCTGCCGGGCACGTTCGTGGACTACGAGCTCTCGCCGCGGGAGTACGAGCTCAGCGTGGCGCAGACGGTGCTGCGCATCCACTCCCGGGTGGCGGACCTGTTCAACCATCCGATGAACCAGACGGAGCAGCAGCTTCGCCTGACCGTCGAGGCGCTGCGGGAGCGCCAGGAACACGAGATGGTGAACAACCGCGAATTCGGCCTGCTGCACAACGCCGATCTGAAGCAGCGCATCCACACCCGGACCGGCCCGCCGACCCCGGACGACATGGACGAGCTGCTCAGCCGTCGGCGTAACACCCACGTCATCCTGGCCCACCCGCGCGCGATCGCCGCCTTCGGCCGGGAGTGCACGCATCGCGGCGTTTATCCCTCCAATGTGGACTACCAGGGGCACAGCGTGCCGGCCTGGCGCGGCGTGCCCATTCTGCCGTGCAACAAGATTCCGGTCAGCGACACGTTCACCACGTCCATCCTCGCGATGCGCACCGGCGAGGATAACCAGGGTGTCGTGGGCCTGCACCAGACCGGCATCCCGGACGAGATCCAGCCCAGCCTCTCGGTGAGATTCATGGGCATCGACGATCAGGCCATCATCAAGTATCTGGTCAGCGCCTACTATTCCGTGGCCTTGCTGGTTCCGGACGCGCTGGGTGTGCTCGAAAACGTCGAGATCGGACACTTCCATGATTGAAGCCCCGCCCGAGTGCGGGGGTGCGACCGGGCAGGGCGCGGCCAAGCGGGCGTTGCACCGCGGCCGCGCGCTCGTGGATCCGGCCCTGCGCGAGGCCGTGGACAACCTGCCCGGCTCGCTGCGGCGCATCGCCGGGTACCACCTCGGCTGGTGGGACGCGCAGGGCCTGCACGAGAACGGGACCGCCGCGGGCAAGGCGCTGCGGCCCGCGCTCGCCCTGCTGGCCGCCGAGGCGGTCGGCGGGACAGCGGCCGACGCACTACCCGCCGCGACAGCGGTCGAACTGGTGCACAACTTCTCGCTGCTGCACGACGACGTGATGGACGGCGACGCGATGCGCCGCCACCGCCCCACGGCGTGGAGCGTGTTCGGGGTGGGTTCGGCCATCCTGTGCGGGGACGCGCTGCTGGCCCTGGCGTTCGACGTGCTCGCCGCGAGCGGCCGTCCACAATCGACGGAGGCGGCGCGCATGCTGGCCGCCGCCGTCGCCGATCTGATCGCGGGGCAAGGGGAGGACCTCGCCTTCGAGCTGCGCGATGACGTGGACCTCAACGAGTGTCTCGCCATGGCGCGCAAGAAGACCGCCGCGCTGCTGGAGGCGAGCATGGGCCTGGGCGCGCTGTTCGGCAACGGCAGTGCGAGCCGGATCGAACTGCTGCGTGAGTTCGGCGCCGATGTGGGCCTGGCCTTCCAGCTGTCGGACGATCTGCTCGGCATCTGGGGTGATCCGGCGCTCACGGGCAAGCCCGTGTATTCGGATCTGCGGCGGCGCAAGAAGTCTTTGCCGGTCGTGGCCGCGCTCGGTTCGGGCGCGGCCGGCGGCGCCCGGCTGGCGGAGGCCTACCGGCACCGGCGTCCACTGTCCGATGAGGAGCTTGCCGCGCTGGCCGGGGCGGTCGAGCGGGCCGGCGGGCGGGCGTTCTGCGCGCAGCTGGCGGGCGAGCTGCTGGGCCGGGCG
>NZ_QJUG01000105.1 GCF_003426775.1 Allorhizocola rhizosphaerae | reverse complement strand
CAGAGGACTGGCGAATCGAGTACAACACGTACAGACCCCACGGCTCGCTGGACGGCCTCACCCCCGAGGCGTTCCGTCAGCAGTGGATCAACAACCACGAAGAACTCTCATCGGTTGTGGACCAATAATCGGGGTCCAGTCACGGGCGCCATCCGCATCTATTGCTTATTAGGCGTTGGTGCGCTTGACCTTCGGGGCGGCCTAGAAACCGTCGCAGTCTTCGACGTCGAGGCGTTCGATGAGCTCTTCGCCGACCTGGTCCGCGTGAACGACGAAGCACCGTGCTTCGCGTCGGCACAGCCCAGCCAACCGCCCACATTCCGTTCACGAGCGAAGTGATCGAGGAGCTCTGCGCAACGGCTCGCCTCGCACCAGAGACAGACATGAGCCTGCGCAAGGCCTGGACATACCGCTAACTGCTGTTGGGCAGTTGAGCCATCCGCGATATGCGCGAGGGGCGAAGGTCAGCGCTTAACACGGCCCCGAAGAGCAAAAACTCCTAAAGCCATCCGGCGTTGCCGTGACGTGCCCGGAAGGGCCGAGTACAGCAGCCTATCCTCTCGGAAGCAGGCCGCTATCAGAGGAGCGAGGGACGCCACGTGGTTGAGCCGACGGAGACGACGGTCCTGGATCTCACGGACCCGCACTACGGCCATGATCACTTCCGGATCATCCTCAAACCTCCGTACGGCAGCCAGGTCGCAGACCAGCGGCACCGCGACTGGCAGGATGCGACCTTCGACGTCGAGGCCTACCCGTTCGCCGCTCGTTGCGAGACGACACTGAACGGCCGAGAGGTCGTCCAGGTGCTCGATCTGATCCAGCGCTTCTGGGCCGGCGAGGATGTGGAGTTCGACGAGGACCAGCAGTTCCGTTTCGCATTGCAACGCCTCAGCGGGGAAGACGAGGGTTTGGTCCTTGTGACAACGACCCTGACCACCGAAGGCGGCCCATATCCGGAACTTCGCTTCGAAATCCGGTTGCCGGAGTCCGAGGACTGACACCCTCACCTCCATGCTTAACCCAGGCTCTCGCCGAGCTTGCGGAGAGCATCCCGCGGGCCTCGTCGGTCACCTGCGTGTCGACCTCTATCGTGATCGAGATCTGCGCGTGCCTCATGATCTGCTGCGCCACCCGAGGATGCGCACGTAGGGTGCACCTTCGAACTTTGCCGATTCCTTGCTGAACCTCGGGCCCGCGGCGAGCGATTGAACCGAGCATCTCTCGCATCCCGTAGCCTGCCTGGGTTTACGTCTTGATCGGTCTTGTCCGCATGCGACGCGGGCGCCACGATCCCGTCCTTGAGCTACCCGGTCAGCGTGGAGGCGATACTGGTGCCGCACCGGCATCCCCGCGTCTGATAACTGTGACATTAGGTACGGAGCACCAGTTATGTCCGATGGAACTCCGCCCAGTTGACTGGTGGAGTGGTCATATTTTCAACCGTGCGTATTCGCTGATCATGAAGGCGTCCCGGATCGTGCTGCAGAACAACAGATTCGGCGGGACCCGCCGCCTGGCAGGCGGCGGTGCAGATCGATGAAGTTGATGAAACTGCTCAGTTGGACCAGGTGAAGCCGGCTGGGGCCGGCCAACACGGCCGCGACGGCGGCCAGCAATGCGGTGATGGCGGCCAAGATTAAGGTGCGCAGACGCATGATGATCCGCTCCTGCGATCGAGCGTGCCTGTCTGGGCGCAGCCTACCGAAGCCTCCTCCGCGACTGCACCACCGTCGATGCTGTCCGTCAGGATTCGGTATGACGCAAAGGCCCGGGGCCGACCCGTTGGGGGCCGCGATCGAACGCACGACTTCGATGCTGCGGAAGATGCCCGCGCAGTGCTCGGTGGTCTGGCGCTTCGCCCGGTGCTGGTTGCTGATCAACCGGTACGAGCACGGCGGTGCCGTGACCGCGGACCTGGAAGAGGCGTACCAGGAGTTCCGGCGGCTACCCGAGGACGCGCCCGGCCGCGAGCGGCTGGCGGCGGAGATCGTCGGCGCGCAGCTGCGCCGCGGTGTCGTCAACCGGGAAGATTTGCTGGAGCGCAACAAACTTCTGGCCGCGATCGCCGACCGGGACCCTCACCCGACCGGCGAGTGGCGGGCCACCGCGGCGGTCGTCCGGGCGTACGACTTGACCTTCGCCGCGATCAACGCGACACCAGGCTTTGACCTGGAGGGCGCGCGGGCCGAGCTCGAAGGCCTGGCGGGCCTGACGGCGGGCTTCGAGCCGCAGGCGACGGTTTTTGAGGCCGCCCGGTTCGGCCTGACCGGCCTGAAGACAGTCGAGCGCGGCGACGCGCGGGAGCTCAGTGAGCAGGGTCGGCAGGTGCGGGTCCTGGTCGAGAGGTTGAACGCTCAGGGGATCGGCAACGCGAATTTCGAGGTGTTCGAGTCGATGGCCGGCATGATCGATCGGCTCGACCATCACGACGTCGACGCGGCGACCGGTTTGTACGAGCGCGGCCAGCAGTTGGCCGGGATGATTCCGGCCGGCCACCCGGCCCGGGCGATGCTGGCGGATGCGTTGGGTCAGATGGAAAAGCTCCTGCCGCAGATCGCACCGGACTGGGTGCCCTCCGAGCCGCCGGCGCCACCGCCGCCACCGGTGACGCTTGCCCCTCCGGGGGCGGACTCGTCGCCGTTGGGACGGGCGAGCCAGCTTTCGATTGCGGCCCTGCAACGGCTGATGGCGGTGGACGGCTCGGCCGTGGGCCAGACTCAGGCGATCGACGATCTGGCGCGCGCGGTGGAGTTGTCCGCCGGCACGCCCTTGCAGGCGATGTACCTGTTGACGCTGGCGTGCGGGCTGCTGGCGCGCTACGAGGCCGCGCACCGGCGGGAGGATCTGAAGCAAGCCACCAGCCTGCTGGAGCGGGCAAGGGCGGAGACGGGCTCGGAGCTCGATCTGATCTGGACGTTGTGCGCCAACCCTTTGGCCCACGCCTACAGGCTGGCGGGGCGGCGTGAGCTGGGTCGCCGGACAGCCCTGGAAGGTCTGCGCGGCCACGCCTGGAACACGTTGCTCCAGCAGAGCACGATGATGAACGACTTCATGCTGTCCTCGGCGCCGGCGGACGCCGTTGACGTGGCTAGGTGGTGTCTGAGCGACGGGGACTCCGGCGGCGCGGCAGCCGCGCTCGACGCCGGCCGGGCGCAGCGCCTGTATGCGGCCATCGAGTGGCGTGATGTGGAGGATCGGCTGCGTTCGGTCGGGCAATCCGCGCTGGCGCAGCGGTGGCGCGACGCGTCGCGGGGCAACCCGATGGGTGCGCCCATGGAGCTGCGCCGGGAAGTAATGAATGTCCTAATAGGACGATCGGGGGAGTCGCGAGCCATGACCTCGGCCCAGATCCTGGATCCGCCGACCCCGCACGAGATCAGGGCGGCGCTGACCCGACTTGGCCTGGACGCCCTGGTGTATCTCATGGCGGGCGACGCCGCGTTCGGCGCCGCCGTTGTAGTGCCCGCTCAGGAGCCGATAACCCATGTCATCCTGCCCGACCTCAACAGTGCCATGGTGCGGCAGATGGATGCCAGGATCGCAGCTGTATCAAGGGAACTGGCCGACGCCGGCGAACGGGGGCGGCGAGGGCTGCGGGATCTCGCGGCCGAGTCGGAGTCCAGGCTGGAGACGGTGTGCCGGTGGGCGTGGTCGGGTGCCATCGGCCCGATGCTCAACCGGCATCTCAGCTTGCCCGAGGGCCGACCCTTGCGCCTGGCGTTGATCCCGATGGACGAACTGACCCGCATCCCCTGGCATGCCGCGATGCGCGAGGCCGGCGGGCGCAGGGAGTATGCCATCGACAAAATCAGTTTCTCGTACGCGCCATCGGCCCGCCTGCTTTGCGAGACCGCCTGGCGGACAGCCGTGCCGATCGACGACCGCGGGCTGGTCGTGGCGGACCCCAACACCGGCGGCCTCGCCCCCGACCTGCCTGCGGCGCGTGCCGAAGCACGGGCGATCCGGGAGAGCTTTTACCCCAGGGCTCGCCTGCTGGGCCGGGAGCCGGACGGCACGGACTGCGCTGACGGCGAGGGCACGATGGGGCAGGTCACCTCCTGGTTTACCGATCCGGACGCCGGAACGATGACGCATCTTGCCGTGCACGGCGAAGCGCTGGGCCCGGGCAAGCGTGCGGCGCGACCGGACGCGTCGTCGTACCTCCTGCTGGCCGGTGCACCGCCGGGCCGCTTCAGCGCTGAACAGGTCATCGGCACGCTCACGCAGCCGGGCAACCGCGACATCGCCTTGGCCGTCCTGGCCGGTTGCCGCACGGGCGAGTCCACCGAGGGATGGGACGAGGCGTTCAGCATCGGGACCGCGTTGCTGGCCTCCGGAGTGCGGACCGTGATCAGTTCGCAGTGGAGCGTGCCCGACAACCCGACCTCGATCATGATGTACCTGTTCCACCATTATCTGCGATCCGAAGGACTGGCGCCCGGGGTCGCCCTGCGTGAGGCCCAGCTCGCGATGATCGAAGGGCGGTTGCCGGACAGCCTTCCCGAGTCGCTGCGCGCACACGCCGGTGCGCTGGAAACCGCGGAGATCGTTAACTGGGCGGGCTTTTTCCACAGCGGGCATTGACCGACCCGCCGTCTCTTGCGGGGCACGCCGTAAAGTCGGCTGTAAGTGTCGAGAGGCCACCTCGCCGTGGCGGATCGGCCAGCCGGTGAAGCCGAACGCTCTCGACCTGGGTTGATAGGTCAATGATGTCTGGCGGCCCAGGTCTGGCCGTGGGGCGAGGTTTGGAGAAGGATCTATTGCCGTGGACGCCTTTCTCGGCCGCCACCGAAACGGCCACGATGAGTAACACTCCTCATCCGCAAAGGAGCCGTTGCTTCCATGACGGACCTTCACGAACACCTTGCCGCACAGGGGCTCCGAATTGTCCCACGTCAGACCACCGGCCGCGAGGGCAAGGTACAGGAGCTTGCCATGCTGGCGCTGGAGATCCTCGAGGCGCGGCTCGCCGCGGGCGACGAAGCCGCGGCCACCGTGAATGAGGTGGTCGAAGCCGCATTCGGTGGGGCCTGCGCTGACATAGGACGTGTCGGTACGGCGATCCTGTGCTCCATCGACGGGGATGGCACCCGGCCGGCTACCGCCCCAGGTGGGTGAAGGCCGCCCAGGAAACGGCATCGGCGCATTCGGGACGGCCTGCCGAGTCGCGAAGCGACACCGGCATGCCGTCCACCACCGTCCGGTCCGGATCGAGCATCCACAGCTGAGCACGGTGCAACGCGTCGATCGGCGTGCACGACTCGACATTGAGAAAGTGATGCACCATGTACATCAGGACGGAGGTGCCCTCGTCGGGCACCGGCCAAAGGGTGCCGAAGACCGTGTGGGCTCCGGCCGACAGGAACGCGGTGGCGAGGCTAAACGCCTCGTCGTAGTCGGCACCGGTCACGTTGGTGGTGCAGGCGGCGAGAAAGACCCGGTGTGGCACCAGCGCCGCCAGGCGGGAGACCTCGATCAGCCGCCGGGCGGTGAGTCTGCCTCCGGCGAGGACCAGGTGGGCGTCGGCCGGGCTGGCGGTGTCCACCTTGGCGTGACATGCGAAGTGCAGAGTTGATCGCGCCGCGTCCGCGGAGACCAGCCAACGCACGACCTCCTCCGGCGAGCCGGGACCGGCGGCCTGTTTGTGCGGACGGCCGAGATAGCGACCGTACGGGTAGAATCTCTCGTGTATCGCCCGCGCCTCAGCGCCCGCGAACGGAAGGTCGCCAAGCGGGTCGCCGATCACCAGAGCCCCGGCCACCGGCTCGACCGGGTGGCCGGCCGTCGCACAGAACATCCGGGCCGAGACGCTGTACGAGAATGCGATGTCCTGGACCGCATAACGCCGCTCCCGTCCGGCCCGCATGTACGCGGCATGCCACGGCACGAGCGCCAGCGACCCCATCGGGATGAGGACCAAGCGGGCCGGGCTCCCCACACCCCAGTCGCGGACACGGTCCACGATCGCCTGCATCGCCGCCGACCACGCCCACTGGCACAGCTCGTCGAGGCGCTGGCTCGACGTCGGCGGGTCAGCGGCGTCCGCGGTGAGGTCGCGCCCGGCACGCGGATGCCGTGCATAAGCCGCCAGAGGTTCATCGGCCCGCAGATCCGGCAGCGCGAGAGTCTCGATCGCACCCGACGCGGGAACGATAATGGCCGCACCGGACGCCGTGTCCGTTGAGGGAACGAGGTAGACGAGACCGTTGAAGCCGGTGGCGGAGAGGGCCGCCCGGATCTGATCGGTGCTCACGAGCGGGAGCAGGCCGGAGTCGGTGTGCCCGGCTTCGTCGAGCGCCCGCAGCACCCGCGACCGGAGGTCGTCGGGGAACTCGGCGCCCTCGGCCACGGCGGGCAGGGGATCGCCGGTGATCTGGTTGCGGCCGAGCCCGGTGCTCTCACTCCACTCGCGGGCCAGATCGTGGTGTCCAAGGTCCGCCAGCAGGCGGGCCACGTCGCGGGAAGCGGTGGCGCTGCTGAGCACCAGACCACGCCCGGCGTCCAGGACCGCGACCGCCTCCTCGTAGGCGCCGTCCTCAAGGCACCAGCCGGCGAACTTGCTGGCGACCGCGGAGGCCTGCCGGGCGGACACGATGGCGTAATCCGTACCGGATTGAAGCAGGACCCGCCGCGCGTGCGCCCGCAGCGTCTCCACGCCCAGCCGCCGCCCGCGCTCGCAGCCGTCGGGACGCCCGGTGCGGCGCAGGCCTTCGGCGAGTACGGCGCAAGCACTCGCCCACAACGGATGCCACGGTTCGAGGCCGGTGACGACCTCCTCGAACCAGCGCACGCTGCGGGTAGCCGCGGCGACGTCGCCGGGGTCGCGGCGCGTGACCTCAAGCTCGCCCGCGCCGGCGAAGGCCGCGGCGACGACCCGCATCACCTGTCCCTGAGGAATCCGGCCTACGAGTTCCGTCGCCTGTGCGACGGCGGCACGCAGCTCGTCGAGCCCAAGGTCGGCGGCGACCATCCGGTTGGCCGTGTCCACCAGCGGCTGGATCATTCCCAGGCCATCGCTGGGGGCGGATAACCGGCTTATCAACTCGGCCACCGCAGGCGGTAGCATGAGGTCGATGCCGTCAGCGGCCTGCGGGTTGCCTTGAGCCGCACGGTCGTGGGCCAAAAGCGTGGCTCTCATCGCGTCGAGCAGGTGGGCATGTTCGGTTTCGCTCACCGTCAGCCCTTGCAGGGCTACCCTGGCGGCACGTGCGGCCCTGATATCGCCGAACCTGCTCGCGCGGTTACGAAGCGCGAACGGCAGTAGCTGCCGAGGAAGTCCGGCCATCTCCTCGGTGCGGTCCGCGACCGCAGCGCGCAGCAGTTCCCCGACGCCGCTGTCGCCCCGCGAGCGGAAGTTCAGGCTGTCGCGAAGCAACTGTACGGACCCGCGGATGGCGTGGATGAGTCCATGCCAGCCAGGCGGCGCGTTACCCAGCTCCAAGGCGAGCGCGGTCAGATCGAGGATCCCCTCGATGTCCAGGTTGGCGATGGGAGCATTGACGGCCATCTTGGCCAGCGCCACCATGCCGGCAAGCATCGCGCGCACCTCGAATGTGGCGCCGTGCTCGCTGTCGAGGGCGGCGGTCGCCTGTTCCGTGCCGTGTCGAAGCCTGGCACTGATCGGCTGCACCTGGTTCAGCTCGAACAGAAAGAGAATCCGGTGGACGTGGAGCTCCAGCGTGATGGTGCCGTCCGGCGGTCGCTGCTCGAGCGACATGTCAAGGCTGTCTGCGGCGCGGGCGAGACTGCGGGGGTCGTCTTCCAGCTGCCAGTGAAGGTGGTGGGCCTGCCCGAGCAGGAACCAGTCGAGCCACAAGTCCTCGGCCCCCGTTGCCGCCTCTGCGGTCGCCAACTCGAGCAGGCGGATCGCCTCCGGCAGGTCCGACGCCTTGCCGGTCAGCTCGGCGCGTTGGCGAAGCAGGTCACCGCACATGTTGGCGGGCCAAGGTGCTTCGTGCACATCGAGCGCGCGCCGCCAGTGCGTGATCGCCTGGTCAAGGTCGGCCGGATTCTCGTCCCTCGTCCAGCGTAGCTGGAACGCTTGCGCCAGTGTGCATTCCAGCTCCAGCCGGTCCGCGCCCGCCTCGGCGCAGACCCCGCTAAGCCACTGGCCGGTCGCGATGGCGAGGTCGATGCTCGACGCGTCGTCGTCCAACGCGCCGCGCCGCCGGTAGCCGTCGACCAGCCACGCACCCGCGAGGACGTAACGCGGACTGTCCTGCGACAGGGCGTCGAGCGCCGTCGCGAGCAGGTCGATCGCCGCATCGAGATGGGCTCGGCCGCCTCCGGTCTCGAAGCAGGCGATGTTCGCCAGCCCGAGCAGCAGCCGGGCATAGCCGGCGGAGACCGGGTCGTCGCTGACCGGCACCGAACCTATGGCGTGCAAGACCTCTCGCGCGTCGGCCACGGCGGTCGCGGCGTCGGCCGCCGGGTCGCAGCGGACCTCGTAATACTGGTCCCAGTACGCGTCCATGAGTAGCAACGCCGCATCGTCACGCTTGGGATCACCTTCAGGGACCAGGACAAGTAGGCGCTCGAACCAGTGGACCGCGCGGTCGTAGCCGAGCGCGGAGTCTAAGCGGTCGGCCCGGGAGGAGTGGCCGGTGCCGAGCGCGCAGCACCAGTACGCCATGTCCTGGTGGTAAGGCGCCGCGTCGGCCGCGGCGGCGAGGTGATCGATCGCGCGGTCGAGCGACTCGGGCGCGCCGCGCAACTCGTACGCCTCAAGGTGGGCTTCGCCCAGCATCCCCAGCAGTCCGGGCAGGTCGGTGCCGTCCGGCGGGTCGTCGCGGAGCGACGTCAAGCCGGCGATGCGCTCATCGAGGGTGGGCTCGTTGTCCACAACCGCTCCTGACGGACCCGTCCGTCAGATATCGGCTGGAGCCGGGCGACACGGAGGTGAGGGCGGGAGTGACCGTTGAGCAGTACGACGCGACCCAGAGATGCCGCGTTGCCGTGCAGCGGGCGCTGGCCGGTGACGGCGGTGCCGACTTGCAGGCGGCCGTTGAGGAGGTGCTCGGGTTACCGGTCGACCACACGCACCGCGCCCGCTGGGCCGCAGACCTGATCGCCGCGTTCATCATGCGGCCCTTCGACTCGATCCACAGCTACCTCGGCCGGATGGGTGAACTTCTGGACGCCGCCGACCGCGACCCCCCGCTGACGCCCGAGTGGACCGGGCAAAGGTTTGTCGCACAGGCGATGTCGCTGATGTACGACGCCGGCTTCGGCCCAGTGGAAGGCCTCGACGCGGTGCGGGTCGCCGCGCGCCGCCTCGCGGAGCAGGTCGCCGATCCGCGGGTGACCGGTCTGGTGCAGGCTATCGAGACACTGGTCGCCACGAGGCTCGCCTTCGAGCAGGGCAATGAGAGCGCCATCCAGAAGCTGCCGGAGATGGCGGCGAGCCTCGGCGAGGCCTTCGCCGATGACCCCAGGGTGGCGGAACTGAGGCAACTACTGGTGCACGGGGCCCAGGCCTTTGCCGCGAACCAGCGCGGAGACGTTGCCTCGGCGATGCGCGAGTTCGGCCGTCTACAGGAGCTGATCGGCGGCCTGTCGCCGGAGCATCCGATGGCGAATCTGTTGAGCCAGTCGGCTTTGCCACTCGCATCGTTGTCGCGTTACGTCGGCGAGGACGGCGTACTGGCCGCCGCCCACACCACCAACGAGGAGTTGGAGGCGATCGCCGGGCTGAGCGAGCTGCACGGCGTCGGACCGGTGGTCGGCGGCCTGACCGCGGGCATGGCCTCCCTCGGGCTCGGCACCGAAACCGACCCGGGCCGCATCGAACAGGGCATCGCCCATCTGCGCGAGAGCGTCGCCGCGACCCCGCCGGGTCACCCACAGCGTGCCATCTGCCTGGCCTCGCTGGCGTTGGGCCTGTTCCGCCGCAGCGAGAACCTGGGCACCACCGAAGGGCTGGCCGAGGCGAAGGTGCTGCTTGAGGAGGCACGGGATCTGCTCGGCAGCCCGCAGCATCCGCAATGGTCGTTCGTCAATGACCTGCTTTCGGGCATCCGCCAGCGAAGCGGGGACTTCTCCGGCATCTGGGAGGCCGGAATCGCGGCGCAGCGCGGCTACGCGTGGCGCGTGCTTCTTGAGACCGATATCGGCGGTGCGCAGGTCTCGGTGCGCAGCGCGGCCAAGGACGCCGTGGACATCGCCCGGCGCTGCATCACCTATGGCGATCCCGGTGATGCCTTGCGGGCCTTGGATTTCGGGCGAGGTTTGATGCTGTCCGCCGCCACACATCTGCATCGCATCCCGGCCCGGCTTGAGGCGGCCGGCCACGCCGACCTCGCCCACCTGTGGTCGCAAAACGGTACACCGCCGGAAGATCTGCGCCGGCGGGTGCTGGAGGTGCTGACGAATCAGTCGGGCACGGATCTGTTGGACCCGCCGGCGTTGCAGGAGATCCAGTCCGCTCTGGCGCGGCTGGAGGCGGACGCGCTGGTCTATCTCGTTCCGATGGGGCCGCCGCACGGAGGGCTGGCGGTGATGATGCCCGCGGTGGGACCGCCAGCCTTCATGCCTTTGCCGCACCTCGATCTCGGCGAGGGGACGGATGTCGAGCGGTACCTGTCGACACTGTCCACACGCGACAGTGTGGACAGTGTGCGCGATTTGCCGGCGGAGGACGATCAGGAGTTGGCCTATCGGCTGGACGCTCTGTGCGACTGGGCGTGGCGGGTGGCGATGGGGCCGCTGCTGGAAGGTTACCTGCCGAGCCTTCCGGCCCGGCCGGATGGACTGGTGCCCCGGATCGTGTTGATCGCCATGGGGGACCTGGCCCGCGTACCTTGGCATGCCGCCCGGCGCAAGGACGGGGTGTACGCGGTCCAGCTCGCCGCGATCTCCCAGGCGGTCTCGGCGCGTCTGCTGTGCGACAACGCCGCGCTGCCCCCGGTGTCGCTGAACTCTACCGGACTGATCGTCGCGGACCCCGACACCGGCAAGCGCGGGAGTCCTCTGCGTTCGGCGAGACTCGAGGCGTACGCCGTCCGCCGCTCCTTCTACCGCGCCGCCCGTTACCTGGGGCGGCGGCCCGAGGACCGGCAAAACGCATCAGGCGCAGGCACCGCCGAGGAGGTGCGTACGTGGCTCCGCAATCGCAGCCCAGCGGCGGGCGCCATGCTTCATCTTGCCTGCCATGGCTATTTCAAGACCGGATCGCAGGCCGTTGCTCATCTGCTGCTGGCCGGCGAAGGTAAAGACGATGCCAGTGAACTGAGCGTGGTCGAGCTGGTGGATCTGCTGGCCGCGACGCCCGACCGGGTCATCGGGCTGGTCGTGCTGGCCGCCTGTAACAGCGGCCGGGCCGTCTACGGCTATGACGAGGCATACAGCTTGGGGACGGGCTTCCTGGCGGGCGGGGTGCGGTCGGTGCTGTCCACGCAGTGGAGCGTGCCAGACGTCGCCACGTCGTGGCTGATGTACCTGTTCCACCACTTCCTGCGTCACGACGGGTTGCCGCCGTGGAAGGCGTTGCGCGAGGCGCAGATGTGGATGCTCGACCCGGCACGTACGGTGCCGACCGGCATGCCTGAGGAGCTGGTCCCGGGGCCGAATGACGACCCCGCCCACGTGCTCAACTGGGCGGGATTCATCCACTATGGACAGTAGTAGGGGGAAAGGTGTCAAAGGAAGTCATCGCTCGGCTGCGAGCGGAGCTTGATCTGCTGGCGGGGCCGGCCCGGCTGCCGGTCCTGGTCCAGCTGGGTCAGGCGCTGATTGGCGAGTACCAGAAAACGGGCGCGGGGACCCCAGCGGCCAAACCCGACCTGGACGCCTCGATCGACGCCCTCAACGAGGCATACGGCCATACGCAGCTCGACGATCCGATGCGAGGCATGGTGGCGGCCCTCCTCGGCTACCAGTTGTCGATCCGCTTCGCCGCGCACGGCGGATCCGAGCGTGACCGTGACACCGCCATCCACGTGCTGGAGGAGGCGCTGTCCTTTCCCAACCTGACACCGGTGATGCGCGGCATGACCCTGTTGATGCTCGGGCAGACCTACCTGGCCAAGGCCTCGGTCTACCTGCAGGTCTCGGGGTTCGGGCTGCCGGCCCTCAGCCCAGGCGGCACACCGGCGCAGGGCGTGGCCGACGTTGACCGGGCGGTCACACACCTGCGCGAACTCGCCGACGGGCCACCGCTGAACGAGCAGATGATCAGTGGTGCCAGGACGCTGCTGGAAATGGCCGAGGTCCTGCGGACCGTGCTGACCGCGGCGGGCGGGGGTCCGCTTGGAGCGGACATCGGCCGCCTTTCGGGCGCCTTGGCTACGATGCAGAACCTGACCGGGCGGATGAGGCAAGGCGCGCAGGGATACGGTCTGTCTCCCACCGGCATTCCCTCACTGGCGGCACTACTGGCGACGGATCCACAGGAACGCCCGCTCCCATACGTTCAGGGCGCCGCACCCGTTGCGCCGCAGGTGGTTCCGGCCGCACCCGTTGCGCCGCCGGCACCGGCCGTGGGCGACCTGCGGCGCAAGTTGCATGAAATGCTGCCCGGCCACGGCGACAGCAACGGCGCGGTGTGGCTGTCCGCGGCCCGGTTGCTGTTGTCCGGCACGCCGCCACTGGACATCACGACCGTGGACGACATGGTGGCGCTTGCTTCGACGCTCGTGGAGGGGGCGCCCGCGTCGAGGGGATCCGAGCAGGAGCGGGTGGGACACGCGGTCGACGCGTACATCCTTGCCGTCGCTTTCCTTCTGCGGGACCGCCTCGACGAATCCTCGGAGGGTGAGGACCGCCGGGCCGGCGCGGAGGAGTTGCTTTCGGCGGCGCGCGACATCCCGCTCGACCATCCGGCCGCAACCGTCATCTTGCGCAGTCTTGGCGCGTTCCTTGACCAGGACCGGCCGATGGACGGGGTGCTCAGCACGGTCGCGGGCGGGTTCGCGGACCGGCTCGACGGCGCGCTCGCGGTGGGAGGGCAGGAACCGGCCGATCTCGTTGCCCTGCATGCCTTGCGCTGCCTGTGCCTGGCGGAGCGGGCGCTGGCGGACCTGCGTCGGGCAGCAGGCTCGGTTCCGGCCGAATATCCGTGGCTGGCAACGATCAAAGCCGCGGGCCGGCTCGCCGGATCCCCCCAGTAGGGAGAAAGAAGTCGGCGGGACCGGCCCGGAGAACCCGGAAGCCGGTCCCGCCGACCTTGTGCGTCGCACCTCAGCTTCCCATCACGAGAACCCGGCGTCCCGTCGGTGGCTGCCCGGGGGCCGTGGCCGCGGGCGCTCGTCCGGCCGCCACCGCCCGGTCGCGTCCCCAGGCCCGGATGTCCTCGATCTGCTCCGGATTGCTGCGGCTCAACGGCATGGTGTTGGCGAACGCGTCGAGGATGAAGTCCTCGCGCAGGTGCTCGACGCCGCCGTTGAGCAGCACCTCCGCGCCCACGTCGTGCAATGCCGACTCGATGTCCGATCCGGCGAAACCCTCGGACAGGCTGGCCAACTTGTCGACGAGCTCCACCGTGGGCTCGCGGCCGACGTACCGTTTGAAGTACAGCTGGATAATCTCGCGCCGGTCCTCGATGTCGGGAAGGTCGACGAAGAACATCTCGTCAAAGCGGCCTTTGCGCAACAGTTCAGGCGGCAGCGAGCGTACGTCGTTGGAGGTGGCCACCACGAACACCCGGGAGCGGGATTCCTGTAGCCAGAACAGGAACTGCCCGATCAGCCGTCGGCCCACACCGGTGCTGTCGTTCTGGCCCGCCAGGCCCTTCTCGATCTCGTCGATCCAAAGCACGCACGGCGCCACCCGGTCGGCGGTGTCGAGCGCCTCGCGCAGCCGGTTCTCGGACTGGCCGACATACTGGCCGAGGATGGTCGCCAGGTCCAGGCGGTAAAGCGGCAGGTTCCACTCACCGGCGATCGCCTTGGCGGACAAGGATTTTCCACATCCTGGGACGCCGACCAGCAGGACGCCGCGAGGCGGTCGCAGGTGCGTTTCCCGCAGGTCCGCCACCATCAGCTGATGCTTGCGCCGCAGCCAGCCGCGCAGGCTGGTCAGCCCGCCCACCTGGTGGTCGGCTGCCTTCAACGCCACGCGCTCCAGCCCGGCGAGGTCGCCGAAGTGCTTGTCCTTGAAGTGGCCGACGGCTTCGACGTCCTGCTTCTCGATGGATCCCTTGGCCACCAGGGTGGCCATCACGTTGACCGCGGTCCCCTCGGGCACGCCCACCAGGAACTCCGATGCCCGCCGCGCGTCGTTCTCCGACCAGGCGATGGGGACCACCCCGCGGTGGTCGCCGAGGAATGTGACGATGGTGTCGTACATCTCCTGCGCATCGGGCAGGTCCAGCCGCAGGCTCATGCCCAGGCGCTGAAGGCCGCTCCACAATGGCGTGTCGGTAATGAGCACGATGCTGCCGGAGTTGCCGTCGGCGAGCCGGGCCAGCTCAGCGAAGTGGCGACTGGCGGTGTTGTCGTCGGAGAGGTCGTCCGGGTCGACGAAGACAAACGTCGACTGCGCCCGGTTGGTGAACTGGCCCGCCGCGTAGTCCATCGCCCCGACCAGCGATCGGTCGTCGCCGACCTGGGCGTTGGTGCGCAGGTCGCGCAGGCCGGTAGCTCTGGTGTAAATCCAGAACGGCAGCGCGGCCCGCCGCGGCCCGGTCGCCTCCTTGTGTACGAGCCGGACCGCCCGTACCTGCTCGATGCTGCGCACGCCGATGAGCGGTACGCGTGCCGTCAGGTACGCGTCCAGATCCCGGCCGCATTCGGTGAAGTTCGACATGTTGCTCCTGAGTAGCACGTTCAGCCGGGGATGATCCGCCGGCGTGGAGTGTTGGTGATGCCCGGCTGCTGCCACTGCGGAGCGGCGGCCGGTGAGGCCGTTTCGGCCAGGATCGCGGTGAAGGCGTTGTCGCGTATGGCTCGCAGGCGCTGTTCAGCGTCGCGGCGGTCCATGCCCTGCCGGGTCAGCTTCTGGGCCTGCTCCTCCAGCTGCGCCTGTGCCTGGCGTACCTGGTTTTCGACCATGCTTACCAGTTGCGAGCGCAGCTCTTCGGGCAGCGCGGGCGAGCAGGCGAAGCCGCGGACGGTGCGCAGACCGGTGCGGGCCTGCGCGAGCGCCTGCCCGAAGGCGAACTCGCCCTTGGCCGAGGCGATCCCGCGGCTGGTGGCGCCGGCCCAGGCGATGAGCCGGTCGTTGAGCGCGGTGGTGATGCGGTTGGTCAGCCTGGCCCAGGTGTCGCCGTCGAACTGCTCGCGTACCAACGGGGGGAAGGCGGCCGGGTCGACCGCCTCGCGCCGCGCCCACCGGTCCAGCAGGTCCGCCCACGCACCATAGGTCCCGCCGTCACCCCATATCACGAGTGGCCGCGTCGCTGGACGAGGATCTCGCCCGGGGGAAGGGGTTCCCAGTCCGGCAGGCCCTCGACGTAACGGCGGGCACGCGGGGTGGCCCGGTCGGCGGCGGCCGGCGCCGGCATGGCCCACGGCGTGTTCGCCTGGGTCACCTCGGCCAGCGTCTTTTCGGTCGGCTCGGTCATCGCTCAAACCTCCTATTTGCTCAGTACCGTGCGCCGCTCGTACGGCGAGGCGGCTTTGCCGGAGTTGGCGAGGTCGCCGATCATCGTGCGTACGCCCGCTTCCCGCGCGTCGGCCTGCTGGTATCGGCTGCCCCAGTCGGTCAGCTCGGCCCCGGCGGCACGCAGCTGCCGCAGTGACTCCTGTTTGGACTGTTCAACGTAGGCTCGCGCCTGTGCTTGCTGCTTCTGCGCGGTCTGGTACTGGCCGAACAGGACCGCCGCCCAGATCCCGCCCGCGATCAGCGCGGCGAGCACGGCCAGGCCGGCGCTCTGCGTGCACACGCCGATGAGCACCAGGACGCCGATCACCGTCACGATGGGCCATAACAGCTTGCGGGACAAGGGGAACGCGAACGAGTCGACGAAGGGCTGGCCGTGGCGGTCCCAATGCTCGGCGAGGTCGTGCTCGAGCCGGCCCATCGGCTCGTTGAGGCGGCCGACCCACTGTGGCAGCTGGAACGTCTTGGCGCCGATGGTGTGGCTCGTGCCGAAGACGACGTCGACAATGGGCGGCAACGCCATCCGATAGTCGCGGGTGAACGCCGCGTGCGCGCGCTGGAACCACTCGTGGCACGCGGCGACGGCCAGCCTTTGCGTGGTCCGCGAGACCCCGATCGCGGTGGGGTTCAGCGCCGACTCCGACTGGATCGTCAGATAGTCCAACGTGGAGTCATACGCCCGCTGGCTCGCCACGGTGGCCTGCGACACGGCGAGGTCGCCGCCGTGCTCGACGACGGCCCGGTGGAAGGCGAGTTCGCGGCGCAGCGGAAGCTCCTCGTTGTCATACTCGCGCACCAGCCGGTCGAGGATGTCATCGATGGCGTCCTCGAGCCGGTCCGTCGGCGGGATCTCCTCGGCCATCATGGCTTCGTACTTGCGGATCAGCGGCTCGTGCACCTGTGCCCGGCTCAACGCCGCCTCCAGCTCAGGCCATTGCGGCGAAAGGTTTCGCAGGTGCGGGAAGTCGGCCGCCGCCGGGGCCGAGGCAAAGGCGTCGATCTCGGCGCGCCAGCGATTGACCTGGGCCACCTGGACGTTCTCGTCGTTGAGCAGCCGTTCGGTCCACCGGTCCAGCGTCTCGTGCATCAGCTCCACGCCCGCGGAACCGAAGGCGCCGTGCGCAATCGACTCGAGGATCACGGCGAAGTCGCGCCCTAGCTTCGCCGGATCCTGAGCGGCCAGATAGTGGCGCAGCCACCGCACCGAAGCGTCGGGCCGGCGCTGCCGGCGCAGGATCAGCGACATGAACAGCGAAGCCTTGCTGGGACTGCGGCGGAAGGCCTCCAGGATCGCCCGCCCGCACAGGTCGCGGTCGTCGCCTGCCCACGCGGCCAGGCCGACCAGCGCAGGGGCCAGCCAGTACCTCGGCGTCTGCATCATCAGCTGCTCGCCGACGGTCCGCACGGTGTCCTCGGAGACGAGGCCGATGTCGAAGGCCTGCAACATGCCGACGGCGGTGAGCCGGACCGTCTTGTAGTGGCCGAACTCGTGCTGGATCTGATCCTGCAGGACGCCGATCTTGGTCTCGGAGCGCTGCACGTTGGCGGCCAGCTCCGCCTGCCGTACATAGTTGTAGAAGTCGGTTCGCAGCGCGGCCAGCTCCGACCGGGTCTGCTCGGCCTCATGCCCGACGCGGATCACGTCGAGGCCCACCTGGTTGATCGTCTGGTCGAGCTGGATGACCAGCCGCTGCACTTCGCTCACCTGTCCGCGCAGGTGATGGTCGATGTCACCCATGAGAGTCCAATCGGGGTCAGACGACGACGGTGCCGTCGGGGTAAACGGGCCGGATCTCTCCGCTGCCATAGATTTCGATATAGGCGTACGCGTTGGTGCGCACGAGCATGCGAGCCTTGGAGAACGGTTCGGGCATCGGGTCGGCCGGCGCGTAATGGTCCACGATGTTGTCGAACAGGTCGAGAATGTGGTCGACGTAGGGCGGGCCGAGGTGGCACTTCGCGACGAAGCCCAGCGGGATGTCGCCGACCTCAGTCTGGTACTGGTCGCGGATCCACCGGGCCAGGTCGCCGCGGGCCGCCTGGCTGATCTCGGCGTCGAGCCGGTGCACCGCCTCGATGAGCCCGGCGTGGCGTGGCCGCCTGAGGTCGCGGGTCAACGGCGACGGCGTGGTCGCCTGATGGTCGGAGTGGCCGACGTTGAGGTTGCCGGTCTGCCCGACCCGCCGCCGGAACGATGAGTCCATCTGGCCTGCCTTCCTGCGTCTGCTGGTACGTCTGAACAGGTGCTGACGGACGGGCCTCAGAACATCTCGCTGAGCAGACCGGCGACGGCCAGCCCAGCGAGCACATAGGAGACCGCGTCGACCAAACGCATGATCCGCAGCCCCAGCGGTCGGCGGGCGTGTACCTGCCGGACGACCTGGCCGCCGCGCGGGGCGAAGACATGAACCGACCGCACGACATAGTGGTCCTTGCGGTGCCGGCCCTTGATCCCGACGTGGTCGTCCTTGCGGGGTTCGTCGCCGGTCAGATCGCCGTACATGAGGCAGGTGACGTACTGGCCGGAGACCAGCTGGACCTGGAAACGCCGGATGGTGATGTCCTGTTGGACGTTCGTACGGCTCACGGTCCCCTTGACGGCCTTGCCGCTGAGCAAGGTCGCCCGGATCAGCAGCGAGGAGATCAGGGCCACCACGGATCGCATGACGGCGAGCATGAGGGCGGTGATGGGCCGCATCGCGAAGCTAAACAGCAGGGTGAGGAGGACGAACGCGATCAGCAGGGCGACAAGCATGCTTCCGGCGGCGTACAGGCACACGGCGGCCAAGGTCGCCAGCAGCACCATCACCAGTATCGGCAGGCCGTAGAAGTGCTGCGGTCTGCGGACCACGCTCATCTGCCCGTTGACCCGGCCAAGCAGCAGTCCTTTGTGGACGGTCTGAGGTTGTGCTGGGGGCGCCGCCGGTGCGGACGGCGGCGCGTATGTGGGTGGACGCGGCGGCGCCTCGTACTGCGCGGGCGGCGGCGGTGGCACCGCTCTCACCTGTCCCGGGCGCCGGACGATCGGCGCGTCGAAAGGCTGGTCGGTGCCGCCGGGATCGGAGAAGAGCGGACGCTCACCGTCGTCCCGCGACGGTGGGACAGTCGTCATGGAACCTCCTGCCGATCGGCGTGTCCGTCCTACTGACCTGACGGACAGCGAGGATGGCCGGTCATCCGATCGGGCTGAATCCCCTTACGGCTTCGCCGGGGTGCTGCAATGAACCGAGTGAATGGATGTGTCGGCGCATCCGTACGTCCGATAACCGTCTTGGTCACCGCGGGGGACCGTTGGTCCGATGAGTTACCTGATCAGGCAAGAAAACCTTTACGCACTGTACGCATCCAGTCGCAGCAAGGCAGAGTTCTTGCCAGTCGATCCCTGTTACTCGTCGATGTGGGTAGGGAGAGCGGAGGACAACCGTGGTCGATCTCGACCCGTCGCATCGGCTGGAACCGGTCGCCAATCTGAGGTGGCTGGCCCGCGAAGGGCGGCTGGCGGCCGTCGCACGGTCGGCTTCACCCGGCGAGCGGCTGCGACTGAGCGGGGCGGCGTTCACCTTGGCCTGGCCAATAGTGTTCAACCGCCTCACTCGCGGCTATGAACAACGGCGCGGGCACCGCTCCTGCGCGGTGTCGGTCGACCGGCTGGCCGACGGTTGCCTCGACCGTTTCTACGACGATGTGGAGGCGGTCGTCGACGATCTGCTCACGCACTCCACCATCCGCATCGCCAACGCGGAGGGGTGGATCACCAGCCGGTTGCGGGCGGTGACGATCGACGCGTACCGCCGCCGTCGCGGTGCCCGCGGTGCGCTGCAACGGCCGCGCCTGCCGCGATGGCTCGTGCAGAAGCTGCCCGACGACGCCTGGTTTCAGCGGCTGGCGGTGGAGATCCTGATCTGGGTGGGCGTGCCGACCACCGCCGGTACCCAGCTGTGGCCGCTGGACGGTTGGGCGGAGCTGCGCGGCACGGTCACCGGGGACCATTACCGCAGTGACACGCGCCTGGTGCAGCGGGAGGTGGAACGGGTGCTGGCCGCGATGCGCACCCGCCCGCAGTGGTACGCCGACCACGTGGAGCGGCCGCTGGGCTCGAAAACCCCGCCTCTGGCACCCAACTTCGTGACCCGCGGGACCACCGCCGAACCGCCCGAGCTGGTGCTGACCGGCTCCGGCGAGGCCGCCGACGCCCGCCTCACCGATCTCGCCGCGCTGGCGCTCGCCGCGATCGAGGAACGCTTGCTGGCC
The DNA here is from genome assembly GCF_003426775.1 of Allorhizocola rhizosphaerae. Classification (GTDB taxonomy): domain Bacteria; phylum Actinomycetota; class Actinomycetes; order Mycobacteriales; family Micromonosporaceae; genus Allorhizocola; species Allorhizocola rhizosphaerae. The sequence goes on along the minus strand of NZ_QJUG01000105.1, from coordinate 8,712 downwards.
GACCAGTGCGATGACCGGGCGATCGGCCGGATCATCGGCACGGTGTTCGGGCGCCTCGACACGGGCGCGGACCTCGAGCCGACGGCCGAAGCGCTCGGCGGCCGCGCCGTCGACGCGCTCGTGGGCGATCCGGGCGAGCTGGACCGCATTGTCAAGGCGGTGCGTGACATCCTCGGCGGGTAGGCAGCGGCGCGCCCTGGCCGACCGTTCAGGGTAACCCGCCTTCGTCGCGCGCGCGTAGCTCGTCGAGCTGCGCGCGTAATCGAGCGATCCGCTCGTCGAGCTGTGCCGTCAGTTTCTCCGGAGGTACGCCTTGGGCCAACGCCTCGTTGCTCGCTCGCTCGATCTCTTCCTGGAGCATCGAGAGCAGTCGCTCCCGTGTCTCGCCGTCCAACCTGCGGTCGGCGGTCCGGCCGGGGAGGTTGCCTGGTTCGTCGCCCACGGCGTTGCTCCCTTCCTGAGAAGTCGGTTTGCCGGCTGTGAGGCTTCCCAGCCGGGTGTTGCCTGCGGCGCGATCTTGCTGTCTTCGACGATACCGCCGATGGCGGCGGCCGGCCCTGTGAGTCTTTAGGAGCCGGGCGGCGAGACCATTAGTTGACTAAGTGATGACTATGCGACAGGTGGTGCGCGACCCCGGACGAGCTAATGAGATCTCGGTATCTTTACCCCGTCCACTCCCGACGGTGGCACCCACCGGCCCGGCTGGTCCTAGCGTCCGAAAGCAGTGCGGCGAAGCGCGCCGCGGGCTCAAGGAGTGCGTCGTCATGACCGAGTGGAAGACAGGCGAACAGCCCGGTCTGCGAGACCTTACACAGCAGGGATTTCTGGCGTCCTACCTCGAGTCGGCGCCGGCGCCGGAACGCCGCCGGCTGCGCACCGAGGCGTATGACTTGCTGTACCGACTGGTGTTCACCCGGCTGACGCGTCCGATCGAGGCGCGCCGGGGCCATACCGACTGCATGGTGTCCGTCATGAACCTGCGACCCGACTGCCTTGATCGTTTCCACAATGACATGGATGCGGTCCTGGATGACCTGTTTCGCCACGCCCGCAAGCCGATCCACAACCTCGAAGGGTGGGTGAGCCGGCGCCTGACCGCAGTCACCATCGACGCTCATCGACGTCGCCGGGGTGAGCGCGGCGCGCTGCAAAGGCCTCGTATCCCGATGTGGCTGGCGCAGGAGTTGCGTAACAGCAAGCGGTTGATGGAGCTGGCGGTCAAGATGCTGGAGTGGGTGGGCGTGGAAACGACGGCGGGCAAACACGATTGGCCGGTCGAGGTGTGGTCGGCCCAGCGGACGGAGGCCGGCGCCGACTACGAGGACGCGGAGCGCGCTGTGACGCGGGACATCGCGCTTGTGATCGCCGCGATGCGCAAGCGCCCCAGATGGTATGTCAACCGTATCGAGCGGCCGATGGGGCACAAGCGTGCGCCCTTGGCTGGCCCGCGCTGGGACTCGGTCGAGCCGGCGCCGGACTCGGGTCAGGCCGTGTTGGATGCCCACGTCCTCGATGATGCCCGCCGCGGCGAACTGGCCGCACTGGCGGTCGAGTTGATCGCGGCGCGGGTCGCCGGCGGCGAGGAGGCGCGCAGCGTGGTCGTCGACGTGCTCTCGACCGTTTTCAGTGGCGGCACCGGTTCGGACAATCTGGACCGGTTGCCCGGTCAGGAAAACGACGACGACGAACGGGTGAAGACGCGCCTGGCCGATCCCAAGACGGTCGACGACATCGTGGCGGTGGTGCTCGACCTGCTGTCGCCGTAAGGAGTCCGGGTAGGGATGGGTGAAGGCGATCCCGGGGCGTGTGACCGTCCGGACGGACCTAAACCATCGACGTCTGCCGGTCCCGGTCGTCTTCACCGTCGCCCCTTCCGCCGGTCCTGGCCGCCCTTCACACGCGGTCAGACGTCTCTGACGGACCGCAATGGGAGGATGGCGGCGATGGTCGGGTGACGTAAGGCGTACCCGCTTTTCCCGGGCGAGTTGGTCGACAAGGATGTGTCTCATGTCCCACCGCCTCATAGGGCGACACAGCGAGCGTCAGCGGCTTCTCGACCTGCTCGCCTCGGCGGCCGGCAGGCAACCGGTCGTAGTCCTGCTCGAATCCGAGGCGGGCGTGGGCAAGACCAGCCTGCTCGAGTGGTTCGCCGACGAAGCGCAGGAGCGGCGGGCGCTGGTGCTCAGCGGCGCCTGCATCGAACTCGGCGGCGGAGGTGCCATCCCGTATGCACCGCTGACCGAGGCGCTGCGCCTCTTTGTCCGCAGGGAAGGCTGGGACCAGGCTCGCAGGCTGGCCGGGCCGGCCTGGTCGACGCTGGGTGCATTGATCGCCGATCCGAACGTGACGGCGCAAGCGATGGCACCCGCGGCGGGGTCGCAGGCGCGGATCTTCGGTGCGGTGCTGCGCATCTCCGACCAGTTGGAGCGGCGGGCGCCGCTGGTGCTCATCTTCGAGGATCTCCATTGGGCCGATGCGTCCACTTTGGACCTTATCCGGTACGTCGTGAGGGCCAAGACCGATCAGCGGCTTATGCTGGTATGCAGCTACCGGCCGGTGGCGGTACGGCACCCTTTGCGGGAGTTGTTGGGGGAGCAAGACTTCCGGCGCCGGGTCCATTCGATCGGGCTGGCGCCGTTCAGCCGCGCCGACCTCGACCAGTTCGTCGCGGAGCTGAGCGGATGGTCGGTTCCCCAGGAACGTCTCAACCGCTATTTCGAGCTGTCCGAGGGGAACGCGTACTTCGCCGAGCAGTTGGTCATGACCGACCAGCCGGAGAGCCCCGAGGTCGAGGTGCCGCAGTCGTTGCGCGAGGTGATGATGGTACGGCTGGCCCACCTCAGCGACGAGGCGACCGAGGTGGTCCGGGTCGCCGCGGTGGCCGGGCGGAGGATCGGCGACAACCTGCTGGCGGCGGTGAGCGGGCTTGACGACCGCGCGCTCGAGGCGGCGCTCGTGGAGTGCGAGCGGCTGCGGATCCTGCTCATCGACGCCGGTGACGACGCATACGCCTTCCAGCATGCGCTGCTGCGCGACACCGCGTATCGGGACCTGATGCTTCCCCGGACCCGCAAGCGCCTCCACGGGCTGATCGCCAAGGCGCTGGAGGATGAGCCGGGAGCGCAGTCACGGCTGGTGCCGGAGCTGGCTTACCACTGGTTCGAGGCGGGCCGGCTGCCCGAGGCGTTCACCGCCTCGCTGCGCGCCGCCGGGCAGGCGGTGCGCATGTATGCGTTCCCGGAAGCCCTTATGCAGTACGAGCGGGCGTTGGCGCTGTGGCCCGATATCGCCAACGCGACGTCGCTGTTCGGTGCGCAGCGGCAGCGGCTGCTCGGGTTGGCGGCCGACACGGCGCGCTGGGCCAACCGCGTGAGCCGGGCGCTGGAGTGTGTGCGGGAGGCGATCGCCGAGGTGGATCCGGTCGCGGATCCGGGCCGGGCGGGCGAGCTTCAAGAACGTTTGGGCAGCTACCTGTGGGAGGCGGGGGAGTATGACGGGGCCGCGGAGGCATACGCCCGGGCCGACCGGCTGCTGACCGGCCTGCCGCCCAGCGCGGTCGCCTCGCGGGTCCAGTCGGCGCTGGGGACCGCGGCGACGAGGATGGGTGACTATGCTGGCGCGCTCGAGCGGGCGCGCAGCGCGGTGGACTTGGCCCGCGCGGTGGGGGCACTCGCCGAGGAGGGGCGTGCCCTCAACAGCTTGGGCCTGGCGCTGGCCTTCAGCGGTGACGCCGACGCCGGCGAGGAAGCGTTGCGCAAGGCGCTGGAGACCGCGGCCAAGGCCGATCATCTGGAGGACCTGTTCCGCGCCTACGGAAATCTTGGCGTGTGCCTGGAGCAAGCGGGCAGGCTCGCCGACGCGGTAGCTGCCATGCACGAAGGCCTGGCACGGGCCAAGGAGCACGGGCTGCTCGGGACCCGGCAAAGCGGTGTGCTGGCCACCAACGCCGCGGCGGCGCTGTTCTTGCTGGGTCGCTACGCGGAGGCGGAGGAACTGCTGGATCAGGTGGTGCTGCACCGGCCGGTGGCCGAAAGCCTTTACGGCAGGCTGACCCGGGCAGAGATCCATGTGGGACGAGGGGAGTTCGCCGATGCCGAGCAGCTGCTGGGCGAGATCGGCGAAAGGTCCAGCAAGGACCCGCGTTTCATCGGGCCGCTGTATGCGTGCCGGGCGGAGGCGGCCGCCTGGCAAGGACACCACGATCACGCACGCGCGATGGTGCTCGCGGGAATGGAGCGGACCGCAGAGGCCACCAGCGCACGGGTGGCGGTCCAGCTGCGCGCCGTGGGGCTGCGCATCGCCGCCGACACAAGCGATCCGGCATGGGCCGATGACCTGGTCGCGGCGGTGCCGCCGCTGACCGTCGGCCCGCCGGGGCACGACGAGACTGTCCTGCTGACTCGGCAGTGCCACGCCGAGCACGCCCGCGCGAGCAAGCAGGACACACCGGAAAGCTGGGCGGAGATCGTCGAGGGCTGGGCGGCGGTCCAGCAACCGTGGCGCACCGCCTATGCGCAGGGCCGCCTGGCCGCGGCATGTGCCCGGATCCGCTCTCGTGAGCAGGCCACCTCCGTGCTTAGGTTGGCCTACGCCAGCGCCGAGACGATCGGTGCCGAACCGTTACGCGCGCAACTCGAGGCGCTGGGCCGGCAGCTGCGGCTGCGCATGGGTGAACCCCAGCCGTTCAGCCTGACGGCCATGGAACTCAAAGTGCTGGCCAAACTGGCCAGTGGCGCCACCAACGCCGATATCGCCGCCGCGCTGGGCATCTCGGCCAACACCGTCGGAGTCCACGTGAGCAACATCCTGCGCAAGATGGGTGTCCGCAACCGGTCCGAAGCCGCTGCCCTCGCGCGCAGCGAGGGAATCACCGGCTGACCCACGGGCGGTCCGCCAGATCTTTGGTGACAAACATGGCCGTGCACGGCCTGATTACCGACGCATCTGGGGGATACCCATGGCCCGAAAGGCATTGCTGATCGGCTCGCAGACCGGCGGGCTGGAAGGCGTAACCAACGACATCGACTCCATGGAGCGGGCACTGGGCCTATGGGGATTCGCCAGTGTCCGGTGCGAGGCGGCCGACGCCACCCGGGCTGGCATCCTCGACGCCTACCAGCGCCTGATCACCGAAGCGAGAGACGACGACGCGATCGTCGTCTACTACAGCGGGCACGGCGGGTTCTGCCGGCCCCGCGAATGGCGCTCCGGCTCGCGCCACGAACCTCCGGTGCAGCTCATCGTGCCCTCCGATTTCGACGACTCGGTCGAGGGCGACTTCCGCGGCATCATGGCGATGGAACTTTCTGAACTACAGGCCAGCCTGACCGACCGGACGAAGAACGTCACCGTCGTGCTGGACTGCTGCCACGCAGCGCACATGTCCCGTGAGGACGAACTCCAGCCGCGGGTGAAAGCCCTGCCGCGCGCGGTCTCGTACGACATCGTGATGGGCCACCACGAAACCTTGCTCCACCGCGGCGCCCCTCGGGTGGACCTGCCGGAGAGCAACCGGTGGGCGGTGCGCATCGTGGCCTGCGAGCCGGACAAGTCCGCCTACGAGTACTTCAACGGCGACGGCATTCGCATCGGCATGATGACCGAGGCGCTGACTCAGGCGCTGACAGAGGCGCACGAAGCCGGGTTGAAGGTTTCCTGGGCCGGGGTGGCCGAGCGGGTTCGCCAGCAGGTTCTGGCCAAAATGCCGGCCCAGCGGCCCGACGCCGAAGGGCCGAGCCAGCGGCTGCTGTTCGAGACCACGGCGGCCGACACGGTCGGGACCCTGCCGGTGATCGTCAGCGGTGACCGTGCGCGGCTCAGCGGCGCCGCGTTGCTGGGCGTGCGTGTGGGCGACGAGTTCACGGTCATGCCGACAGACAGCAGCGGACCCGACCCCGACACGAAACTCGGCGATATCGTCGTCGAGGAGATCCAGACGACGACGGCGGTCGGCCCGTTGCGGCTGCGCACTCCGGAGCTCGGCGTGCCGCTCGGGGCGCGGGCCTACCGCGTCAAGGCGGCCGCACCGGAGATGCCGGTCCGGTTGCCCGACGGCGATGTTCGCGGCCTGGCGCAGCTGGTGGAGATGAACCCGATCCTGCGCCCGGCGGAGCCGGACGAGACCGGCGTCGTGGAGGTACGGGCCGAAGAGGGCGGGCTGACGATCTGGGATCGGTACGGAGCCATGCACACCCCATACCCGGCCGACCGGCTCGGTGTCGTGTCGGTGATGAAGGACCTTCAGCGCCTGGCGTGGGCCAATGAGCTGCGTTGCCTGGCGGCCGACCCCGCCAACGAGCTGGAAACCCCGGTCGATGTCGAGTTCGGGCTGGTCAGGGAGGGTCAGGAGGAGCCGCTGGAAACCTCCGGCTCGATTCTGTATCTCAACCAGCGCGTCTACGTCCGGATCCGCAACCGGGGCAGCGAACGGGTCTTCGTGTCGCTTTTGAACATCGGCGTTTCGGCGAAGGTGACTCTGCTCAACAAGATTTCTCCCGGCGGTGTGCCGCTGGATCCCGGGCAGGAGTACACCTTCGGCGCCAGCGGTTTCAAGCGGGTGATGCAGGGTTCCCCGCTGGTCTGGCCGCAGGGGCTGCTGCGCTCGCAGCCGCGTCCGGAGACGATCGTCGTGCTGGTCATGACCGAGCAGCAGGACCTCAGCGCCCTTGAGGGCGAAGGCGTCGGCACCAACCGCGTCACGTTGCACGGTCCGAGGTCGCAGCTGGAGCGGATGATCGACCAGATCGGCCGCGGCGGGCTCCGCGACGTGGTCGAGGAGGGCCCGCCGATGCGCTTCACCGTGCGGACGGTGGATTTCGAGCTGGTTCCGGTGCCTCCGCCGGTGAGCGAGGATCCCGAGTTCCAGGTGGACGAGCGGCCACCGCAGTCGATGCTGCTGTGGTCGCCCAAAGGCACACCACCGTCCACCGTGGCCGTGCGGCTGACGGATCTGGTCGTGCACCGCAACCGGGCCTTCCGCAGCGCCGACATCCGCCTGGACGCCGTGGTCATCACGCGTGGACCCGGCCGGCAACCTGTCTATGGCGCGTGGACCGAGCGGTTCAGCAATATCAGCGACGGCCACGCTCTGCCGCTGGAGCGGGTGCTGGTCTACCACGGCCCGGTCATCGACTACCTCGATCTTGCGGTGTGGGTGTCCCGGGACACTTCCGGCAGCCTGGCCCTGTCCGACCTGTTGGAGGAGAAGCTAACCGACAACGACGTCCAGCTCGCCATGGGGCAGTTGGGCGGCCTGCTCGTGGCAGCACCGCAGGCCGCGATGGCGGTGGCGGCCATGGGCGCGGGCGCGGTCGTCATCAACGCCGCCTACCACCTGCTGACCGGCATCGTGGGCAACAGCATCGGGCTCTACCGCACCACGATGCTCGCCCACGAGGACTTCGGCGTCGGGCGTCCCGAAAGCGTGTGCACCATCAGGGCTCAGGACTTCTCGTTCACCTATCTCATCGAAGACGTCGGGTGAGCCGGGCCGCGTCCCGTCCGTCAGATGTTGGGTAGAAAGCAAGCGCGCCAATGAGAAAGGACACCGGAATGGGCCGCAAGCGCGTCATCATTGCGCAGACCGAGTGGGGTATCGACGACGCCAACGTGGCGGACGTGGTCGCGAAAATCAAGTCCGCCATGGAGAACGGGACCGTCGCTGAGCTCGCGCTCCTCGACGGCGCCGACCGCCAGGTAACGGTCTACCTCAACGGCAAGGTGGCGTTGTCGGTGGTCGTCGACCTCGACCTGGGGCCGAAACCGACGGAGATCTCCGGCGGCTGATACGAGCGCAAGGAAACCCGGACGGCATGGGCGTCCGGGTTTCCTTTGCCCTCAGCGCGCGGGTACCAGGGACGCCGCCCGCCGCTGGATTCCGGCGAGCACGTCCGCGTCGGACACCGGCTCGGCGCGCTCGAAACCTACGCGTCGCAACGCGTTCAGCCGTGCCTCACGCGAGATCATGGCGATCTCCGCGCCGGATGCCCCTCCGGTTATCGCGGCGTAGTGCAGGAAGCGTTCGCGCAGTGCCGGTGCGTCGAGGTACATGGCGAACAGTTCCGTTCGGCCGGTCACATCTGGCAGCGGCACCTCGATGAGCAGCCCGAGGCGGCCAGGGCGCAGGATCGCCGGATCGATGCTCTCGCGGTTGTTCGTCGCACCGATCACCGAAACCTGTCCCAGGTCGACCAGCCCGTCGATCTCGGCAAGCAACTGGTTGACCACCCGGTCGGCCGCGCCCGAGTCGGTTGCCCCACCGGAACGGCGGCGCGCCAGCGCTTCGATCTCGTCGAAGAAGATGACGCAGGGCGCCACCGAGCGCGCCCGCTCGAACAGGTCGCGGACCGCCTGCTCGGACTCGCCGAACCATTCGGTCAGCAGCTCCGGGCCGCGTACCGAGATGAAGCGCGCACCGCACTCGTGGGCGATCGCCTTGGCCAGCAACGTCTTTCCAGTCCCGGGAGGCCCGTAGAGCAGCACCCCCCGCTCTATCCGCAGACCGGCGTCGGCGAACAGCTGCGGCCGGGTCAGCGGCAGGATCAGCCGCTCGGTAAGTTCCGTCACCGTGCTAGTAGTACTTTGTTAAGTTCAGGTGTGTCGTTGCGTGACTTTGACCCGGGTTCTGGCTGAGATTGTGGTGTGAGGACTGGTGAACTGGAGCGGGTAGCGCCCCGGCTGGTGGATTTCACTGCTCGGATGTTGGACGGTGTG
>NZ_QJUG01000104.1 GCF_003426775.1 Allorhizocola rhizosphaerae | reverse complement strand
ATCCGACCGGTACCGGCAAGACCCGATGGGCGGTGCGTTGGAAGCCAGTCCTCAACGCTTTCGCCATCACGTTCGGTGACCGGTTCCCGGCCGCCGAGAACTACTGAAGATCCGCCGGAAACACCGTTACTGAAACAGACCCTGCTGGCGGCGAGCTCGCAGTCTGCGGCCGATTGTCGCGCCGGGTGACCCCGACCGGGTTCCGCGGATTGATGGGCGCATCGCAGCACTATCGCTGCGAGGTCGTCTTGCACAACATGCCAAGGACGGATTATCGCGCGCTGTCAGGTGACGGCGAATGGTGAGCGGAACAGCCGCTGCGGGTCGATGGTGCGGCGCAGGTCGCGAAGGCGATCGTAGTTGCGGCCGTAGTACAGATGCAGCCGTTGGGCGTCAGGCTCCAGGTAGTTGACGTATCGACCGATGGATTGCGCGGCCACCGCCTGATGGCCTTGCCCAATCCAGGCGTAGGCGTCGTCGGCGGGGGCGTCGATGATCAGCCATTGGATCATCGCGAACGCCCCGCGCCATGGGAACGCGGTCGCCTGCGGGTCCACTCGCGACATCGCCCCGGTCAGCGGGGTGAACTTCACGGTGGCGGGTTTGCCGTGGCGGCGAGCCACGACGGTCAACACCTGCCGCATCGTCTCATCGGACAGGGGAGCGGGCAGGATGTCGCTGCCGATCAGGTGGGTGGCGCGGGTGGCTCGGCCCGCCCGGTCCCGCACGACGTCGAGAAAGGACCGCTGCTCTACCGAGGCGTTCTCCGGTGGGCGGCCAACCGCCGAGATGAGCCGATCGAGTTCGGGCTGCGCGTCGGCGCCGATGGTGAATCCTGCTACCCGCACGGTGCGGTCGGAGGCGAACTGCAGCGTCGACCAGACGTGGTCGGGCGCGATGTGCTGCTGCCATCCTCGGGCGACGGCCAGGGCGTCCTGCCAGGGCCAGTAGGCTGTGAACGAGCCGGTGTCCGCCATAGGAAAACATTTGATGGTGTACCGGGTAACGATGCCCACCTGTCCGCCACCACCACCGCGGCACGCCCACAGCAGTTCAGGTTGCGTGTTCGCGTCGACATGACGGATCAGACCGTCGGCGGTGACCAGCTCGACGCCGGTGACGGCGTCGCAGGTGAGTCCGGCCAGCCGAGCCGCCATCCCGAACCCGCCGCCCAGGGCGATCCCTCCGATGCCCACGGTGCCGCATGATCCGGCTGGAATGCTGACGCCGTGCGCGGCGAGTGCTTCGTAGATCGGCAATAGCCGGGCGCCACCACCGATGGTGGCCGTGCCATTGGTGTAGCTGACGGAGTCGAGCAGACGCAGGTCCACGACGATCGCTTCGGTCGAGGTGGATGCGCCGACGTAGGAATGCCCGCCGCCACGGGCGGTCACGGCCAATCCGAACCGATTGGCGAACCCGACAACCGCCGCCACATCCACGGCCGTCGCGCAGCCGGCCACCGCCGGCGGCCGCACGTGATCGAAGCGCGGATCGTGCAATCGGTGCGCCTGGTCGTATCCGGGATCGCCCGGCCGATGCAGCGTGCCTGACATGGCGGCGGCCAGCGCACGCCAGTCGCTTTCCGTGGCCGAGGTGCGTCGCGCGGCCGCCCCGGTCAGACCCAGCCCGGCGGCCAGCAGCAACCCACGTCTCCGCATAAACGGACATATTACTCAAAGCTGGCGTCGTGGTAATGGATGGCCGTCACCGAAATCAGAGGCGCTCCACGCCGCCGGACGTGATATCGCCGCGGTGGAGCGCTTTCGGTGCGCCAGGTGCGAGCACCTGCTCAGTGTGCCGGTGCGGCTGGTGGCAGTGCCCGCGCAGCCACATTGGACGCTACTAGGCCAACATCAAGTGAATCCCGCGCTGCTTGAGCCCGGCACCTCCCCGGCCTGACAAAGCTGCGCGGTGCACCCGGGGGCGCGCCGGCCGGAGCCGTCAGAATGGAGGCAGATCCTCGCCCATCAGGGCCAGGATGGTGCTCTTCGATCCGCCTTTGACGCCCTGCACGACCACCGTGCCGGAACGGCCGTCCGGCATTTCCAGCGTCAGAGTCTTACCGACCGGGTTCTTGATGCGGGGGGAATCGGCCGCGAGCCGAAAATCGCCCGCCCACGGCGCAATGCCACCTTTACGCGCGGGCTCAGTGAAAAGGGCGGCGGTGCCGGACGCTCTCGTGCCGTCTGCGGACAGCAGCACTGCGGGACTTCGATAGGTAGCCATATGCCCCCACACTACACGGCTTCGGGCCTTGAGGACCGGAGGCGATTGTGCCATGGAGGCTGCGGCGATCCGCTGTGCGTCGTCGCGACCGCCGGCACCGTGGTCACCGGCGCCGTGGACCCGATCGCCGAGGTGGCCCGCGAGCACGGACTGTGGCTCACGTCGACGCATCCTACGCCGGGTTCGCCGCCGGCCACGCCGGGTCGTGGGGCAGCGGCGCGAGGGTCAGGCTCTCACCGGCGAACGGCAGGCCCGGAAACCTTACCTGAGATGGGGATTCACATCGCATGCAATTCCGGCGCAGTCGATCGACTGACGCCTGCGACGCGTGAGGCGAGCCGTGGTCCGCGTGCCGTGCATGCGGACCACGGCTCATCTCGGAGGAGGACGACTCCCGCTGGATACCGATCAGATCCCGGCTCGCGGCTGAGCAGTTGGGACGGCTACCGCTGCACGCCGGTGGGCGATCGGACACACCTGACCTATTGGCGGATCATCTCCTGAGCGGCGGCGCAGCAGATTCCTGCGATTGATCATTTGTCTCTCCCCGAATCGGCCGGGCCGGACGGCCGCGTCGGCGTGCCGCCCGGCCCGTGCTCGAAAATGGTTTAGAGCCGGTCGAGGATCTTTTGCAGCTGCGCGACCTCGGCGGCCTGCGACTGCTCGATGGCCGCCGCGAGGCGCTTGGCGTCCGGGTTGCTGCCGTTCTTGATCTCGTCGCGGGCCATTTGGATGGCGCCGTTGTGATGGGCGATCATCATCCGGGCGAACTGCCGGTCGAAGTCCACGCCCGAGGCGGCCTTGAGCTTGTTCATGTCCTCCTCGGACATCATGCCGGGCATGTCGGTGCCCATGCCGGGCATGTTGTGCCCGCCCGGCATCGCGGACGGCTGGCCCCAGGACTTGAGCCAGCCGGTCATCGTGTCGATCTCCGGCTGCTGCGCGCCCTTGATGGTCGCGGCCAGCGCCTTGAGCTCCGGGTCGCTGGCCCGGCTTGCGGCGAGCTCGGCCATCTCCACGGCTTGCGCGTGGTGCGGGATCATCATCTGAGCGAACTGCACGTCGGCGGTGTTGAAGTTCGCGGTGGCCGGAATGCTGGGCTGGTTGTTGCCGCTGCCGTGGTCCATGCCGGGCATGGAGTCATGGCCGCAGGCCGACAGGCCAAGGGCTGCGACGACAGCTGCGGAAAGCATGACAGTGAAACGGATGCGATTCATGATCTAAAACCTTCCAAGCGGATTTTGGTACGGGAAACGAGCACACGGGCGCGCGAGAACGCACGCCGTGTCCCTCAGTTCCGTGCCACCGCAAGGTCGGCGAGTAAGAGCCCGATCGGCGCGCCCGGCGGTCCGCGCGCAGGAAGGGTCACCCGATCCGGCAGCGCGCGCATATGCCGCTGCCAGGTGCCGGCCCGCGCGGCGAGCAGTGCCGCGACCACGAGGACGGTCAGGCCGCACAGGATGGCCACGCACACCGCGATCGACCCCAGCGGCAACGCAGGTTCGTTCGGCGTGCTGGTTACGCCCTGCCCTGACCCGGCAGATATCGGCAGCGCGTGTTCGGAGTCCACCACGGCCTGCCCGTGCACGCTCGACACCATCTCGTGTGACCCGAAGTGCCCGATGGTATGCATCGTTAACAGGCCCGCGACAACGAGGAAAAGCAGCAGCAGCGCCGGACCCCTCCGCCCTCCGCCGTGCCGCATACCGGTGATGCTACGGCAGCACCATCGTCGTCATCCCCTCACCGGCAGGACGAGCATGTGGTGGCCGAGTGGTGTGGCTGGGATACATGCTCAACGAGGCGGCCACCGCAGCCGTGCACGAATGGGTGCGCTCCGGTTGACCCGGCGTGGCACCCATGCCCGAGATCCTCTCCTCTCATCGGGTCATAGCGCCCCGTCGTGCAACCCCTCGCCTGCGCAGCGGCGTCTGAACCAGCATGAGACCCCTGCGTGTGCTCGTCATCGCCGCGATCGCCGCTGCGGCCGGGCTGGCGCTGCCGGCGCAAGCCGCCGCTGCCTCGTGCGCCGAGAGCCTGCCACCCGCAGCCGCGGTGTTCACCGGCACGATTACGGCCACCGATCACGGCGGCCGCCGCGCCACCGTCAAAACCGACGACGGCGAGATCGTGAGCGTCGTCGGCACACCGAGCCTGGACGCGGTGGCCACCAGGGTGGACCGGATCTACGCGGTGGGCGCCCGTTACGAGTTCCACACCCTCAACGCGTCGTCGCCGTTTGAGGACAACGCCTGCACCAACACTCGGCAGATCAGTGCCGCGGCGGCGATGCCCACCACCTCACGGTCCACCTTGGTCGTGGCATTCGGCGGCGGCGCCATCGTCCTTTCCGGACTTGCTGTGCTGCTGGCAGTGCTGTGGCGGCAGCGCGCCTCCGGCGGCAACCGAGCCGAGCTCGCGACCTGACAAACCCCTGGGCGCACTCGCGGCGACTCGCCATCCTGTGCGTCCCACAGCACGTGCATCACGGCGGCCTCAAGATGGTCGAGGCTCCTTCACGACTCCAATGGTGTCGATTCGCTGATGCAACGTCCTATCAGGAGACCGTCACCGATCGGAGTCGCGTAGTTGGGTGAGGCGGCGTCAGCAGTCGCCTGGCCCAGGCTCTGCTACGAGAGTCCGGGACCGGCGCCTCCTTGAGCGGCGGGACGGATCTGCTCCGGGCTCCCGCCGGACGGAAGCACGTAGAGCTTGCCTTCGCCGGGACGGAGCACGGCCAGGTCGGCCTTGCCGTCGCCGTCGTAGTCGCCCGGCATGGGTATGTCACCCTCGAGACCATAGGCCTGTATGCGTCCAGGCCCTTCGGCGGACGGGCGGATGAACCAGTTGCCCTCGCTCGGGCGGAACACCGCCAGGTCGGTCTTGCCGTCGCCGTCGTAGTCGCCCGGCACCAGGAGGTCGTTTCCGAACCCATGGGGGTGCACCTGCGGAAGGCCCCCGCTTGAGGGCACTATGTACCACGTGCCCTCGGCCGGGCGGAAGATCGCGGGGTCGGTCTTGCCGTCGCCGTCGTAGTCGCCCGGCACCGGCTTGTCCGTCTTCACGCCATGCGCGTGGACCTGCAGCGGACTCCTGCCGGACGGCACCACAAACCACTTGCCGTCGCCTGGACGGAAGATCGCCAGATCGGTCTCTCCATCGCCGTCATAGTCGCCCGGGACCGGCACGTCGGTGGCGCCACCATAGGTGTGCACCTGCTCGCGGCCACTACCGGAGGCAAGGATGACCCACTTGCCTTCGCTCGGACGGAAGACGGCAAGGTCCGTTTTGCGGTCGCCGTCGTAGTCACCCGGCACCGGCCTGTCGGTGTCCCGACCAAACGAAAGCACCTCGTCAGGAGCCCCACCGGAAGCCGTGATGTACCACTTGCCCTCGCTCGGGCGGAACAGCACCAGGTCGGTCTTGCCGTCGCCGTCGCGGTCGCCTGCCACCGAACGCTTTGGCGCATCATGGCCGCCCTCCGCCGACGGTGTTGGCGTCGGGCTTGCCGTGACCCGGTCGCCGGTCGCCGATTGCCTTGGCGCACCGCAGTTTTTGCTGCTGATTCGCTGTGGGCGGCCGGGTGCGACAGTGGTCCGGAGTCCGTCGAAGTAGGCCTGCACAATGATATTGTCGCGACGCTGCTCGTAGTGCAGGTGTGGGCCCGAGCTGTCGCCGGTGCTGCCCACGTTGCCGAGTTGCTGTCCTATCTTGACGGTGGCTCCTACGGTCACCATCGGGGGCCTGATCATGTGGAAGTACTGCGTTTTCCACCCGCCACCATGGTCGATGCTCACGTGGTGGCCCGCGCCGTCCGGGTCCCAGCCGGCGTCGATGACCCGCCCGCCGTAGGAAGCGACAATGGGGGAGTCGTTCGTGCGTCCACCGACCCTGACGAAGTCGACCTTCTCCACCGGACGATGGTTCGATCGGGTGAAGGCCTGCCACTGTTCGCCACAGGGGAAGGGAAGCTGAAACACCGGCCGAGGGCCTGCCGCCGCCGCCGGCACGGCGGCGAAGCTGCAGACGGCAAGCGTCACCGTTGCCGCCGCGACGAGCCGTGAGCTGTACAAACGCATGCCTGTTCCTTGAAATCCGAGGGCTGGCCGCGCCGCAAACGCGCGCCGAATTTCGTGCCCAGGTCGTTGGCGTTGACCTTCAGACAGGCACCTGCGGTTGCTCGCTCCTGACTGGTAACAAAGATCAGGAGGGCACGTTGTTATGGGGTTTGGTCGCTTGAGATCAAAGGGGTCTTATTTGAACTGCCACAGCGGGAAGTAAGGTACTACATCTCGCTAGCGCCCGGTAGGCGTGCACCCGACGGTTAAGCTGTGCGTTTGCTGACAATCTTCAGTTCTCGCACACTGGCACAGCAAAATGGAGCGACATGGCATCCTGGTCGACAAACAGGCGCGACCGGTCCAACGCGCGAGGGCTGTTCCACTACGGGCGCGACCGGAGGACGTGAGTTCGATAGGCCGTCGGGTCAAGCGATAGTTCTAGCCGACTTCGCCTGCGGCCGCGGATCGTGTGCGACTCGCTCTACTGTGGGCAGATGGCGCCCTGAGGGCGCTACGCGCGGTCCGGACCTGTTCACGGACGCATCGACGTGTTGACCCCGTCAGGAAGGTGCCGGGCGATGTCGCGGCGCAGTTTTTCGAGGCGCTGGATCATCAGTGATAGCTCGCCCGCTTGCAGTTTGGCGCGGCGGATCAGCTCCTCCAGGCTGGCCTCGATGGCGTTTACGTTGGCGGCAGCCAAAGGAATCGCCTTTCCGCGGTCACCATCGTTGATCAGGTTAATGTGCGCACGTCTCATGGGCTGCACGATGCCCACCGTCCCGCACCGCGAAACCTGCTTCACCACGTACGGCTGACCTTACGGCGGGTCGACCTGAGCGGGTGGCGTCTGCCGGAAGGGAGGCGGGCGGCAAGCCCGCCAAGATTTGATGTCGTCGTCGCCGCGCGGCACGCCAAGCGCTGGGGTTCGACTCTGTGGATCGAGTGGGCCCGTCACGTGTAGGCGGTCATGACGGCGTTTGGCTGGTCGCCAACTGGTAGAGAGTCTCCATTGTGGAGAGACCGGCCGCGGGCCGGTGGCTGACGAGGTTTGGCTCGTACCGCCCGAGCATGGGCGTGCCGACAGGGCAGAACCCCGCCGATCCGGGCCGGTACGCTGCGGGCTACACGACGGCGTCCGTCATGGGCCAGGCCTATCCCTGGGTCGAGTCTTGGCTGTTGCCGTGGTCGGCGTGGTCGTCGTGGTCGGCGATCGCGCGGCCGGCACGCCGCGTGCAGGCAGCGGAGGTACTCGAAAATGCAAATCAGGGACAGGGTTTTCGTCGTCACCGGTGGGGGCAACGGTATCGGGCGTGAGGTGGTGCTCGCCCTGCTGGCCCGCGGCGGGCGTGTGGCCGCGGTCGATGTGAGCGACGCCGGCCTGGCCGAAACGGCCCGGCTCGCGACTGCTGCTGCCGATGGTGGGCTGACGACGCACCGGGTGGACGTCACGGACCGGGCAGCGGTGGGCGCGTTGCCCGGCGAGGTCGCGGCGGCGCACGGTCAGGTCGACGGGGTGCTCAATGTCGCCGGGATCGCGCAGCGGTTCGCGCGGGTGGACAACCTCGGCTTCGACGAGATCGAACGGGTGGTGGAGGTCAATTTCTGGGGTGTGGTGAACATGTGCAAGGCGTTCCTGCCTACTCTGCTCCAGCGCACCGAAGCCAGCCTGGTCAACGTGTCGAGCATGGGTGCGCTGGTCCCGGTACCGGGTCAAAGTGCTTATTGCGTAAGCAAAGTGGCGGTCAAACTGCTCACCGAGAGCCTGTATGCCGAGCTGCGCGGTACGCCGGTCGCCGTGACCGTCGTGATGCCCGGCGGTGTCAGGACCGAAATTCTCGCTAATTCGGGGGTGAGCTTGGACAATCCCCGCGCGGAGGCCACCGTCGAGCGATTCAAGATTACCAGTGCGGTCGCCGCCGGCCGCCAGATTGTGGACGCGGTTGAGAAGGGTACCTTCCGGGTGCGCATCGGCCCCGACGCCCGGCTGGTCGACTGGTTCTCGCGACTCATGCCGCAGCGGGCGACGATCCTGATCGCCAACCGGATGAGGTCGCTTTTGGACTCCTGACGGTCCGGCGGTGGGCCAACCCACCGCCGCCATTGCCGGTGTTGAAACACTCCTCGAACTCCACACGTCGTGCCACCGTTGGCGCGGTGCGCGCGAACCCGTTGACAGTCTTGTGCTTCGGCCAGACTCTAGGGTGACAGGCCGGCCCGTCAGGGTGCATGGTCACAGCACTCGATCAAGTGACCGCTGGATGGAGTTCATCACCTTGTCCAGGTCGGCCGCGAATGCCGGATTGACCTGAGCCATCCCGGCGAACCACAGGCCGAAGGCCACATCCCGGGTGGCGATGAAATCGTCCAGGTGAGTCAGATCGGGCAGCTTGCGGCGTTCACCATAGCCGGTGAGAAGCGCGGCACGGATCGCGGTGTAGTCGGCCCGGCCACGATATTCCCACAGTGGTACCGCGATATCATAGAGCCAGTAACCGAATCCGCAGTCGTCGAAGTCGATCAGCCGCACCGCATCACCGTCGAACAGAGCATTTTCCAGATGCAGGTCGGCATGGATCAGGCCGAAGGCATCCGGCTTCGATCCAAGACCCCCCATGATGCTCCGCATCCGGCGCGCGACCTCATCGAATTGCGCGCGCACCGGCGCCGGCAGCAGGTCCCAGCACCCGGCTGCGGACACGCCGCCGTACTCCATGGTGTTGCCGAAGAAGGTCTCCCAGTCCCACCGCATGCGTACGAACCCGGAGGGCACAGCCCACGCCGAAGCGTGATCGTGTAAACGGGCGAGGACGCCACCCAAGCGCCGGAAGTGCACGGACCGTGGATTGGCCGCCTGGATTCGTCCGCGCTGCCAGCCGAGGACCGAGCAGACCAGACCATCGGCGACGGTGGTCCACTGTCCACTGCGGGTCCGGATCGGCGTCGGCACGCTCAGATCCGTGTCTGCCTGCAACGCGGCCAGCCAGGCCAGCTCCGATCCGACCGCGACCCGCGAATCGACTCCACGGCCGTGCCGGTTCGGCCGGTGCACGCGCAACAGGAATCGGGCATCGCGGGAGTCGACCCGAAACGTGGTGTTCTCGCCGTGCGCGATGAACGACAGGCGTGGCTCGTCGACCGGGTAGTCCGCAAGCGCCCGCACGGCCGTGCGGCGGATGCGCGTGACCTGTGCACGCTTGGACACCAGCTCGGGCATCCGCGCAGCGTATCGCCGCCCCCTCGGCCGCCGCCAGGTATTTGTCGACGGCCCGCCGCATCAGCGTTTCACGATGTGCTGCCAACGGCAGCGAAGCTACCGCTGTCAGATCAATGATCAGGCTACGTTGCTTGATTCCTTGTCCACCGCCGCCCGCTCGGCAGGCCAAGGGGGCGAGCGGTTTCGGATCCGCCCGCCCCGTCAGCTCCCGCTCGTGTGAATGGTTCAGAGCGACATCAGAAGTGGTACCAGAGTTGGTCTTCCCAGCTGCCGTCGGTCCGGCAGGTGTACTGGATGACGGTGTCCACCGAAGCCGAGCCGTTGCGTGAGGTCAGGCACTTGCCCGAGTTCTGGTTGATGAGCTGGTATCCCAGCGAGAATCCCCGCCGCGCCCAGTGCTGGTCAATCCAATGCCCGCAGCCGGAAAGGACGGCGCGTGCATCGTTGCTGGGACCCCGGACCACCACGCACAAGTTGGTACCGTCCATGCGGATCCGATAGATGTTGACGCCACCGGGGTCTTGGGCGCGCAGCTCGAAGACCCAGAAGGGGCCGCAGGTTCCGCCGGCGTCGACCACCGCGCCGGACGTGGCCAAGGCGTGGATACAGCGGGAGTCGATGTAGTTCGCTATGTAGACGCCAGCCGCCGCGGCCGGTGCCGCGGGCAGCACAGCCGACGCGCCGCCAGCGATGATCGCGGCGAAGACGGCGATGAACCGTGCCGCGAACCTCCGTCGAAGTGACATTGCCTCTCCTGTCCAGATTGAGGGTGTTGCGCCACTCAATACGATGGACTCCGCCGTCACCGATCCGTCATCAGTTGATCATCGCTGAGGTGCCGTCAGCTCGCGGTTCTGCTCGACGGGTTGGTTGACCGGCCGACCCGGCTGCCGCCGCCGCGGCGCGCCGACGGCCACTTCGCTGTAGTCGACGCCCACCACGGATTCGCGCCGGCATACACGAGGGCCACGTCGTCCAAGCCATGGCCGCTTTGCAGGTGCACGACCTCGGGACAACGATCCAGCACCTCACGCAACAGGCGGCGTTCAGTCTCGATCAGCGCGGTCCCGCTCGCGGCTTGCGCCAAGTGCTCCTCGTACTCGTCCACGTACTTCTGCGATGCCGCTTCCCAGACGATCCGGTTCGCGAGCGTTATGGGGTCCACATGGTCATGTTTGTGGGGCGAGCCTGGCTCGTCAAACGAATTGATCCAATACGCCTGTGCCGGCGCTCGCGGCGATCTGCTGCCGGCCCGTGCCGAATCAGAGTGCCTTTCGGATTCGCTTGTCGCGGCCGGATAGAGTGGGCGACCATGCCCGACTACAACCGCCAGCTGGCTGCGCTCGTCCGGCCGTTTCGGGCCTGGGGTCCGGTGCTGGTTCTGTCGGCGGTCGTGGTCGTCGCCGCGGCTGTCGTGGTCGCCGGGCTGCGCGCCACCCCCACCTCGCCGGCCCGCCCAATGCCCGTCTCCAGTGGGTCCTGGGCTCCGTTCGTGGGGGCTGAGCTGCCCGACGGCGGCCCTCTCGCCAAGCTGGTCACCGAGACGCTGCGCCGGTCCGGGTACTCGCCGGAAATCACTTATACGTCGTGGTCGCTGGCCGAGGGGCAGGTCTCCTCTGGAGCCACACTGGGTGTTTTTCCGTTGGTGGGCAGCGCTTCCCGGCGGGCGAATCTGCTTCTGTCCGACCGGCTGCTCGACTTCGAATACGTGCTGTTCTACAACCGCCGCAGCGGTGAACCGAGGGTGGAGTCCGCTGCCGATCTGAGCCGGCTGCGGGTGGGCGGCATCGCCGGGTACGACTACTGGCCGGCGCTCGAGTCCGCGGTCGGCGACTTCGTGGAGTTCGAAACCAGCCTGGACGGCTTCCGGGCACTCGCCGACGGCAGGGTTGACGTGCTCGCCGAAGGGCTGCTCTCCGGCCAAGCGGTGCTTAGCGGCCCGGCGTTCGCCGGAGACACCGGCGACTTCAGCCACATCAAGGGCGACAACCGCGCGGGCTCAGACCTCGTCCACTCGGTGGAGGGACTGTATTTCATGATGCCCAACACGCCCGCCGGCGCCACGGTGATGGAGCGGTTCAACCGGGAGCTGGGCAAGATGCGGCAGACCGGTGAGTATGAGCGGATCGTCGCGGAGCTCACCCCGGCCGCGACCCAGGGGGTGACGCTGACCCCGATCGGCGAAACAGGTCTGGTGGAACTGCTCGACGCCAACGGAAACCTGGTGCTGCTCGCGCCGCAGGGAACCCGCGCGCAGGTGCTCGCCTGGCCAAAGGAATTCACTGATTCCGGCACGGGCGCGGGGGAGCGGGTCCTGATCCAAGTGAAGGTCAGCAATGGCCCTGCCCGGGGCCGGGTCCTCTATGTGGACGCTCGTGCCGTACAGCTTGAGGATGTGCGATGACGGCCCTGCGCATCCTCGCCCCCGTGTCTGTGGATTATCATGCGGTACCAGGTGCGACCCTGCGGGATCCCAAGAGCTACGCGCAATTCTGGACCGAGCGGCAACCCGCGGTGGAGGCGTTGCTGGCACGCCTGAGCCCGGATCCGGGCGGGCCGCCGCCCGCCGTGACGCTGGAGCACACCCGGGTCACCAGTTCGCTGAACCTCTACCGGACGATCAGCGACCACGCGTCGGGGCGGCCGCTGCATGTGCTGACCGGCTCGCTTCGCCCACAGCATCTGCCGGACGAGTTCGCCGGGGCCACCGATCGGCTTCACCTGGGCGTGACCGAGATCGGCTTCAGCCTGTACGACCACGGTCTGATGCTGCTGGAGCTGCTGGTGCGGGTCGATCCGGAGGTCACCGCATCGGCCGAGGGCGTCGAGAACCGCCTCGACGAGTTGCAGGCCAGCGCGCTGGCCATGGGCGAACAGGTGGCGCGCGAGACCGTCCGGCGGTATCTGGACCCGCTGCTTGAGCTGTTCCGCCAGGCCGACCCCGACGAGCGGATCCTGGTCGCGGCCACGCCGGCGGGCGACCCGATGACGGCGGAGTTCGGCGAGACCCTCTGGGTCACCCGCAGCCTCGTGCTCGATCCGGCCGATCCGGGCGCCACCGCGGCGCTGCGGCACTGGGTCAAGGACACCGGATCCGGTGACAGCGCCGCCGACCCGGCCGAGCCGCTGCTGTCCGGGAAGGCCGATCGCCTGGTCCGCTGGCTGAATTACGCCTTCATGGACCCGGCCGGCGCCGGCGGGCAGGCGTTCCCCGGCGAGCGGTTCCGGGACAGCTGGGACGCCCTGCGCTTCGCGCAGGTGTTCTACGGCGCGCTCGACCGGATCGACTCCCGCCTGTCGAAGATCCTGGCCGACTCGGCGGCGTCGCGGTCGCGGTGGGAGCTGGGCAGGCTCAAGGAACAGCTGACCAGCCTGAGCCAGCGGGCCGAGCTGATCATCATGGAGCGCCGGGACCTGGCCAAGGTGCTCAAACGCCGGGTACGCCATGAGATGGACGAGATCCTGGACTACTGGGAGTTCGAGAAGCTGATCGAAGAGCCGGTGCGGTTCAAGATTGAGACGTGTGACCGCCGGCTGGCCGAGCTGGCCGGTCGGCGGGCCGCCCGGTCGGCGCTGTTCACCGACCTGATCCTGCTGGGCATCGGTGTCACCTCGATCCTGGGGACCGCGCTGGCGCTGACTCAGTTCGGGCGCACGGTCGCCAACGACCCCGCGATGACCATCTATGACCTGGGCCGCTCCTCCATGGTGGAGTGGGTCGCCGCGCAGCCCGCCGACGCGGTGCTGATCGGGTCCGGGGTCACCTCCGCGCTGATGGTGGTGCTGTACCTGTTCTTCCGCCGCGACAGACACTCATGAGGGCCGCACTGCGCAGCCGGACGATCCGGGTGTTCGCGGTGACCCAGGTCCTTCTCGAGGTCCAGTTCTGGTTTCCGGTTTACCTGATCTACCTGCTGGACCTTGGTTTCCCACTGACCACCGCGGTGCTCGCCGACGCGGTGTTCCGGCTCGTCGCGGTGGCCTGTGAGTTCCCCGTCGGGGTGCTCGCCGACCGGATCGGCCGCCGCCGCACCTACCTTGTCCTGGCCGGTGGCACCGTGCTGACCTTCGCGGCGATCACCCAGATCGACTCGCTGCGGATGCTTTTCGGCGCTTGGATTTTGTGGGGCGTGGTGTGGGCGCTGTCCTCCGGGGCGGCGAATACCTATCTGTACGAGCTCTGCCTCCAGGACGATCGAGAGATCAGCCCGGCCAAGGCGTTCGGCCTGATGCGGGTCATCGGCAACCTGGCAGTCCTGGCATCGCTGCTGGCGGCCGGTTACCTCTACGAGGCAGACCCGCGGCTGCCGTTCGCCATCACCGCCGCGCTCGCCGCCGTCGCGTTCCTTCTCGCGCTCACCCTGCCCGAGATCGTCGGGCCGCGCGCGTCCTCCACGCTCCGGTCGGTCGTGGCGGACCTGCGCGCTGCGGCCACCATCCGTGGCGTGCGTCGGGCGGTATGGCTGGGCGCCCTGCTGCTCCTGTTCGGGTGGAGCGCCCGGATCCTGTTTCAGCCGCTGGCCCTGGAACTGGACATGTCCACGCGGGCCACCGGATGGATGTACGCGGCGTTCGCCGCGGCTTCGGTGCTCGGCGGGCTCGCAGCCGGTTATGTCGGCGCGGCCCACCGCCGCACGGCCCTCGCCGCGGCGTTCCTGTTCGTCTTCGCCGCGCTGGTGGCCACAAGCCAGGCCGCCGCGCTCGGGCCCTTCCTTTTCTTGCCGGCGCTGGGGTTCGGGTACACCCTGGGCACCACCGTGCTGGACATCTTCACCAACGAGGTCGCACCGCAAGCGGTGCGTGCCACCGTCTTCGGCGTGATCGCGTGCCTCGGCGGGCTGGGCATCGCCGTGGCCCGCCCGGGGCTCGGTGTTCTCGCCGACGACCACTCCGTCCCGTTCGCGTTCGGTGCGTGGGCCGTCGCCGGGGTGTTACTGCTCGCCCTGGCTGCTCCAGGGATTCGCCGGATCAGCAGGCCTCCGTTGTGAGAACAGCCATCGTTCAGGCAAAGCACGGGTAGAACGGTGGCAGGTAGAGGCAAGCGTCATCAAGGTCGAGCTGGTCCAGAATGTATCGCCGGTCGCTGTGGCAGGTTTGCGCGTATTCTTGGTTGCTCAGCGCGAGGTGTGCTCGTTCAAGGCGGGCGAGGGTGCGTGCGATCTCGATTCTTGAGTCGATGCGTTGCCAGATGTCCAGCGCGCGGTGCAGCCACGTGACCGCGTCGGCCCATCGTCCCTCGGCGGCGGCCAGGTCGGCCGTGGAACGCTGGGTTTCGGCTAGCCCGTCGCCGTCACCGATGTGCTCGTGGGTCTGCCGGGCCCGGTCGAGCCGCTCGGCCGCCTCAGTGATCCGGCCCTGGCGCAGACACACGTCGGCGAGTGCCTGTTCGAGGTATGCCGCACGCAGGTCGTTGCCTACCTCGCGAGCGGTCCGCAGCGCCTCCGCCAGTGGCGCTTCGGCTTCGGCAGCGCGCCCTGCGTCGGTGAGCGCCATCCCGTAGTGGTACAGGTGAAGCGATGTCTGCAGCGCGTTGGTCGCCACGCGGTCGATGTCCAGCGCCTCCTGGAGCAATGGCAGCGCTCGTTCAGGACGTCCGGTGGTCATGCATACGAAGGCGAGGGCGTCGAGCGCGTCGCCGCGCAGCGAGCCTGCGACATCGGGGTTGCGGGCCCCGGTGACGGCCTGCTCCAACGCCTCGACGGCAGCGGCGAACCGGCACAACCGTACGGCGGCCATGCCGACATGGACCAGCGCGCGCACCTGCGCTGCCCGGTCGTCGAGCCGCCGTGCGACGGACAGCTCCTCGGTCGCGATGTCGGCGAGCTCGCCGAACCGGTCACGCCGCATGCCGGCGATGAATCTCGCGGCCAACAGTGGAGTCAGCAGCTGTGTGTGCCCGTGCCTGCGTACACACAAAATGGCTTGGTACAACACCCGATCCCAGTCGTCGTTATAGGAGCGCAGGCCGAGGAAGCCCGCGACTCGCAACGCCAGCGGGCCGGCGATGTGCGGCAGGTCCAGCCGGCAGGCGTGCTCGACGGCGAACACCAGGTTGCGCCGTTCGGACTCGAACCACTCGCGCGGCATGTCCCGAGCCAGTGGCGCAGCGTCCCCTGGCGGCGGAGCGGTTTCCAGATCAGGCGCGCGCACCATGTCGTGCGGGATCTGCTTGTCGGCCTCGGTGGCCAGGCCCAGCCATCCGGACAGCACCGTGGACTGCGTCTTGTCCTGCTCCTGTGGTGGGTCCTCGGCTTCGGCGCGTTCGGCGGCGAACGCGGCGACCAGGTCGTGCAGCCGGAATCGGCGCTGCCCCAGGAGGTCGCGGCCGACCGGTTCCACCAGGTGCACGTCGATGAGCTGATCGAGCAGGCGTGCGGTTGGTGCGGCCGGCGGGCGCTCGCCTCCGGCGCACACGTCGGCCACCCACTGCGGCCAGCTCGGGGCGTTGACCAGACCGAGGCGGCGAAACAATCTGCGTGGTCCGGGCGTGAGCATGCGATAGCTCAATCCGATGCTGACGCGCACATCGAGATCGCCGACCGATAGCTCGTCGAGCCGGTCACGTTCCTCAACGAGCCGGTCGCGAAACTCCTCCAGTGTCCAATCAGGACGTGCGGCAAGCCGGGCGGCAGCGATGGAGATCGCTAGCGGCAGCCGGCCACACGCGTGCACGATCTGCGCCGTAGCCTCGGGTGCGGCGGCGACCCGATCCCATCCGATGATCCGGGCGGCCAGCTCAACCGCGTCAGCCTCGCTCAGCACCGGAACCGTCCAGCGGGCGGCGCCCACCAGGGCGGTCAGCTCCCTGCGGGACGTCACGAGCACACCGCAGCGCGCTGCGCCAGGTATCAGCGGCCGTAACTGCTCCTCGTCGGCGGCGTCATCGAGAAGAACCAACATCTGGCTGCCGGCCATCATGCTGCGGTACATCGCGATTCGTTCGTCGTGGTCTTCCGGCACCGCGCTGCCGTCAACACCCAAGGCGTGCAGGAACCGGCCGAGGACGGTGTGTGCGTCGGCCGGCCGGTCATAGGTGCCACGCAGATCCGCATACAGTTGGCCGTCGGGGAACGCCTCGGCCAGTTCGTGCGCGCATCCGATCGCGACGGCGGTCTTGCCGACCCCACTCGGCCCCGTGAGGAGCGCGACGGTCGGCGCGGTGCCGTTGTGTCGCAGCAACACGTCGGACAAGCTCCCGATCAGCTTGCTACGACCGGTAAGCAGCGCGGGTGCCGGTGGAAGCTCTCGGGGGATTGGACGACTGGCGGGGAACCGTGTCGTGGTGGGCATCTGCCCGCGCAGGATGCGCTGTTGGAGATCGCGCAGCGATGGGCCCGGCTCCACACCGAGGTCATCCACCAGTCGCCGGTACGCACACTGGTAGACCTCCAGCGCGTCGGCCTGCCTGCCGGCGTGCACCAGGGCCACCAACTGGATCTCATAGAGCCGCTCCCGGTACGGATGATCGGGCAGCAGGCCGGCCATCTCGCGCAGCACGTCTTCGTGGCGGCCGAGCAGCAAGTCGACCTCCAGCTGCGCCTCGACTGCGGACAACCGTTCCTCGTGCAGCGGCTGCCGCACGCTGCCAACCAGCTCGTCGGGTATATCTGCCAATGCGGGCCCTCGCCAGAGCGATGCGGCATCCGACAGCAGTGCGGCGGCCTGCCGATGCGCGCCTTCCGCGGCGGCACGCCGCCCACGCTCGACCGACTGGCGAAACGTCAGCAGGTCGAGCCGGTGTGGGCCCAACAGCAACTCGTAGCCGGCCGGCCGGGTGACAATCAACTCGTGGCCGGCCAGCCGGCCGCGCAGTTTGCTGATCATGTTGTGCAGCTGGGCCTTCGCCGACGCAGGTGGATCCTGCCACAGCGCGTTGATCAGCCGATCCCGCGCGACCACCCGATCGGCGTTGAGCAGCAACATGGCCAGGATGAAACGCTCCCGCACGCTTCCCGCCAAGACAACTCGACTTCCGTCGCGGATCTCGACCGGCCCGAGGACCCCAAAGTCCACTTCCGCACCCCCAAGCAGAGTTGTGCTCGGTCCATGCAACACAACGGATACCAGCCTTGGGTACGTCATGAGTGCCCGCACGGCCCCGCCCAGCGCTGAACCGGACTCCAGTCTTCCGGCTCGGTCTTCAATTCTGTTTTGGTGGTCCCGCCCGAACTGCCTCGCTGTCGGAATTCCGGCTGTGCCGTTCAGCCCGGCAGCTGGCGGCTTCTGGGTAGTTCTGAACAGTCGTCCAACGGTACGGTTGGCTGCGACCGCCGGATCGCCAATGGCAGAATCGTTGGTGCAGCGTCAATCGTTTGCCGAGATCGTGTGGATCTGCTCATGGACATAAACGGCTTTGCCACGATGGCCGAAGATCAACTTTTCCGCCTTGAGCACAAGCATCGCGGAGCGGATCGTCGCGTAGCTCACGCCGTATTCGTCGTGCAGCTTGGTGACCGACGGCAGGCGATCGCCGGGTTTGAGCTGTCTGCTTTGGATCTGTTGCCGGATGTCGGCGGCGAGTTCTTCAAACTTGCTCAACAGGTCAGCCTTTCTCGTGCGGGGCAGACCCGATGCTAAATCGACTAGGTCTATTTGGCAAGGAGTGCATTGGAGCGCTTGGTGGACTGAACCTCGCCGGAGCCGACGCGGGCCGCATCCTGACGTGGATCCTCCAGCCACTGGTGCTCGTTGGCGGTGGGATCATCACCGCCAGACAGGTGTTCACCGTGGGCTACGTGCGTGCGGCGTTGCGCAAAAGTGAGGACGCACAGGCGCGCCACATCGACGTCGAGTCGCTGTGCCAGCATATGCGCGCAGATCGCGGTAGCCCCTTTCGTCGTGGACGCGACCTGGACGATGGTGTTTTTGCGCCACGGTCGGTTCGCCTCGCGATCGGCCAGGCCGTCCCACAGGTTGACCACGGGGCGGCCGCCCACGTAGACACTGCACGCCGCGCCGACCTCGCCGGGGTTTTCCCTGAAGTTCGCACGGAACACGTCGGCGACCTTTCCCCAGCCGTGCTCGACACCGCGCTCGCCATCGTCACCGTCACCGCTTCCGGAGGCGCTCGCGGAGGCGGTGCCGTGGCCGGTGAGGCCAACGAGCGCGCCAACACCCAGCGCGCCCCCTAACAGGGTCCGGCGCCCAACGTGTCCCGGTTCGGGTGTCCCGCTTGTCGTGTCTACCATGACGTGATCCTCTCTAGAGATCGGAAACTTTGGGGGAGTTGGGACATCTGGAGAACAGGCACGCTCGCTCGGGTGCCTCGGTGTTTCAGGCGATCTTCCGCCGGTAGGCCCTCATGGCCAACGCGTAGGCGACGATGAGGATGCCGGCACACCAGGCCAGCGCCGCCCAGATGTCGTTTCCGGCGGGCTGCTGCTCGAACAGCGCCCTGACGGTGTTGACGATGGCGGTGACCGGCTGGTTTTCGGCGAAGGCTTTCACCGGGCCGGGCATGGTGTCCGTGGGTACGAATGCCGAGCTGAGAAAGGGCAGGAAGATGAGCGGATAGGAGAAGGCGGTCGCACCGTCCGTTGTGGACGCCGCAAGTCCGGCGATCATCGCAACCCACGTCAAGGCGAGGGTGAACAGCGCCAGGATGCCAGCGACGGCAAGCCACGCCACCACTCCCGCCGAGGTGCGGAAGCCCATGAGGAGTCCGACCCCGATGATTATCACTACGGAGATGGCGTTGGACACCAGCGAGGTCAGCACGTGTCCCCATAGGACAGACGATCGTGCGATCGGCATGGAGTGGAACCGTTCGAAGATGCCGCTCTGCATGTCGTTGAACAGCCGGAAGCCGGTGTAGGAGACGCCGCTGGCGATGGCGATGAGCAGGATGCCGGGCATCAGGTAGTTGGTGTAGTTGCCGGTGCCGGTCTGGATGGCGCCGCCGAACACGTAGCGGAAAATAAGCATCAACGCGATCGGCGTGATCGTGACCGTGATGATGGTGTCCATGCTGCGGGTGACGTGCCGGATGGAACGCCCGAGCATCACGCCGGTATTGCCGACGACATGTGCGCTCATCGCCGTACCCCTTCTTTGTTTCCGATGATCGCCAGGAAGATCTCTTCCAGGGTGGGCTGGCGTTCGACCAGTTCGGCCTTTGCGGGCGGCAGGAGCCGGCGCAGTTCCGCCAGAGTGCCGGAAACGATGATCGTGCCCTGGTGCAGAATAGCGATGCGGTCGGCCAGCTTTTCGGCTTCCTCCAGGTATTGAGTGGTCAGCAGGACCGTCGTTCCGCTGTTGGCCAGGCTTTGGATCTCCTTCCACACCTCGATGCGAGCCTCCGGGTCGAGTCCGGTGGTGGGCTCGTCGAGGAAGATGATCGGCGGATTGCCGATGAGGCTCATGGCGATGTCGAGGCGGCGGCGCATGCCGCCGGAGTAGGTGCCCACTCGGCGCCCGGCCGCTTCGGCGAGGCCGAATCGTTGGAGCAGGTCGTCGGCGACCTGGCGGGGATTCTTCACCTGGCGCAGTTTCGCGACCATAATCAGGTTTTCCCGGCCGGTGAGGATCTCGTCGACCGCCGCGGACTGCCCGGTCAGGCTGAACGATTCCCGGACCTGCTCCGGTTTGGACACGACGTCGTGTCCGGCGACGGTTGCCTTGCCGCCATCCGGCTTGAGCAGAGTGGTAAGGATCTTCACGACCGTGGTTTTGCCGGCTCCGTTGGAGCCAAGCAGCGCGAAGATGCTTCCCTTGGCCACGGCGAAGTCCACGCCTTTGAGGACCTGCATTTTGCCGTAGGACTTGTGCAACCCACTGACGTGGATGGCGAGGGGTGGCGTTTGCATGGTGTGGTGTCTCCCTATTCGACAATCACGTTGGGCGGCGCGACGTCGAAGCTCTTGAGCGCGGCGTAGGTCAGTTTGTCCATGCGCGCTCCATCGAAGTTCACGGTGCGGAGGGCTTTGTAGTACTTATTGCTCCAGCCGCCGCGGAAGGAACAGTCGCGCAAAATCGCACCCCGCATCGAGACGCCTTCGAGTCCTGCGCGGTCGAATTTCACGCCGGTGAAGGCCGCACCGTCGAAGGTGAGACCGCGCAGATCGGAGTAGGTGAAGTCCACCCCGGTGAAGGTGCAGCGCTCGAAACTGGTGTGCCGCAGATCGGTCTTGCGGAACGCGACGTCGGTGAGCACAGCGTCGGCGAACCGGACCTTGTCGAGTCCGGACATGCTGAAGTCGGTGCGCACCAGACGCGTCCTGCGGAAGGTGGAACCCGCCAACTCGGCCGTCGTCATGACGGCATCGGTCAGGTTGGCGCCGTCGAAGTTCGCCTCCCCAAGATCGCTGCTCTTGAACCTGCCGCCGGTGAGGTCGGCGTTCGAGAAATCGGCGCCACGCAGCGCGCTTGTCCCGAACTTTGCGCCGCGCGCGGTGACGCCCGCGAAGTCGCTTCCTTTCAGATCGCTGGAGTCGAACCTCGTCACCACCTGGCGCTCCAACGCCCGGGAGAGATTCGACATTTCCTGCACCGTCTCCTCGATGTCGCCGATGCTGTCGATGGTCTGCTCGAACGCCGTCGCGTCGTCCTTGCCCTCAGCGCGCAGCTCGCGGTAGCGCTCCTGCAAGTCGGCCAGCAGGTCCGCTTTCAGCTCGGTGATGCTCTTCGTGCCCTCGTAGGGTGCGAAGAGGCCGTCCATGTACTCATTTAGCCTGTCGTTCACCGTTGTTTGTCTCCTCACAGCAATGTGTCGAGCACACGCTTGGCGTACTCCCAGTTGCTCTTGTTGCGTGCGTAAGTCGCTCTGCCCTTTTCCGTGATCCGGAAGTACTTGCGCCGCCCGCCCTGCGATTCGTCGCCCCAGTACCACGTGATGTCGCCATCGGCCTCCAGGCGCCGGACGCTGGAGTACATCGTGGCTTCCTTGAGCTCGTACTCGCCCTGCGAGCGCTCGGCGATCAACTTGACGATCTCGTAGCCATAGCGGTCCGATTCCGCCAGCAACCGCAAGATCATCGTGTCGGTATTGCCGCGCAGCAAATCCGATGTGACCTTGCTCGTGCTCATACCACCACCTCCGTTGACCAAGGTAGGTCGAAGTACTATGACTGTCAAGGTAGTACGCGTCACACAGTACATGGAATGAGGTGGTAATCGCTGAACGGAATCACGGCAGCCACGATCGCCCGCCGTCCTGACACGCGACGGTCACCGTGCTGACGAGGGCCCCGGCACCATGTCACCTCGGGCAAAACGGCAGTTCACCGGGCGGAGGGGGTTGAGCCGCGCGACGATCGTCTCCACGAGGGCCCACGGGACGGGCGGCTAGACTTCAGGTTAGGTAGTTCAACCGTGCTCTGCTGTAGCGGGCGCGGCCTCGGGAGGTTGTTGCAGCACCCTCTCGGGCTTCCGTCCAAAGTGGACGGCACCTACTCCGAAAAAATGCGCATTTTGGCCCCGGGCCCGTCCATCTCAAAGGTCACCTCGTCGAGGTGCTCCACGAACTCTTCGAGCTGTTCGGGCTTGAGCTGCGTCAGGTCGAACGGCACACCCGACTTGGCCAGTTGGGCGTTTGCCTGGTCCAGTGCCCGCGGCGGGATCAGGGCCGCCAGCCGGACGCCGGCGCGCAGCAGCTGCAGCGGCACCCGCACGTTGAGCCGGGTCGGCTCGTCGTCCTCCATGGCGTCCATCACCAGTCGTAGGTATCTCGCCTTGCCCTTCGGGCGGGCGTCCGGACTCGACGCCGTCGGCTGTTGCCGCTCGAGCGCGGTGATGAGCCGCTCCGCCTCCTCTGCGGTGATCTTGCCCTCGGCCAGCATGTCGAGGATGTCCCTGCGCTGTTCATTCATCGGAATCTTCCTATCTGATGGAGATGAGCACAGCCGTGCTGCCCTGCTCGACGTCGAACCGGGCACCGGGCAACGCGGAGACGAATCGCCAGCCGGCGCCGAGTGCACCCAGCGCACTGATGTGGAAGATGCGGCAGGCCACGGTCGCCGCCAGGACGGCCGGCACCAGAATCGGTGACAGCACCAGCACCACGGGGAGCACCGGCACCCAGACCCGGATGCGACGACCACCCGAGCGTTTGATCCGCACGGTCAACAACTGCGGCATCACGTGCGACCCTCCAATTCGGACGCTGCCTGCTGTGCGGTGATCTCGCCGCGGCGCAACCGATCGATGATGTCGGCCGACGACGGCGCCGGATCGGTCTCGACGAAGTCGAGCATCTGCGCGAGCCGGTTCAGCCGAGATTTGATCGTCGGATAGCTCACCCCGAAGATCCGCTCCATCTCCTTGATGGAACCGTGACATCGCACGAACGCCGTAACGAAGACCTGGTCCTCGACGCTGAGCTGAGCCAGCTGCGGTAGCTCGAA
This sequence comes from Allorhizocola rhizosphaerae, assembly GCF_003426775.1. Classification (GTDB taxonomy): domain Bacteria; phylum Actinomycetota; class Actinomycetes; order Mycobacteriales; family Micromonosporaceae; genus Allorhizocola; species Allorhizocola rhizosphaerae. The sequence continues at coordinate 5,759 of NZ_QJUG01000104.1, read as the reverse complement.
CCCGCCCTCGATCGCGATGCCGCTGCCTGTCAGGCGCACCCGCTCGACGACGAACGGCTGGCCCCGGGTCAGGTTCGTGAGTTCTTGCCAGCCCATCGTCTGATCTTTCATTCTTAAGTTGTACCCGGCACAACTTTAACTTTCAAGAGGCTGATCTTAATTTTTTTAATTAGTTGGTTACGGGAGGGCGAGGAAGCGGTAGCCCATGCCGGGCTCGGTGAGCAACTGCCGGGGGTGTGCCGGGTCGGGTTCGAGTTTGCGGCGTAGCTGGGCCATGTACTGGCGCAGGTAGTTCGTTTCCGACTCGTACTTCGGGCCCCACACCTGCTGCAGCAGTTGACGCTGCCCGATCAGCTTGCCTGGATTGCGTACCAGAAGGGAAAGCAGCTGCCATTCCGTGGGGGTCAGCCGGACATCCTGCCCGCCCGGCCCGTCGCTGGTGACTCGGTGGTTGGTGACGTCGACGGTGTGCGTGCCGATGCGCACCACGACTGGAGCGTCGTGATGTGTGGTGTGACGGCGGGTGGCGGCGCGCATGCGGGCCAGCAGTTCGTCGATGCCGAAGGGTTTGGTCACGTAGTCGTCGGCGCCGGAGTCCAGCGCGGTGACCTTGTCGCCGCTGCCTGCCCGGCCGGACAGCACGATGATGGGTGTGTCGCTCCAGCCACGAACCTGGCGGATGACATCGACGCCATCCATGTCGGGCAGGCCGAGATCGAGGACGATGAGGTCCGGGTGGTAGGTGGCAGCGGTTTTCAGCGCGGTCGCACCCTTGGCGGCCACTTCGACGTCGTATCCGCGGGCGCGCAGGTTGATCCGCAGCGCCCGCAGCAGCTGCGGCTCGTCGTCGACGACCAGCACTTTGATCACGTCGCGTTCCCTTCCGCCTGCCGCAATGACAGCACCATCGTGAGCCCGCCGCCGGGGGTCTGCTGCGGGGTGAGTGTGCCGCCCATGGCCTCGGCCAGCCCGCGCGAAAGGGCCAGGCCGAGGCCGACGCCGGTGGTGTTGTCGCGGTCTCCCAGCCGCTGGAACGGCAGGAAGACCTGGTCCCATTGCTGTTCGGGGATTCCGGGTCCGTGGTCGACGACGCGCAGTTCGACCCGGCCGCCGTGTTCGCTCGCGGCGATCAGGGGCGGTTGGCCGGTTGGGCTGTGGCGGATGGCGTTGCCGATCACGTTGACCAGCACCCGTTCCAGCAGTCCGGGGTCGGCGTTGACCGCGGGAAGGTTCTCCGGTATGTGCAGCCGCACGCCTCGCGCCGCCTCGCCGATTTCGTCGAGGGCAGGCGGGACGACCTCTTCCAACCCTATGGGCCGCAACGACACACCCAAGGCACCGGCCTGGAGTCGGCTCATGTCCAGCAGATTGGCCACCAGCCGGCCCAGCCGGTCGAGCGATTCTTCGGCGGTGGCAAGAAGCTCGGCGCGGTCTTCGTCAGTGAACCGAACCTCGGTGCTGCGCAGGCTTCCCACCGCGGCCTTGGCCGAGGCCAGTGGGGTGCGCAGGTCGTGGCTGACGGCGGCCAGCAGGGCGGTGCGCATCCGGTCGGCCTCGGCCAGCGGTTTGGCGGTGGCGGCCTGCTCGGCCAGCCGCTCCTGGCGCAACGCGATCGCAGCCTGGGCGGCGAAGGCTTCCAGCAGCCGGCGGTCTGCGGCCTGTAACGGGTGTCCTTTGACTATCAGGGCCAGTTCGTCGCCGACCGGAACGTCGGCGTCGCCTTGGCCGGGCGCGAGCGCGGGCGGTTCACCCACGTATTCGGCGATCTGCCAGCAGGTGGGATCCTGTCGCCGGTCCGGGCTGCGCGGGGCGCCGGGCGCCATCTCCAGCAGGGTCACCGACTGCAACCCGAACGTTTCGCGCAGGCGGTGCAGCAGGGCGGTCAGCGGACGCTGGCCGCGCAGGATTCCGCCGGCGACGGTGGCCAGCGTTTGAGCCTCGGCTCCTGCGTTTGCGGCCTCGCGGGTGCGCCGGGCAGCCAGATCGACCACCGCGGACACGACGATGCCCACGGCGACAAACACCAGCAAGGCGAGCAGGTCTTCGGTCTCGGCGATCGTCCAGGTGTGCAGCGGCGGGGTGAAGAAGTAGTTCAGCAGCAGAAAACCGCCGACGGCGGCGACGACCGCGGGCCACAGACCACCGACGACCGCGATCACGACCACCGCGAGCAGGAAGACCAGCACGTCGCTGATCAGATTGAGCCCGCCGAACGCGCGCAGCAGCAGCGTCAACGACGGCAGGCCGACCAGGGCCAGGCCGAAACCGGCCAGCCGCCGCCGCGGCGACAGCGCGCTGGTCGTGTCGGACCACTGCCTCCGGCCCTTGCTGACCTCCTCGTGGGTCACCAGGTGCACGTCGATCGGGCCGGACTCGGCGGTCGTGGTGACCCCGACCCCGCGGGAGATAATCTGCGCGAACCGGCCCCGCCGCGACGCACCCAGCACCAGCTGGGTGGCGTTGACGCTGCGGGCGAAATCCAACAGCGCCTTGGGAATGTCCGAGCCGACGACCTCGTGGTACGTGCCGCCTATGCTTTCCACCAGCATCCGCTGCTTGGCCAACAGCGCCGGATCCGCCCCGGCCAGCCCGTCGCTGCGGGTCACGTGCACGGCCAAGAGGTCGGCGCCGCGTGCCCGGTCGGCGATCCGCGCGGCACGGCGGATCAGCGTGTCGCCCTCCGGCCCACCGGTGAGCGCCACGACGACCCGTTCCCGCGCCTCCCAGGTCTGATCGATGCCTTGCTCGGTGCGGTACCGGTCGAGCTGCTCGTCGACCTTGTCGGCCAGCCACAGCAATGCCAATTCCCGTAGGGCGGTGAGGTTGCCGATCCGGAAGTAGTTGCCGAGTGCGGCGTCGATCTTCTCTGGCTTATAGATATTTCCGTGTACCATGCGCCGGCGCAGCGCTTCCGCCGTCATGTCGACCAGCTCGACCTGTTCGGCCCGGCGCACGATCTCGTCTGGCACGGTTTCCCGTTGCGGCACACCGGTGATGGTCGCCACCACGTCGTTGAGCGACTCCAGATGCTGAATGTTCAAAGTGGACAGCACGGTGATCCCGGCGGCCAGCAGCTCCTCGATGTCCTGCCACCGCTTGGCATTGCGCGACCCCGGCACGTTGGTGTGTGCGAGTTCGTCGACGAGTGCCACCTGCGGGTGGCGGGCGATGACGGCGTCGGTGTCCATCTCGGTGAAGGTGGCCCCGCGATATTCGAGGGTCTTTCTGGGCACCACCTCCAGGTCGCCGATCAACGCTTGGGTGTGCTCGCGGCCGTGGGTTTCGACGAACCCGACCACGACATCGGTGCCCCGGCCGGCCCGCCGGTGGGCCTCTTCGAGCATGGCGTAGGTCTTGCCAACACCAGGGGCGGCCCCGAGATAGATGCGCAGCTGACCGCGTGCCATGGATCTATCCTGGCAGGCGGTCGAGCGCGAGGTTGAGTCGCAGCACGTTGACGCCGGGCTCGCCCATGAACCCCAGCACCCGTCCGGTGGTGTGCTCGTCGATGAGCTGCTGCACCCGCGGCAGGGGCAGGCCGCGCTCACGTGCGACTCGCGGCGCCTGCAGCCGGGCGTAGGCGACGCTGATGTGCGGGTCCAGGCCGCTGGCGCTGGCGGCCACCGCGTCCGGTGGCACGGCCGGATGGGCGGGCGCGCCACCGCGGATCGGCACGAGCACGCCCCTGCTGTAGTCCTCGCCCGGCTGTGCGCACTCCACGGGTACACCCTCATAGGCGGCGACAAACGGTTTGGCCGGGCACCCTTGATTGACGCTGACCACTCGGGTCACAGCACCGGTCAGCCCTTCGGTATGGAAGACCCGCAACACCGCGCCCACGCCATCGTCGGTGCAGAACGGGCGCCGCCCGTCCACGTTCTCCAGCTGCCCGACCGCTTTGCTGCGCGCACAGACCTGGGTCAGCAGTGACTGCCTGCCGTCCGGGCCGAGGGTGTCTTCGACGGACTCCGGGCCGAGATTGCTCGCGGCGGTCGAGTCCGTGTTGTATCCGTCGCCGGCCGCCGATGGGCGGGACTGGAAATATCGGGCGACGGGATTGCCGTCGGCGTCGGTGAACAGCTGCCCGATCAGCGCGCTGCCCACCGGTTTGCCGTCGGCTTGGACGATCGAGCCGTCGGCGTGGTCGCGCAGCCCGGGGAGCTGGGCGACTCCCAGAATCGCCAACGGGTACGCCAGTCCGGTCAGCACGGTGAACACCAGCAGCGCGCGCACGGCGGCCGTGTGCTGGGCGATCCAACTTGGCAGACGCATCACGAGATCCCCGGAATGAGCGACACGACGAGGTCGATGAGTTTGATGCCGATGAACGGCACGACGATCCCACCCAAGCCGTAGATCAACAGGTTGCGGCTCAACAGTTTGCTGGCGCTGCTCGGCTTGTACCGCACGCCGCGCAGCGACAGCGGGATCAGCGCGATGATGATCAGCGCGTTGAAGACGACCGCCGACGCAATGGCGGACGTGGGGGAGTCCAGCCGCATGACATTCATCGCCTCCAGCGACGGGTACACGCCCACGAACATGGCCGGGATGATCGCGAAATACTTGGCGACATCGTTGGCGATGCTGAATGTCGTCAACGCACCACGCGTGATGAGCAGCTGCTTGCCGATTTCGACGATCTCGATCAGCTTGGTCGGATCGGAGTCGAGATCGACCATGTTGCCCGCCTCCTTGGCCGCCGACGTGCCGGTGTTCATCGCGACGCCGACGTCGGCCTGTGCCAGGGCCGGGGCGTCGTTGGTGCCGTCGCCGGTCATCGCGACCAGACGCCCGCCCTCCTGCTCCCGCTTGATGAGCGCGAGTTTGTCCTCCGGTGTGGCCTCGGCGAGGAAGTCGTCGACTCCGGCCTCGTCGGCGATCGCCTTGGCGGTCAACGGGTTGTCACCTGTGATCATGATGGTGCGGATGCCCATGCGGCGCATCTGGTCGAAGCGTTCCCGCATGCCCGCCTTGACCACGTCCTTGAGCCGGATGACCCCCAGCGCGCGGGCCGGCTGCCCTTGGCGCAGTTCGGCCACGACCAAGGGTGTTCCACCCGTGGAGCTGATGCCGTCGACGATGTGCCCGACGTCGCCGGTGGGGTGGCCGCCGTTGTCGCGGACCCACTTCATCACGGCCGCCGCGGCGCCCTTGCGGATCTGCCGTCCGGGCATGTCCACACCCGACATTCGGGTTTGCGCGGTGAACGGCACGAAATGCAGATCGTGTGCGTCCCGCTCCCTTAAGCCATAATCTGTTTTAGCCAGTACCACGATCGAGCGGCCCTCCGGGGTTTCGTCGGCCAAAGAGGACAGTTGCGCCGCGTCGGCCACGTCAGCGGCCGAAATCCCTTGCACGGGAAGGAACTCCGACGCTTGCCGGTTGCCCAGGGTGATGGTGCCGGTCTTGTCCAGCAGCAGCGTGTTCACGTCCCCGGCTGCCTCGACCGCCCGGCCCGACATCGCCAAGACGTTGCGCTGCACCAGCCGGTCCATGCCGGCGATGCCGATCGCCGACAGCAGCGCACCGATCGTGGTCGGGATCAGCGCCACGAGAAGCGACACGAGCACGATCCCGGAGAGCCCGTCGCCCGTGAGCGCGATCGTGTCGGGCGCGGCGGCCTGCCAACTCTTGGCGTAGATGGCCATCGGCTGCAGCGTCACGACGGCCAGCAGGAAGATGATGGTCAGGCTGGCCAGCAGGATGTTCAGCGCGATCTCGTTCGGCGTCTTCTGCCGGTTCGCCCCCTCCACAAG